>JAZDJN010000050.1:0-19927 GCA_043803945.1 bacterium | reverse complement strand
GGTGAAGGTGAACACCGCGACGCAAGCGACGGTGTATATTACAGTTCCCGCGGCAGCAGCCTCCGGACCTGTCTCGATGACGATAACAAATCCTTCACCGGGAGGAGGAAGTGCAGTACAAACTGCGGCTCTCGTTGTTGTGAATCCAATACCCACCTTATCCTCGATTGCACCGACGACAGTGACACTTGGACAGACATTCACATTGACACTCACTGGTACGAATTTCCTATCCGGAGTGACGTCAGTCAGTGTGGTTCCGAATGGGACAGTGCAGTCAGTTACGGTGAATTCACCGACACAGCTCACAGCGACTATTGTCATACCATCGAGTGCAGTGCCGGGAGCACGAACGGTATCGGTAACAAATCCGAGTCCTGGTGGAGGTGCAGCAACGTTAACGAATGTGCTGAACGTGATAGGGAATCCACTTCCGACAGTGGCAGCGATTGCACCTGCTGTTGCGAATCGTGGTCAAACGCTGGATGTGGTCATCACGGGAAGCGACTTCCAGACCGGAGTGACCGAAGTGAGTTTCGGCACCGGCATCACGGTGAACACGACGACTGTAAATAGTGGAACACAGTTGACAGCGAGTGTCACAGTTGCGCTCGATGCAGCTACAGGCCCTCGTGATGTGATTGTGACCAACGCACCTCCGGGTGGAGGAAGTGCGACCTTAAGCAAACAGTTTGCTATCAACAATCCATTGGCAACGATCGTTAGTCTTGCTCCCGTTTCAGGACTGCGGCTTGAGACATTGGAGGTCACAGTAACTGGTACGAACTTCTTCGATGGGATTACTTCGGTTGATTTCGGTCCCGATATTTCTGTTCTCTCAACGACGATCACAAGCACTACGGAGTTGAGATCACGGATCAAGATCAGTGTGGCAGCCGCTATTGGTACAAGGATGATCAAGGTTATTAATGCTGCACCTGGTGGAGGGGAAACACAATTGAGTAATGGCTTTAGTGTCTCTGGAAATCCGGCGCCGAAAGCACTTGCTGTCTTACCAACAACCGGCAGTCGAGGCCAAACGCTCTCAATAACACTGCGCGGTTCAGGATTTATTACTGGAGTAACCACACTCAGTGTGGGATCGAATATTACAGTAAATACACTCACAATATCATCTGATACGCTGCTCACCGCTGAGATCGCAATCGGACTTACCGCCACTCCTGGAGTTCGTGATATCGTAGTAACGAATGCTGCTCCTGGTGGTGGCACCGTGACATTATCTGGCCAATTTACAGTCGGCAATCCAGCTCCAACGCTCACAAGCCTCACTCCGGCGCTGGGTCTGCGCGGACAGACGGTCGCGGTGACACTGACTGGCACGAACTTCATCATGGGCGTCACGACGGTGAACTTTGGCGCGGATATCACGGTCTCCACGACAACAGTTACAAGTCCGATTCAATTGACGGCATCGGTCGTCATCGCTCCGACTGCAACTGTTGGTGCTCGTGCTGTATCGGTCACCAATGCGGCACCGGGTGGTGGCACGATCTCGCTCACCGATGGCTTCACTGTTGGCTATGCACTTCCAACGGTAACCGCAGTTGCACCGAATCAAGCAGGCCGTGGGAGTAAGCTCAATCTCACTATTAGCGGTACGAACTTTGAGCAGACGGTTACCACAATCGACCTGGGCAGCGACGTCACGGTGAATACACTTACCGTCACCAGTCCGACACAACTGACGGCGAGCATCTCGATTAGTGCCACAGCCACAACGGGAGCACGGACACTGACGGTCACGAATAAAACGCCGGGCGGAGGACCTGCGATCCTGGCGAATGCATTTACAGTCACGACCACAACGCCAACGGGGATCGAGGATCTGCTGTCGATTGTGCCGACAGAATTCATTTTACATGAAGCATACCCCAATCCCTTCAACCCATCGACCAAGATTCGTTTTGGTATCCCGGAACGGAGCAAGGTTAGGCTTGAAGTTGTTAATATGCTTGGGAAAGTGGTCGCTGAGCTAATCGATGGTGAACGCTCACAGGGCTACTATGAAGTGCGTTGGGTTGCCAACGGCCAGCCGAGCGGAATCTATTTGGTGAGGCTCTTTACGGAATCGGTTGAAAGCACACAACGGTATGTAGCATCGAAAAAAGTAATACTCATTAAATAACGGAGGAAAATTAAATAGAGACTATTTCATCAGGATAGAATTTCATGTAACTACTCAGCGTAATCGTTAGTATAATTGCAGGCTCACCTGCTTGTCCGCCCTGCCTGCCGACAGGCAAGCAGCAGGCAGGCATTTTTTGGGCGGAAGCACGAAGAACGTCAGCGAGCATGTATATGTGTCCTCGAAGATCAAGGTTGCATCGCTGCAAAAGTCACAGCTTAGGTAATTAGGAGTACACGAGAATATCCATACCTCCCTTAAGCTCTGATTCCGAGAACCGTTATAGAAATATCATAGCGTATCGATTTTATGTGTCTCTTTCTTTTCCCACCACTCATTCTTATGGAGATTCTTTATGCACACCTCATCACGCTTCAGTATCGTACTGTTTTTTCTTATCTGCCCCTCCTTTGCATTCTCCCAGTGGATACCCACAAGTGGACCGCAAGGTGGACCTATCAATTGTTTTGCAGTAAGCGGCTCAAATCTATTTGTTGGAACACATGGCGGAATCTTTCGGTCTTCGGATAATGGCACAAAATGGATTTCGGTAAACACAGGACTGACATCCAGTAGAGTGTATGCTCTTGCCATTAGTGGCGCAAATGTAATTGCCGGCACTTATGGTGGAGGTGTTTTTCGCTCTATCGACAATGGGGCTAATTGGACTGTATCGAACTCCGGATTGACCAATCTCAGCATTCGTACTCTTATTGTTAACGGATCTTTTCTTTTTGCAGGGACTAACGGAGGAGGAGTTTTTCGTTCAACAGATAATGGGGCAAGTTGGAGTCCGGCAAATACCGGGGTGACAGATAATATTATATACTCGTTCGCTATCTACAATGGAAGTATTTTCGTAGGAACCTATAATGGCGTTTTTCGCACAACCGATAACGGCACAAGTTGGGTCTCGAAAAGCACAGGGTTGACTAATACAAGTGTGTATTGTCTCGCTGCCACTGCGGGAAATCTTTTTGCCGGGACCTGGGGTGGCGGTATTTTCCGTTCTACCGATGATGGAGCAAGCTGGTCGGAGGTGAATTCAGGGATACCAAATAAGAGCATTTATTCTATGACTGCCTCGGGAGGAATAATCTATGTCGGCAGTTGGGGTGGCGGAGTATATCGAACAACCAATAATGGATCGAGCTGGGATGTGTACACTTCTGGATTGAAAAGCAATGCCATCGCTTGCCTCTTTCTCAATGGAGGCGCTCTCTTTGCTGGTACATGGAGTCGAGGTGTATTTCGTTCTACTAACGATGGCGTTAATTGGACCTCTGCCAGTGATGGGATCAACGCCTCCACTGTTATAGCTTTAGCTGCCGATGGAACAACAATTTATGCAGGCACCACCAATGACGGTGTCCATAGATCGACAAATGATGGAATAATTTGGGAGCCTGCGAATTCGGGTATTGAGATATATATCACTCGCATATTAATCAGCGATAGCAGGTTTTTTATCGGAACGAAAAATGGAGTGTATTTTTCTAATGATAAGGGATCGACCTGGAATTCTGTGAATACAGGATTGACAACATCTGATGTTAGAGCGCTTACAGTCAATGGTCAAAAACTGTTTGCTGGAACTTACGGAGGAGGAGTTTTTCGTTCCGACAATTATGGAGCGAGCTGGCTCCCGATGAATACCGGTTTAACAAACAAGAGTGTTAACTGCCTCATAGCAAAAAATGGAATCGTGTTTGTTGGAACAGGAAGCGGTGTTTATCGATCAACAGATGACGGAGCGAATTGGGTGGGGCCTACTTCAGGTGATCTCTCGAAGGAACACATCTATTCTCTTGGCATGTGTGAAGGGAAAATATTTGCAGGATTAGGCGCAGGAATGATCTATTCTTCGTCGGATGATGGAATCAGTTGGAGCAAACTGACAAATGTCTCAACGAGTGAGACCCAGACCTTCGCAGTAAGCGGGTCCAATCTCTTTGCCGGAACTTATAGCGGAGGCGTATACCTCTCAACGAACAATGGCACAAATTGGTATTCTGTAAGCACCGGATTGAATAATCTGACGATCAATGCATTGGTAGTGAGTGGAAGTAACCTCTATGCCGGGACTGGTGGAAGCGCTGTCTGGCGTCGCCCTCTTTCGGAATTTGCTATCAGCTCAGCAATAGCAATCACCAGCTTCACTCCAACTTCGGGTATGAGGGGACAGACATTAGATGTTGTCATCACAGGCACAAACTTCATCCAGGGGGTAACGAGCATCAACTTTGGAATCGGCGTTACAGTGAATTCCGTTACTGTCAACAGTCCGGCACAACTCACTGCCAATCTCACGATTGGATATGAGGCGGTGACCGGTCCTCGCACAATTACGGCTACGAATGTAGCTACAGGTGGGGGTTCTATTGTATCCTCGCAAACATTCTCTATAACCAATCCGGCGCCTACATTTCTATCGGTTTCACCCTCGAGCGGTAATCGCGGCGAGACAATGAATCTCACTGCGACCGGATCCAATTTTTTCCCAGGTGTGACATCAATGAGCTTTGCAGGAGATGCAGGGATCACAATAAATTCTCTTTCCATAAATAGCATGACACAATTGACGGCTAATATCATAATCAGTATGAATGCTTTGCTTGGAGCGAGAGATATTTGGATAATCAATAGCTCCCCTGGTGGAGGGACGGTCATGAAATCGAATCTCTTTACTGTCGGTAACGCACTTCCGAGTATTGTGGGCATTCAACCTGCAAAAGCTGGACGCGGCAGCAAACTGAATGTGGTTGTAACAGGATCGAATTTTGCAACGGGCATGACTACAGTAAGCTTTGGCGCGGATATCGTGGTGAATCAGGTTCTTGTCACAAGCCCGACGCAGCTCACCGCAAACATTACGATTGCCACCACAGCCGCAACCGGCGCACGTTCTGTTGTTGTGACAAACGGAGCGCCCGGTGGAGGTTCTGGAACGCTATCAAATGCCTTCACCGTGGACACTTCTACTCCGACGGGTATCGAGGAGTTCTTAAACCTGGTTCCGGATGACCTCATCTTGCATGAAGCGTATCCGAATCCCTTCAATCCATCAACCAAGATTCGTTTTGGTATTCCGGAACGGAGCAAGGTCAGGCTTGAAGTTGTTAATATGCTTGGGAAAGTGGTCGCTGAGCTCATCGATGGTGAACGCTCACAGGGATACTATGAAGTGCGTTGGGTTGCCAACAGCGAGCCGAGCGGAATCTATTTAGTGAGGCTTTTCACGGAATCGGTTGAAAGCACGCAACGTTACATCTCTTCTAAAAAAGTCATTTTGATTAAGTAATTCGAAGATATGATGCAAAACAAAAGGGGCAATTCCAACAAGATTGTCCCTTTTGTGTTTTTATCAACACCTGCTCTCGTTCGCAGTATCGATAATTAGGAATTCTTAATACCGGAGCAGAATCTTCTATTGCCCTCTCTGAAAAAAGAATATATATTTGTATCCCAGATTCGCACTGCTTCTTTCTAATTGTTTGAAAATAGAAGAAGTCGGGTGGATGCGCCAACCAACCGATCGTGACTGGTTAACCATAATAGAGAAATTGTGAGGAATGTATGTCCGAATATATTAACAATGTATACGCACAGGTAAAAGCGAAGAATGCAAATGAACCTGAATTTCTTCAGGCTGTAGAAGAAGTCTTCGAATCACTCGAACCGGTATTTGCGCGTCATCCTGAATATCGCGCAGCACGAATTCTGGAACGGATCGTCGAGCCGGAACGTGTAATCATTTTCCGTGTCCCCTGGATGGATGATCAGGGCGACATCCATGTGAACCGTGGATTCCGTATTCAGATGAACAGTGCAATCGGCCCCTACAAAGGTGGATTACGATTTCACCCCTCGGTCACGTTAAGCATCCTGAAATTCCTTGCCTTCGAACAGGTCTTCAAAAATAGTCTCACCACACTTCCTATGGGTGGCGGCAAGGGTGGATCGGACTTCGATCCGAAAGGAAAAAGCGATCACGAAGTGATGCGCTTCTGCCAGAGTTTCATGACGGAGTTATACCGGCACATTGGTGCCGACATTGATGTTCCAGCCGGCGATATCGGAGTCGGTGGACGCGAAATCGGATATCTCTTCGGTCAGTACAAACGCCTTACCAAAGAATTCACTGGCGTCCTCACGGGTAAAGGATTGAATTGGGGTGGTTCGCTTATCCGTCCTGAAGCAACAGGATTTGGTGTTGTTTACTTTACACAGGAAATGCTCAAGACCAAGGGGCAAACCTTTGAGGGAAAAACTGTTGCTGTTTCCGGATTCGGGAACGTTGCATGGGGTGCCGTTCTCAAGGTGAACCAGCTCGGCGGTAAAGTTGTAACTCTCTCCGGACCAGATGGATTCGTCTATGATAAAGATGGAGTGACGGGCGAGAAGGTTGACTATATGCTCGAGCTTCGGGCGAGTGCAAATGATCGGGTGAAAGACTATGCCGAAAAATTCAAGGCTGAATTTGTTCCGAATCGACGACCTTGGAGTGTAAAGGTCGATATTGCGCTTCCGTGTGCTACGCAGAATGAGTTGAATGAACAAGATGCTCAGGAACTTGTCAAGAATGGTTGTATGTGTGTCTGCGAAGGTGCCAATATGCCGACCACGATGGAAGGATTTAAAATCTTCAACAATGCCGGAATCCTTTTCGCTCCCGGCAAGGCATCCAATGCCGGTGGTGTTGCTACGTCTGGACTGGAGATGAGTCAGAACAGCATGCGCCTCCCCTGGCCGAGGGAAGAGGTCGATCAGCGTTTGCATCAGATTATGATCAACATTCATAAGACCTGTGTCCAGACCGCGGAACGATTCGGTCAGCCGGGGAATTATGTGGTTGGTGCAAATATTGGCGGCTTTTTAAAGGTTGCCAACGCTATGCTGGAGCAGGGTTTGGTATAACTCATTGTTCCATGCGCACATTCTTCAACGCGTAGAAAGGTTCATTGCCTTCCTGCGCGTTCTTTTTTTATATTAGGGTGGGGCTAGAAACCTGGCCGAAAAGTCCACCACGGAGACACGGAGGTCACCGAGAATGATAGATGTTTGTTCTCTTGTCAATAATTTTAAATGATGTTCTCTGTGTTCTCGGTGACTCTGTGGCAATGTTGCTTGTTGACCAGATTCCTGTTGCGGTAAATGTTTTTGAATTTTCGTAATTGCTTAGCATGATATTCACTGGCTCAATGTGACTTCTGTATCACCTGAGTAAAACACTGTATCAATTGGATACTGAACAGACGTACGTATGAGGAGTAAATTTCCCCCTTTCATAAAGGGAGGAAGGGGGATTTGGTTTTACTCAAGAGAAAGAAAATCTTCGAAATCTCCCTCTAGCCTCGCTCCCGCTTCGGTGGAGCGGGCCGGCCCCCTTTGGGGGGGTGGAGAAAAAAATGAGACATGCAATACATAATTAGACATATTGAGTAAATACGAATCTTCTAAAATGATACTCTATGGAACGTCTTGATCAACTAAACCTTGAAGATGTGTATGGAAGCCGCATTAAATCGTTTCAGAAATTAATGCGGTATAAGGTGCGCGACATTCTGTTGGTGGCAAGCCTGTACGATCAGTATCTTTTTGAGGAAGATGGCCAGCTCTATGAGTTGATCCGTTCGGAGTTCCAGGTTCTCAACCTCAGTCACCCGCCCGAAATTACCCATGTCACAAGCGGCGATGAAGCATTCGAGCTGCTCGCAGCGGGAGAACATTTCGACCTTATCATCACAACGTTGCATATCGAGGATATGCATGTGATTCGGTTTGCCCAACGCGTCAAGAGCATGGGAATCGAAACGCCAATTCTCTTGCTGGCGTATGACAATCGTGAGCGCCTGGAACTGACAACCAGTTCGGACACTTCGATGTTCGATCGTATTTTTATCTGGCATGGCGACTATCGTTTGCTTGTTGCCATGATCAAGTATATTGAGGACAAACTGAACGTCGAGAGCGATACGAAAAATGTCGGTGTTCAATGCATCATCCTTGTCGAAGATGATGTGACGTTCTACTCTTCCTACCTCCCATTACTATATACCGAACTCTTCAATCAATCGCGCCGGTTGATTTCCGAAGGGATTAATCTCACACACCGGTTTCTCCGAATGCGTGCACGGCCGAAAATCCTTCTCTGTTCAACGTACGAAGAAGCATGGTCCTATTTTGAAAAGCATGAGAACTATGTCCTCGGCATCATCTCCGATATCAATTTTTTGCACAATGGTGTGAAGGATCCTGAGGCTGGTTTCGCGTTTGCACGTGCTGTTCGTAAACAGAGGGAAGACATTCCATTCCTGCTGCAGTCGAGTAATGTCGAAGCGGCAGAGCTTGCCCGTGAATTCGGAACGGCCTTTCTGCAAAAGGGATCGCCGCGCCTGCTCCATGAACTGAGTGCCTATGTGATGAACAACTTCGGCTTCGGTGATTTTATCTTTCGCCTGACCGACGGTTCGGAGGTTGGGAGAGCGACAAATCTGATCACGCTGGAGGAACAATTACGGGTCGTTCCAGATGAATCGATACGCTACCATGCTGAGCGGAATCACTTCTCCAACTGGTTAAAAGCCCGAACGGAGTTCTGGCTCGCCCATCGATTGCGGCCGCACAAGGTTGAAGACTTTGCCTCCGTCTATGAGCTTCGAAGAGAATTGCTGGATTCGATTCGCGTATATCGGGAAGGCCGGCAGCGTGGCGTTATTACCGACTTTACGAAAGAATCGTTTGAACCGCATAACAGCCTGGCCCGCATTGGTACGGGATCGATTGGTGGAAAAGCCCGCGGCCTTGGCTTTGTCAATACGCTCATTAATAACTACAGTGTCAGAGATAGATTTGAAGGGGTCGAGATTAGTGTCCCCTCTGCGGTCGTGATTGCGACCGATGTGTTTGACAGATTTCTCAAAGAGAATAAGCTCGACAATTACGTCCTTCAGGCAAATGACGATACGGAGTTGAAGGCCCGATTTCTCGACGCCCAGTATTTTCCTCCTGAGGTGCTGGTGAAACTGAGAGAATTTCTGGAGATCATCACCTTCCCTCTTGCGGTCCGTTCATCGAGCCTGCTGGAAGATTCACAATACCAGCCCTTCGCCGGTGTGTACGAGACGTTCATGATTCCGAACAACGATCCCGATATCGATGTCCGGATGCAGGAATTGCTTGACAGCGTGAAACTTGTGTACGCCTCGACATATTCCCGACAGGCGCGAGATTACATGAAAGCCACACCCTATCGGCTTGAAGAAGAAAAAATGGCGGTGATCATTCAACGGATGGTTGGTTCGAATCACCACAATCGATTCTATCCCGAGTTTGCCGGAGTTGCAAAGTCGTATAACTTTTATCCCGTTCCTCCGCAGAAGTCGGAGGATGGGATTGCCCTGGTGGCACTTGGTTTGGGAAAGACCGTGGTTGAGGGAGGGAATACAGTTCGTTTCTGTCCGAAATATCCGCGCCATCTTCTTCAATTCTTTTCAACCACAGAAACTATTCGGAATGCACAGCAGGAATTTCTTGCTCTCGACTTAACGGCGAAAGTGGATCATCGCTACCATCTGAATCCAGAAGAGCTTGTGAAGCGGTACACACTGATGAAAGCGGAGGAGGATAATACCATATACTACGTGGGATCCACCTACTCGCCGGAAGATGAAGCGGTCTACGATGGCGTTTCTCGTATGGGAAAACGTGTGGTGACGTTCGCTCCTGTCTTGAAACATAAGATCTTCCCGCTTCCCGAGATCCTGGATCTCATCCTTGAGATGGGCTCGTGGGGTATGGGTACTCACATTGAAGTTGAGTTTGCAGTGAATATGAATGTTCCTCCTGTCTTGCCGAAAGAATTCGCCATGCTTCAAATCCGCCCCCTTGTTCTGAGTCTCGAACTGGAGGAGTTGGATGTGGAAAAAGTGATGGTGGAGGATCTCATCTGTCAGAGCCAACAGGTTCTCGGGAATGGAGTTATCCAGGACATGTATGACATCGTCTATGTCGATATTGATTGCTATGATCGCGGTCGCAGCGTTGAAGCAGCGTATGAGGTCAGTGTGCTCAATTCAAAACTCGTGGACGACCGGAGGCCGTACCTTTTAATCGGTGTTGGCCGATGGGGCAGTCTCGATCCATGGCTCGGTATACCGGTCTCGTGGGACCAAATCTCCGGTGCACGTGTTATCGTCGAAACTGGTTTCAGGGATATCGATGTCACCCCTTCCCAGGGTTCTCATTTCTTCCAGAATATCACCTCCTTCCGGGTCGGCTATTTCACCGTCAGTGTGATGCATCATGAGGGATTCATCGACTGGGAATGGCTGCGCGAGCAGCGACCGCTCGAGGAATACAAATATGTGCGTCATTTACGGTTCGATACTCCTTTGATTGCAAAGATCAATGGACATAAAAATAAGGGTGTGATCCTGAAACCGGGGAGAAAATAGATGCCAATTCATTGCATCGAGCCTGAGCGCCCTTCGGAAGGATTACCAGATAAATCCACAGACCTTCCGAAGGTTCTAAAAGCTTGAGATCGAACCGTTCACTTCAATGTGTAATCCTGGTCTGAGTGAACGGTTCGGCGCTTTGTTCCTTTTCTCTGTTGTCTTCAGTCTGTCTCCTGCAATCTGGTACTTTCATCTCACATCTCTCGTCTCTCTTCTCACATTGGTATTTTGCCACAGCACGCATTGAGAAGACTTACAGCAATCAAGTTTCACAATCATGAATGAAAAAAACCTTGACTTCGTTTTTTTTTCATATTGTAGCAGTGCACTGTATGTGAGGTTGTGAACCGTTCGATCTCCGTGAAAAAGAAGTGCCTGTGAAGAGGAGCAGCTTCGTTGAAGGTGCATACTTGAACAGTCGTCTTTTTATACGAACAGGTCTATGAAAAATACTACTTTTCTCTTCTTTTCTTTCCTGCTTCTGACCTGCCTATCCTGCAAACACTCCACTGAACCAGTCACGAAGGTAAAGGATTTACGTGCACTCTCTTGGACAATAGATACCCTCAACGGGAATAATATTGATCAGTTAGTGTTGTACGATATCTGGGGCACATCAGCCTCTGATGTTTATGCGGCTGGCCATGCATCTGGTGGTCGTTGCGTGTTTCATTATAATGGGAAGTCCTGGAGTAATGTAAACTACCACATAATTGACGGGGGTCAAATCAAAGGATCAGTAAGTTTAAGAAAAATATTTGGCTTCAATTCCAAGAATGTCTTCATCATTGGTTCAAAATCAGATTATAATCCTAATCCTCCACCGACCTTTATCGATAGCAGTTTCATTATGAATTATGATGGGGTCTCATGGCGAGAGATGGTAACTCCTGGCGGACGAATCTTGACTGCTCTCTGGGGAGCGTCGACGAATGATATCTGGGTTGGAGGAAGTGGACCTACACTTTTCCATTACGATGGGATAAACTGGCGGAATGCTACCATAGGTGCCAACATCGATCATATTAATGATATTGTAGGAATCTCACCACAAGCTGTATATGCCTTATGCTATAAGAAAGATGTAGGTATAGAAGATACCTCCTATCATTCCATTTATAAGTGGAATGGAGAAAATTGGCTAATCGTCGACTCGTTTACACTTGTCTACAACCAGATCGATTATAAATTTGGAACGGCAAAATTATTATTCCTTGATGGTAAGCTCTATTCCTGTGGAGTCGGTATTTATAGATACACAGGAAGTGTTTGGGAAAGAATACACTATCGGGAGGGAGAAAAATTCTTTATAGATATTGGCGGAACGAGTGGAGATAATTTCTTAGCAGTTGGTGGAGGCGGGCAAGCCTATCACTTTAACGGAAGAGATTGGTTTAGATATGAACACCTTCAGAGCATGGGAGATTTCTGGGCAGTATGGACTGATGGAATAGAAGTATTCATTGCCGGGACAGATGGTTGGAGAAGCTATGTAATACATGGAAAATAAATAGAGAGGTCACAAGTAGATATAAAAAAAACTTAAGGCAGTGATGCAACCACCGCCTTAAGAGAAAAAGAAACAATAGGTTCCTGTCATCCTGCAAATAATGCATCGAGGCTACTAACCTCGGTTCGTGCGACTATTTTCGCACATAGGGCTCTTTTGCTTCCTTGTCCTTGTGAACGGTACAAAATAATTTGAGCAAAAACCAACAACGAAAGGATATTCTGATGAAAAAGAGTCTGCTTATTTTCACGATGATGGTATTCTCCATAGATATTGTGTTCTCCCAACAGGTTCAGCGCGGTGTAGAATATCGAGTCGCTCTCACGGGAACACTACCAACTCGTATAAAATCTGGAAATACCTGGATCTATGATCAAAATTCGATAAGGAATGAAATACTTGAGCTCATCCGTGGGGCAATTACGGAATGGACCAATGCCTCCGATGTAATTACGATGGAGTACAATGAATCGGGACCTAACATTTATGTTGAATTCACCGACCTGGGGAGTGAACCAGGTCATGCACCTTCGTCTTCCCTTATTTATATTAATAACTGGTCAGAGTGGTCTCTCTCAGGAGATCCTTATTTATATGATCTCCAGACAACAATATTGCATGAATTTGGACACTTGTTTTATGTAACGATTGGCAACCTGGATTTTCCTTCTATCATGTATCCTGCTTCCAGAGGGCAAACACTTTATCTTACGACAACTGATAAGGCAAATACTCGAAATATCCACAATCCAATATATGCGATTACACTTAATAATAGTTTTAACGACGGATACATGATCGTGGACGGTACGACTCGTTCAATCCCCTCTGGGGGCTACGAGCCCGGTTGGAGATGGAATAAATTCCCAGTATCTGTTCAGGCAATTGATGATCAACAACAAAGCGGATATACGATGAAATTTGACAATTGGTCTACACCTGGAAATCTGATAACGAGTATGGGAATATCGATTCCATCGGTGGCGGGTACATATCAAGCAAACTTTTCAGAAGAATATGACGTAACGGTAGAAAATGATTTTAGTGGTGGACAGATATCGGTTTCACAAAGTACTATTGTCTCTCCATCCCTCCACAATAAGGTCAGATATCGAAATGGCATTGCTGTCTCTGCAATTTCGCCGCAACAGGTAGACGGAATCCAATACTCATTTATCGATTGGCAGAAAAATGGAAATACCATATCAACAAATATGAGCAACAATACATTTTTACCCACCGGCAATGATACATATACAGCCCGTTTCTCACGAACACCCCTTCCTCCACAAAACGTAACCGCGGTCGCCAACGTTGGTCAACATATGTCATACAATGGACTGCCTATCAGAATAGCGGTATAGGTTACGAGATCTATCGCACAGTCAAATACCAGCCATATGAGTTAGTCGCTTCTGCTGAACCCAATTCAAATTCCTGGACTGATCCTGATTGCATCGCTACAGGCACATCGACAGATGAGATGGTGTTTTATAAAGTCCGAACGTGCTATCAAGGCGCAACGTCCGATTATGTGCCTGCCACTGTCGTAGGTACAGTGTCGCTTCCCGAACCACGAATAATGCCGGGTCAACTTGTCAACGGCAAGCTTGATCAATTGCCAACAGAGTTTGCAATCGGCAATTTTCCAAATCCCTTCAATCCTACGACTACTCTGTCTTATCAACTGCCTCAGAATGCATTAGTTACACTTGAGGTCTATGATCTGATGGGACGCAAGGTCACAACACTCGTGCAGGCACAGAAGTCAGCCGGTTATCATAGCGTAGTGTGGAATGCGAAAGATGCAGCAGGAAGGAGTATCTCCAGCGGTACGTATCTCTATCGCTTTGTTGCTCAATCTCTGAGTGGCGGGAAATCATTGATCGCCAATGGAAAGATGGTCTTAATGAAGTAAATCTCTATACAATCAAAAAGAACTATCAGATCGATGCACTAGTGCGAGGGCGTCCTCGCCGAACATAAGAATTTCGCTAATTCCCTCGGCGGGACGCCTTCGGGTTAGTATTGGAAACCGCAAGTGAGAGACACTCCGTGATGAATCTTCCGTTCATTTCTGCACCGATTTTTGTGTAGGGAATTCCCTACACAAGATCCATCCGTTTACCACTATCCTTCTTCCTATTCTTCCCCTACACTTTCAGTAAATAACATGCGATGGACGATTGATCCATCATAGCCATCGCATATGTTCTCTTGGTCATCATGATCGTAATTTTCGCCAGGATTACGTTCCAGAAAATAACTCAATCACCATCATAGAGGAGGCAGATATGTCAGATTATATTAAAGATCTTATGGCAGAGGTGAAGGCGAAGAATCCGGCTGAACCCGAATTCCATCAAGCAGTGCAGGAAGTTGCAGACTCGTTAGCGCTCGTTCTCGATCGTCATCCCGAATATCGATCGGCAAAAATTCTTGAGCGTATCATTGAACCGGAACGCGTCATTATGTTCCGGGTCCCATGGGTTGATGAACAGGGCGAAGTCCATGTCAACCGTGGATACCGCATCCAAATGAATAGTGCGATCGGTCCCTATAAGGGAGGATTACGTTTCCATCCCTCCGTGACCCTCGGTATTCTGAAGTTTCTTGCATTCGAGCAGGTTTTCAAAAACAGTCTGACGACACTGCCGATGGGTGGTGGAAAAGGCGGATCGGATTTCGACCCAAAAGGAAAGAGCGATCTGAAAATCATGCGGTTTTGCCAGGCGTTTATGTGCGAATTATACCGACATGTTGGACCAAATACGGATGTGCCGGCGGGTGATATCGGTGTCGGAGGAAGAGAAATCGGGTATCTATTTGGCCAATACAAAAAACTGTGCAACGAATTCACCGGCGTCCTCACGGGCAAAGGATTGAATTGGGGCGGATCGCTTATTCGTCCGGAAGCGACCGGGTACGGTGCTGTGTATTTTGCGGCAGAAATGCTGGGTACAAAAGGTCAAACTCTCGAAGGAAAAAAATGCCTCGTTTCCGGCAGCGGCAATGTGGCCCAGTACACCATCGAGAAAATTAATCAGCTTGGCGGAACGGCTGTTACACTTTCCGATTCAAATGGTTATATTTACGATGAGAAGGGAATCACCAACGACAAGCTCGCCTTCATTATGGAGTTGAAGAATGTCCGGCGTGGAAGGATTTCAGAGTATACAGAAAAGTACAAAGAGGCAGTCTATACTCCAGTCGATCCGAAGATCGACTACAATCCGCTCTGGAATCATAAGGCAGAGTGTGCATTCCCCAGCGCAACACAGAATGAAGTTAACGGCAAAGATGCTCAGAACCTTCTGAGGAATGGCGTGTATTGTGTTACCGAAGGTGCCAATATGCCGACCACACTCGATGGCGTGAAACTGTTCCTGGATGCCGGGATTCTCTATGGACCGGGAAAAGCGGCAAATGCAGGTGGTGTCGCGACGTCCGGCCTGGAAATGTCGCAAAACAGCATGCGGTTGCCATGGCCACGTGAAGAGGTCGATAATCGGCTGCGACATATTATGAAGAGCATTCATCATACGTGTGTTACAGTCGCAGAACGGTTTGGTACTCCCGGTAATTATGTGAACGGTGCAAATATCGGTGGCTTCCTGAAAGTTGCCGATGCGATGATGGATCAAGGCGTCGTCTAAACAGTTCGACCAGTCCAATGGTGTGGGGAGACAGAGCCTTTGCCTGTTTCCCCTTTTTTTTCTGCTGGAGATAGATTGATGGAGAATAAACTCGAACAGGTGATCAGTTCAATCGATCCGCTGTGGGTAGAGCATGGGTACGGCAATCGATTCCAGGGATTCCAAAACCTCATGCGCATCCGCATCAGCAATATTCTGCTGGTCTCCAGCCTGTACGATCTCTATCTGTTTGAAGAAGATGGCCGGCTCTATGAGTTGATCAGAAACGAGTATCAGGGGTTTAATCTGAGCCACTCCCCTGAACTTACCCGTGTTTCGAGCGGTGAGGAAGCGATTACGCTCGCAAAAGAAGAACGCCGTTTCGACCTGATCATCACCACTCTGCATATCGACGATATGCACGCTATCAACTTTGCACGCCTCGTCAAAGAATCCGGATTGAATATCCCCATTATCCTCCTGGCTCATGACAACAGGGAACTCAAATATCTTCTGCTCAACCATGATGTCTCTGTCTTCGATAAGGTGTTCATCTGGCAGGGGGACTTCCGCATTATCATCGCCATTGTAAAGTACCTCGAAGACCGGCTCAATGTTGAACACGATACGAGAATTGTCGGTGTGCAGACCATGATTGTCATCGAGGATAATGTGAAGTATTATTCCTCAATACTGCCGATCATCTATACCGAAATCCTCAAACAATCGCAGAGGCTCATCTCCGAAGGGATCAATCTCACCCATAAGTTTCTTCGCATGCGGGCACGCCCTAAAATTCTTCTCTGCAGCAACTATGAAGAAGCCTGGGAGTATTACGAAAAGTATCGCGAGTACATGCTCGGAGTAATTTCCGATATCGATTTTCCGCACAACGGAGCCCAGGACCCGGAAGCGGGAATTACCTTTGCAGGCGAGGTGAAACGAAACCAGGATGATCTTCCTCTTCTTCTTCTTTCCAATGCGTCGGGGAATGAATCGAGGGCTCATGAGGTGGGGGCTTCTTTCATCGTTAAAGATTCGCCGATGCTCCTCCATGAACTCCGGCAATTTATGATCCGGAACTTCAGTTTTGGTGATTTTATTTTCCGTGATCCGGAAGGAACCGAAACAGGAAGGGCGAACGATCTGAAAAGCCTTGAGGAGATGTTGAGAATTGTTCCCGCCGCAAGCATCCGGTATCACGCCGAACGAAATCATTTTTCCAACTGGTTAAAGGCCCGCACAGAATTCTGGTTGGCAGACAAGCTGAGGCCAAGAAAGGTTACCGACTACCCAACAATCGAGGCGCTCCGGAAGGATCTCATCACCTCGCTTCATCACTATCGCAACATCCGTCAGCGCGGTATTATCGCCGATTTCTCAAAGGATTCCTTCGATCCCGAATCGAGTTTTGCCCGGATCGGCGGCGGTTCACTCGGAGGCAAAGCAAGGGGCCTCGGTTTTGTCAATACCCTTGTAAATGATTATAATGTGCGTGAACGGTTTGAGAATATACATATTTCCGTCCCCGCTGCCGTGGTTATCGGTACCGATGTCTTTGATCAATTCCTGGAAGAGAATCAACTTCGGGAGTTTGCCTTCAACTGTTCGGATGATCGTGAGATCACAAAACGATTCCTAGAGGCGGAAAAATTTCCTTCTGATATCTTTGCTGATCTTGCGGCGTTTCTTGAGATCATACATACACCACTGGCGGTTCGCTCCTCCAGCTTGCTCGAAGATTCCCAGTATCACCCCTTTGCCGGTGTGTATGAGACGTATATGATTCCGAACTTGCACGCAAATCCTCTTGTCCGGTTGAATGATCTCTTGAACAGCGTCAAGCGTGTCTATGCCTCGACATTCTACCAGGGTGCCAAAGAGTATATCCGTGTCACCTCCTATCGGCTTGAAGAGGAAAAGATGGCGGTGATTATTCAGCGGCTGGCTGGGAGGGCCCATGAGAACCGTTTCTACCCCGACATCGCCGGCGTAGCAAAGTCGTATAACTTCTATACTATTGCACCCCAGAAGCCATCCGATGGAACCGTGGCAGTTGCTCTGGGCCTTGGGAAAACTGTTGTCGACGGGGGCAATACGGTCCGGTTCTGTCCGAAATATCCTGCCGATGTTCTCCAATTCTATTCGGTCAAGGAGACGATGAACAGCTCGCAGCGCTCCTTCTTTTCACTCGAGCTCGATGCAAACTCCGATTTTGGCACAGAGACGCAAGATATGATGGTGCAGTTGCATAGTCTCGATGTCGCCGAGCGGGATGGCTCGCTGCATTATGTCGGATCAACGTATTCAACGGAGAATGATGCCATCTATGACGGAATAGCACGAAGCGGAATTCGTGTGGTGACCTTCAATCCCATTCTCAGGAACCGCCTTACCCCACTTCCTCAGATTATTGAGCTTTTACTCGATATGGGAAGCTGGGGAATGGGGACTCCGGTGGAGATCGAGTTTGCGATGAATCTCAATTTTATGCCGAAGAAGCCGCACGAATTTGCCTTGCTACAAATGCGCCCGCTCGTTGTGCATCGCGAGCCTGAAGAACTGACGTTCGATCTTCAGGACACTTCTAAACTTCTGTGCGAAAGCAATCAGGTACTCGGTCATGGACTCATCGATGGGATCAGGGATGTTGTCGTCGTGGACTACCATCTTTTTGATCGCTCTCGGAGCCGTGAAGTTGCCAAGGAAATTGCGGCATTCAATACAAAATTAATCAGCGAACAGCGGCCTTACCTGCTCATTGGGGTAGGCCGCTGGGGCTCGCTTGACCCGTGGCTGGGCATACCGGTAACGTGGGAACAGATCGCCGGCGCCAAAGCTATCATCGAGACCGGATTCAAGGAAATGTCGGTAACACCATCGCAGGGCTCGCATTTCTTCCAAAATATTACTTCTTTCATGGTAGGATACTTTACCATCAATGAGCAGCATCAGCAAGGATTTCTTGATTGGGAATGGATCTTGCAACAGACACCGGAAGCAATGAAAACATTTACAAAACTGTTTCACTTCACCAAGCCGCTCACGATCAAAATAAATGGGCATCAGAGCAGAGGGATTATTTTGAAACCTGAGGTTCCCAGTGAATAAAGAAAAATCGGAAAGCCTCATCGATACCTGTCCGCACTGTGGCCAGAAACTCAGTCCCTGGCAGCAGGTATTGTTGAGCGTCGATCGGGCGCTGATGTGCAAGAACTGCTGGTACCGCATTATTCTTGATAAGCGCGAAGACGATGAAACTGAAAACCATTCACCACACCCGCCGAAGGAATAATCGTATGGGTTCGTACAATTCATTTCATGTCCTTCAACAACAGGTAACGGAAGCCGCTAAAATCCTCAATCTTGATGCTGCCACGATTGCGCTGCTGCTCTGGCCTCAAAAGGAATTGAAATTTACTATGCCGGTACGGATGGATAATGGAGAGGTAAAAATCTTCCATGGGTATCGCATTCAGTACAACTATGCACGCGGGCCGGCGAAAGGGGGAATACGGTTTCAT
Source organism: bacterium (assembly GCA_043803945.1). Taxonomy (GTDB): domain Bacteria; phylum Bacteroidota; class Ignavibacteria; order UBA10030; family UBA10030; genus JAZDJN01. Next base: position 650 of record JAZDJN010000050.1, on the reverse strand, counting down.
CCCGACGAAACCGTCGATACCATTCGGGCACTCGCCGGATGGATGGCGTGGAAAACATCCGTTGTGGATCTTCCCCTGGGTGGAGGCAAAGGAGGTGTAGTGTGCGATCCACGGACGATGTCGAATCGTGAGCTCGAGAATGTCTCACGGGCCTATGTCCGTGCTCTTGCCCGTTCGATTGGGGTTGATAAGGACATTCCGGCCCCGGATGTCTATACCAATCCGCAAACAATGGCATGGATGATGGATGAATATGAGACAATCATGGGTTATCATCATCCGGGTGTTCTCACCGATAAACCGCAGCAGATTGGCGGAACGGAGGGACGCCGCGACGCAACCGCACGGGGTGGCGTGATCACCGTACGGGAGGCATGCAAAGTGTTAGGTGTCAATGCCCACGGGACATACGCCATTCAGGGATTCGGAAATGCCGGGCAACGAGCGGCGTATCTGCACCAGGAATTGCTCGGCGGAGGGACACTCGTTGCAGCGTGTGATTCGCGCGGCGGGATTATGAACCCCGACGGTATCAATCCAAAAGAACTCGTTACCTATAAACTGAAAAATGGTACGGTCGTGGGGGTTTGGGGGGCCCCCGCCAACCAAAAACCACAGCGCCAAGAACACAAACAGGGAGTTAAAAAAAA
>JAZDJN010000049.1:0-3332 GCA_043803945.1 bacterium | reverse complement strand
ATGGAACCCATCAATGTGAATGCAGAGAAAATAGAATAATAATCGGTATTGTGTACACGAATTCAAAACTTCCTAGCACCAAAACTAGGTCATTAACGGCCCTCTTTTATACTCGGATCAGTAAAATCTATCGATATAACGGCAATATCATCAATATTACTACGTTCTTTTACGATCGTTTTCGCACGCTCTTCTATAATTTTCACTACCTGATCGAAGGACAAACGTGATTGCTTAATTGGGTCCTTCCAAGGATCTTTATTCTTCTTTCCAATATAGCCAAGAAGATAAATACCATAGCGGGAATTATTATCCCTCATATATTGTCCTACGAGCTGATTTTCAAGGCGTTCAAGCAGTTTTTCCAGTGTCCAATTCTCGGCCCATTTGATTTCAATTGATACTGACTGTGACTGCGTTTTCGGATTCTCCAGCCGCAAGTCCGGTCGTTCACGTCTGTCTATTTCTTCTTCCTGTGGAACGGTGTATCGATTTCTTGCTCGATCTTTAAGTTTGCGGGCTAGCCATATCCGCAGCACCCGCTCTTCATCTTCTTTATGCATTTCAGTCCGGATGCTATCATCAGATAACTCGACGGCATGCTTAATATCCTGTAAACGTCGACAGGTTATCTTAAAAAGATCATGGTCCGTCTTGGGATCTTTTTCATATTCCTTCTCAAAAGTTCTGATATCTTTTGGATCCCAGATGGGCAACTCTGCTTGTTTTTCGGTGCGGTCATCGAGTATGTGCAGAATATAGTCATGCAGATGCGAGAGACTTGGCTCCTGCAGGAGTTCAAAAAGGACATTATCAGCTTCGGCGCATTCGGATTGGCTGAGAAGTTTTATCAGTCCGCCACGAAATTCCTGGGCATGGTCTCGGGCGGTTGGCGAGTACGTACCTGTTCCTACGCGATTGGTGTCTTCACTCGGTCGAATATGCCGATAGACCAGGGGAATAAAAATCCGAAGCAGAATTGGTGTGGCATAATCGGGTGATGGGACCGAAGGGAGGCGGTGTCGTGAATCATTATGTAGCACACTGCAAAGACGGACCATCACACTACCAGCATCAGGTATTTTTTGCAAAGTCTCCTGCAGAAACTTGAGAGCCGATTCCGCATCGAGTTGCAACCAGACAGCGAGCCAAAGAATAAAACAGTAATTGTCTGGAGAATATTGTTTAACTCTTTCAGCGGCCATTTCAGAAAGCATCGCAACAGGTGGATCATCCCCCCTTAGTAACAGGGTCAATACTGTTTCCAATATTGATGCGTTGGGAGGGTCGCTAGATCGAAACTCTGATAGTAGAGTATCCTTAACAAGATGAATGAGTCCTTCACCATGCCAGACCAAATCAGACATCACTTCGTGCACGTGCTCCCGTTTTTCATCAAACTGCCATTCGCCTCGAATACACTCGGAAAATACAGCACAAACTGCCTGAGGCCGGTGTTTGGCTAACTCTGGAAGCCAGGGCGCAAAGCCGTTCAACTCGTTCACCGCATAACGAACTGCCAAGTGCGCCTCTTCTTCGGTTAACTGTGTGGAATATAGTTCGTTATCAGCGAATTCAGCCTGGAGACCTGCCAAGCCCACGATAACGTGGCAGTCCGTTTGTGAAGAATTAGGTTTTTCATGGGGTAGCAATGGAACAAATTGCTTCCAAGATCGTTTGCAGCCCGTCCGGGCTGCTTGTGCAATCAAACGACCGCGTTTTTGTTCCAGTTTTTCCAAGGTCTGCGGTGCCCACAGGGAGCTGTTCTCACGTCCGGCTTCTCCTGCCAAATACGAGAGCCAGTTTGTGGCTTTCCCACTTGACAACAAACGGATATTCCTCAAAAAAGTCCATTGGTCCCTCAACCATAGGTAACTCTGCTGGATCGGTTGGAGACGACTCTTCCACCACCATTTGTCAGCAAACTTATACTTGAAGTATCGATACCATAAGCGTTTCATCCATACCAAAGGGCCATATTCTGCCAGTCTCTTGAACGATTTGACAAGTACCTCATTTCCTGCAATTGCATGGCGGATACGTCGGCGATCACGCCACTTCCTGCCTGACATATTCCATAACTCTGTGGCCATTCTAAGAGCAATAATTCGATCTGCCTCTTCTTTTTGGGCTTTAATGTCGTCTATGGCCCATTCAATATCGGCAGGCATTGGCTTGAGAATATCGAAGTGACCGAAGAGATAGATTGGATGAGACAGGTCTTCTCTTTTTTTCCTCTTCCTTTCTTCAACTAGAAACCAGAAATAAAGCTGCCGGACTCTTGAATAGCGACTTGTCGATGCATTCAGATCGGCCTTTAGATCATGCTTGTGCAGCAATCCATTGTAGCTGAGGCGACCCAACAACCACAGAGATTCAGCGGCCGCATTGTTTTCCTGTTCCGTCAATTGAAATTTATCAAAGAGTTTCTTTATAACCGTCGGGATAACCTCGCCAAGCCAGTAAAAGCGATCAGAGATAGGCGTGTCCGTATGATCACGTTGGACGTATGGCGGTTGTTGGCATAGCTGATTGAGACGGGCAAGCAGATCACCGCTCGTCTCCGAGGTGATGACATTTTCCAAATGTCTACGAAGATAATACGGCAAATCGACGGCATAACGTGACACCTCATCCGATTTGCGAAGGATATCCACCAAATCCTTAGCGTTTATTATTTTCGGGTATAGGGCTTCGCAGATATAAGCGCAAAGCTTCGTCGGGATAAGAGAATGACATTTGACGAGTTCCCAGAGCCGCATGAGGTGGGGCCGGTCTGCAATATCCCGAACGGCTGCGACAGCATAAAGCTTTAAATCGTTAGATTCTTCAGGAGCCGCAATAATATCCAATACCGCATTCAGGCACCCAACGAGTCGCCCATGCCGCACCAGTCGCAACATTTCACTTCGTATGTCTAATGAAACGTTTCGGTTTCGAATGATCTCAGCTACATCATCCGCCAGACCGGGCTCGGCAAGGCGACTTAGAGACTCAGGTTCTGCATCTATCCAAATGCGTTCTCTTCCCTCATAACGTTCCACCAACGTTTTGAGAAGTTTTCGCTTATATTCGAGTGGCAGTAGTTTCGGATCTCCATATTGAAGATGAAGCCAAGGCGCAGCTTCTAATACGGAATTACGGACATCTTCATTCCACCTTTCCTCGCCGGAAGACAACCAAGCTGTAATTGGAGACAATGACGGTCGAATTACCTTTTTATTTTTTATTTCCGCAAAAAGAAGGTTATTCAAAACAGGAATCGAGCAACCTTCCTTCATGCGCGTCGCGAGCCATTGTGCGGCAAGATACTCCGCCATGCGACGATGGTG
>JAZDJN010000048.1:0-88123 GCA_043803945.1 bacterium | reverse complement strand
ATTCTATTGCACAAACTAAATCTCAAACCCCCTTCCAGGCTTGAAATGAAACTCAAATTGTAGTGTAAACTTTTGACACCTTTTGCCTCTTATAGCTCAGAATCATCGTTTTTTCTTCACAACTGTCGAACTTGGGCTAGCGTAAAATCGGGAAGTGCTGTCATGATGTCGCGAAAACCGATCTGCCCTGATTGTGATTCGTTCATGCCTACTCCTTATTGACCTGACCGTTACCAGCAGTTATGGTTTCACATCTGAAATGATGTTTGGACTTAGTCGTTGCATAATAAACTGGAAGCACAATTCGAAGACACCCAGAGAAGAATAGTAACAAAAACCAAAAGCGAGTACTTCGACCGGATCCATCAAGAATAATCGCTCTTGTGCTCGAATTGTATTTGTGATCCCGAACGATGGCAAGCCTATTCCAGGAAAGGAGGAAATAGCCTGGACTATTGTGAAGCTCCATAATATCAGCAGAACGCTGACAACAGCACGGATCCTGACAGAAGCCTTCTCCTTGCCTGTAGGGATATTCCCTAATAACACTGCCATTAGACGATTGAGCATGACCATGGTCCCGGCGACCATTGGCCAAGGAACTTGGAATACGACCGACAGGACAGAACAACATGTAAGGAATACTAGTACGAGATTCCTTATAGTCTTCTGCTTCTTTTCAGGGGAATCATCAGAGATATGTTCAAGCTCGATTGGATAGGCAAAGAGAATTGTAATACACTCGAGGCAAAGAGTCAGAAACAGCGTCGACAGAAATCCGGTGCTGAACATCGATGGGAATATCCATGTCAACAAATATACTATCCCGAGCGCAAAATCTGGAAGCGCCGACACAGCATCGCGCCAGTGGATCAAAGCAAGCAAATTTTTCATCATATGAGATTTGCCAAAGTATGCAACTTAAGACTCCTCCCACGTCTTCCACCGAAATCCTTTTGTAAGCAAGCGACGTTGATAAAGCTCCGTCAATCCAACAGAAAGAAAATACAGAAATCCAAAGGCTATGATTCTCTGAGGCCTGTCAAGCATCTCAACAGGCAGTTTATTGTTAGAGACAATATCGGACGTTACACCTAGTTCCGGTACCGGCAACAGAGTAATGGGCACGAGAAAGAGCAGATAATAGAGAATGCCATACACCCATGACATCTTCAAGGCAATAATTTCAGTTCCTTTTGCTGCCTGGCCGGAGAGAATGAAAAGCAGACGATTGAAGAGCAGCAGCCAGAAGGCGGCCAGCGGCCACCATTCACCGAATGAGAGTGAGAAGCCAACGATAAACAGTGTGCATAATATTCCCAATGATTGATGCCGGATCAGGTTCCGTACCCTCGGATGATTTCAAATTAAAAGCCCCTCCACATACCGGGCTATTGCCGGTGAAGCGGTAAGGCCGGGAGATTCAATACCGATCAGATTGATAAATCCCTCCAATCCCCTCTCCTTCTCATGGACAATAACAAAATCTCTCACCGGTTCTCCCGGGCGCTGGAGCCGAGGACGAATACCGCAGATGTCCGGCGTTAAATCATCATCATCAATGGCAGGAAGAATATGGCGGACTGATTCAGAAAATGCCTTCTTCTTCGACTCATCGACGGAGTAATCGAATGTGCGATATGGCAGGTATTCCATGTCGGGGCCGAACCTCAGTCGACCGACCAGATCGAGAACGACATGGACGCCAAGGCTCTCCTCATGCGGAGCCGGATAGACCAGCCGGGAGACTAATTTTGCTTTCGATGAGGAAACCGCGAAGTACGATCCTTTGGCGTGAGCAAGCCGGTAGCCAGCGGCATCAATATTAATACCGATCAGCGATGCAATGTGGTCAGAGTACAAACCGGCTGCATTAATCACTTTCTCAGTTGTGAACGATGAACGATTGCCCTGTTCATCAATGGTTACGGCAAATCCTCCACTGACCTGTTCAAGGCCAACAACTTCACACCGGTGCTGCACTGTTAAACCGCGGCTGGTTGCCTGATGAAAATAATAATCCATCAGATCATGGACATTGATAATGCCCGTGAGCGGAGAATAGATGGATCCAACAGTCTGAATATTGGGCTCAAGATTCAGTGTAGCCTTTCTGTCGAGCATTTCCAGTTGGACACCATTGGCACAGCCATTACGGTAGAGCTTTTCCAGCTTGGCGAGTTCGTGGTCATCGGTTGCCGTAATGAGTTTCGTATATTGCCGGTATGTAATTGGATTGTTACTGCAGAGGGAATACAACTCATCCCGACCTTCGACGCAAAGAGTTGCTTTCAATGACCCCGGGACATAGTAGATACCGGCATGAATGACTTCACTATTCCGGCTTGAGGTTTCCAGTCCATACTTCTCATTTTTCTCTACGAGAAGGATTGAAGGGTGATGCTCAGATAGTCGTGCGGCAATTGCGAGTCCTACAACACCGGCACCGACGATGGTAATCTCGAAATCTGGCATGGTTCAAGGCAATTTTCGTTGATCTCGTTGATTCAGCACTGCGCAAGATAGTAAAATGGTAACCGATAAAACAAGCCTTGGAGAAAACATTCTCAAGCAGATTTGATTTTCCCTCTCAATACCGCTACATTTATCCTAACTTGCTGATCAGAGGAGGGTGAAACCAGCAATTACGAGCCCGTGGGGCGTGAGAAACAGCAAACCTTATCGGGATTTTTTATGCTTGAACCTGGCCAAATACTCACAGGAAATCTTTTCAACGAACCCGTTCGTGTTGTTACAGTACAACCGAATGGTATAAATATTTGGGTCGTTGGAGTAGTCGGAACGAAGAGCGAAAGATTTCGTACAATCACTCTTTCCTCTGATGACATTTCAAAACTCACCATTCTAAATTCTACTTTTGAATACACCGGAGATGGTGGATTACTACGCTTAGGCATACAGGCTCTTTCACTTGGCATCGCGTATGAATTCGATCCCTATTTTGGATTGTCTATTTCTCGTGTCGATCCCTTACCACACCAGCTTGAAGCGGTATATGATTATTTATTAAAGCTTGCCCGCGTTCGTTTTCTTCTCGCTGATGATGCAGGGGCGGGAAAAACAATTATGGCCGGTTTGCTGTTACGAGAACTTAAGTTACGTAGTTTAGCCGAGCGTATCCTCATAGTATGCCCCGCAAATCTCGCGTTCCAATGGCAGCGTGAGCTTAAGGAAAAGTTCGATGAAACTTTCCATGTTCGCTCCGGTAGAGAATTACGCGAACAATATGGTGTGAACTTATGGATGGAAGAGAAACAAGTAATCACTTCGCTCGACCTTGCCAAACGTGAAGATATCCTTCCAGGATTACGTCAATGTCAATGGAATCTAGTCATCATCGATGAAGCACATCGTATGTCGGCATATGCTGAGGATAAGAAAAGCCAGCGTTATCGACTTGGAGAATTACTGCGCGATAGTACAGAGCATTTACTTCTGCTCACGGCCACACCACATAGAGGTGACCCTGCTAATTTCAGCTTGTTCCTTCAGTTGTTGGATCAGGATGCGTTTGCAGATATTCGCTCCATCCGCCAAGCGATGGAGCAACAAAAGGCACCTTTCTATTTACGAAGAATCAAAGAAGCGATGGTGCACTTTCCAACGCGGCAAGATGATGGCTCCTACGAGGCAAAGAAAATATTCACCAAACGGATTCCAGCAACTGCAAGCTTTTCTATTGATGATGAAGAATTCGAGCTTTACCAAGAAGTAACAAGATTCGTAAAAAGACAAAGTGCAAAAGCTGCGGTAAAGGAAGCTGATCCCCGGGCACGTGCGATTGGATTTTTAATGTCGCTTTATCAGAGACGGCTCGCTTCTAGTACTCGCTCACTGCTTCGATCGCTTGAAAATCGTGCCCGACGATTAGAGGAGAATCTCCGCAACGCACAGGAACTTACGCGCCTTGCCCCGCTCGAGATCCCCGATCCTGAGGAATGGGAGGAGCTGGAAGATAGTGAACGTGAGCGGTTGGAGAGATTAACTGAAGCGATATCACTCACTAACAATGAGAAAGACATTCGAGAAGAAATCGATGAGTTGAAGGTACTAGCCGTTAAGGCGGAAGCTGTAGAAAAAAGCGGGAAAGAAGAAAAACTTTCCAAACTCAATAGTGTTCTTAAGGAGCAGGGATTCTTTGAGAATAACGATGAACGCCTTCTCATATTTACAGAATACCGTGATACACTTGACTACCTCGTAGGAAAACTGCGCGATTGGGGATTCAATGTCAGATTTATTCATGGACAGATGAAACCCGGATCGAGAGAAGAGCCTGGAACCCGTCTCTATGCGGAACAGGAGTTCAAAGAAGGAAACATACAGATACTCGTTGCAACGGAAGCTGCCGGTGAAGGAATCAACCTGCAGGCTTGTCATATTATGTTCAATTACGATATTCCCTGGAATCCCAATCGCCTTGAGCAGCGTATGGGCCGCATTCATCGTTATGGGCAGATGAAGGATTGTCTCATCTTTAATTTTGTCACTATCAACACGATTGAAGGGAGAATCCTGCAACGACTCCTGGAAAAGCTACAGGAAATTCGTAACGCCCTTGATGATGATGCAGTTTTCAATGTTGTGGGAGAGATTCTTCCTGCTACTCATATCGAACGTGTGTTGAGGGAATATTATGCTGGAAAATTTGGCGATGTTGACTTAGAAAACCGCGTCCTCGAAAATGTGAACGAAGAAAAATTCCGATCTATCTGCAAGAATGCACTCGAAGGGCTCGCAACGAAATCGCTAAATCTCGAAATGTTGGTTGAACGGCGTGCTCGCGCGAAAGAACGCCGCGTGGTTCCTGAAACTATTGCCCGATTTATGCGTGAAGCAGCAAGCCGTGTTCCTTACACGCTACAGCCGATGGCAACATTTCCTCACACCTTCAATCCCGGACCAACACCGAACGAAATCAAACGGTATCAGGATGAACCTGATTGGAAGCTTGGAAAGATCGTTCACCGCTATACGCGAATATCGACCGACCGGAAAATAGCTGAAGAGAATAATCTCGAATGGGTAACTCCCGGCCATCCACTTTTTGAAGCATTAAGACGCTTTACCTTAGATCATTCACGTAAAACATTTGCAGATGGTGCCTGTTTTTATTCATTAAAACATACCTCTCCGGTTCGTCTCGATTTTTATGAAGCAAGAGTTGTTGATGGACTTGGTCATACAATTCATCAAACCCTCTTCGCAATTGAGTTGCACGATGACGGCATCCCCATGTCATTTGACCCAAATGTTCTGAACGACTTTCAACCTGCACCACTGTTCAATCCGCTCCCTGAAGTGGCAGAATTGCCTGAAGCTACAGAATGGATCCACAGCCATAAACTCCAGCCGTTCATTGCCGAAGTCCGGAAGGAGCGTCTCGAAGAGATCGATCGAATAGAGCGCCACGTCGAAATATCTCTTACAGAGCTACTGCTCCGGGAAGATCAGAAAATCGGTAAGTTTACAGATGAAAAAGAGAAAGGTGACGCGCTTGCCCCGGCAAATCTCGCAAAGGCAGAAGAACGCCATGCCGATTTGATGAAGCGAAGACAAAAACGCCGCGATGAGCTTGCCCGGCAGCGCTCTCTTACTCTGCAAAATGTTCGAAGGATAACAAGTGTTTTGGTACTACCGCATCCCGAAGCTGCAAAGCCGGAGATAACCAACTTACGCCAAAACAAAGAGACTGAAGACATTGCAATGAAGGTTGCAATGGAGTATGAGCACAAGCAAGGCCGGGTCGTTATTGACGTGCACGAACAGAATTTGGGGTATGATATCACGAGTCTCGATACAAAATCAGGTGATTTGCGATTGATTGAAGTAAAAGGATTGGGTGCAGCGGAAGGAACAATTCTCTTGACACCCAACGAACACCGTGTCGCTGAAGACCGCAGAGACTGCTTTTGGTTGTATGTCGTTGTGGATTGTAGTTCTCCGAATCCTCGTCTCATCACAGAGCAAGACCCAGCCTCCAAGGAATGGCATGAAGTAAAGAAAGTTGCACACTATACCCTCGATGTGAAAAGTATTGGTGGGAAATATCAGATTCATGAACCGTTGAAAGAATTCAAACCACGGACAGGGAAGGAATGATCATGAAAAAACGTACACCTAACAGTAAGCCATCATTAGACCCTCGGAAATTCATGCTAAAAGCTATTGAAATCATGAATACAACGGTAAATGAAAAGAGAGGAGATAAAACTTCTCCAAAGGTTGGCGCGATTCTTGTCTCTCCAGATGGCGAACTCATTGGTACAGCAGCTCGCGGAGAATTGCGTGCGGGGGATCATGCAGAGTATACTCTCATCGATAAGAAATTCCGTGATAAAGACATTACGGGTTCCTATCTCTTTGCGACGCTTGAACCATGTGCTCCCGGGTCGCGCCGGCATCCAAAAGTAGATTGCTCTGAACGAATAGTGAATGCACGTGTAAAGAAAGTATGGGTGGGTATTGAAGATCCTGATCCCATTGTCGATCGGAAGGGAATAAAATATTTAGAGGAATCTGGCATTGAAGTCGAAATGTTCGATGAAGACCTTCAAGATCGGATCAGGAAGGAGAACGAACAATTTCTCCTCGAAGCGCAAGAACGTGCTTATGAAGCACGGAAGCCAAAGACCATTGAGTTGACACCCCTTGAGCGTCAGATTCCAGAAAGCGATTTCAGCGTTCTCTCCTCAGAAGCTCTCGAAAAATATCTTGCGATGTCTCAACGAAATTATTCTTTGCACGGCCTGGAATTCAAACAACATTTGGTCGAGAAGGGCTTGTTGGCATACGATGAACAAAGAAAAGTCTATGCACCGACCGGAATAGGAATATTGTTATTCGGTAAGAATCCCAGTGACAAATTTCCGCAAGCCGTTTTAAAGGCCGAAGCACAATTCGATGGACATGAACCGGAAATTCGCGACTTTAAAGATGCGCTTGTACTTGTTCCAAGCCAGATAGAAGAATGGCTGCGAAATGTTCTCCGGTCTTCAATATCACGAGAACATTTTGTAAGAGAAGATAAACTCGAATTTCCTTTGGAGGTCATTCGAGAAGCTGTCATCAATGCACTTGTTCACCGTGACTATGATGTAGAGAATGCAAAGTGCTATCTCAAGATTACACACGATACAATAATTGTACAGAGTCCCGGCTTACCGGTGAGGCCTATAAAACTCCAGGATTTTATTGCACTCAACGCTCCGGTATTGAGCCGTAATCCTAAAATCACTTCACTCTTCAGTGCAATGCATTTGGTTGAAGAGCGCGGCATTGGAATGGCCACTCTAAAATCACTGCCGGAGAAATATGATTTACCACTTCCTATTGTTACTTGGAACGATCCGTACATAACCCTAACATTCCCTCGTTCTGTAAGCTTTATTGCTTCAATAATTGGGGAACAAGCCTATGGTAATTTAAATGAAGAAGAGCGAGAAGGATTACTCTACATTTATAACCAGAAGGAAGTAAGCAAATTAAGATATGCGCAACATTTTGGATATAACAATAAAAAAGCTCAAAGACACCTTTCTCAATTTACGAGATTAGGATTGGTTATTAAGAAGGGTAAAAGCACAGCTCTTAAGTATCAATTAAAAAAATAATCAGCAATTTTCGGACAGCAAGATATTAACCGATGAGAATCGGTATTTGTCACATCCAATTGGACATGACAATAGTAAGTCCATCCCCCTGGCCTAAAACACTAACGTTTTTATCGAGATGGACACATTGCCGGACATGATGTCCATCTCCAAAGGAAATGAACGACTAATTATCATTGAGATGGACATGTTGAGGGACAAACTGACTCACTTTCGGTCCTCTATTTATTTGAATGCTAACGAGCTGGTTACTTCGCTGGAAGCGGTTGCCAGCCGACTGGAAAGAATAGGTTCACTGAGCCATTAATGGGATCACGAAATACTTTGGTGAGCCAATTAATGTTGAATATGCTCAGGATGCAATTAATCTGCTCATGAACAAGTCTTATGAGTAGATTAGTGGCAAAAACAATCAATCTTAAAGGACTTTCAATAATAAAAACGATTAGAAGCATATCAATCGAAAATCCCAAATCGACAATCGGCAATTTCCTATGATTCCAAAAGAGTGCAAACGTCTCATAGAAGTTGATTTCCCGATTGCAGAAGTGAGCAAACAATCGGCGCGAGAAAAGTCTATAAGGCACGGACATCCCTCTACGCTGCATCTGTGGTGGGCACGGCGGCCGTTAGCGGCATGCCGGTCTGTGTTGTTAGGATTGCTTCTGCCTGATCCTTGTGATGAGCATTGCCCGGAAGAGTTTATCACAAAAGCGGCGGAGTTGTTGGCGAAAAGATATACGGGAGTCTATAAAGATGAGAGTTCAAAGTTGAATGTTCAAAGTCCTCAACCTGAAACTTTCAACCTTCAACCATTAACCCTACGTTCTTTGCTTTTGAAGTTCATCGCCGAGTTTTCCAACTGGGATCACTCCGCAAGCCCATTGCACCTTGAAATTGCACGTGGACTTGTAAAAGCCGCTCATCCGGAAGAGACACCGCTGGTGGTAGATCCATTTGCCGGTGGTGGTTCGATTCCCCTTGAAGCGCTCCGCCTTGGTTGCGATGCTTTTGCCAGTGATCTTAATCCGGTGGCGTGTCTCATTGAGAAAGTATTACTTGAGGATATACCACGGCACGGTAAGAAACTTGCCGATGAGCTACGGCGTGTTGGAGCAGAGATCAAAGCAGAAGCAGAAAAAGAACTTGCAGAGTTTTATCCCACTGATCCAGATGGTTCGAAACCGATTGCTTATCTATGGGCACGAACAGTAATCTGCGAATCGCCAAATTGTGGTGCTGAAATTCCATTAATAAGATCTTTTTGGCTTTCAAAAAAAGGGAAACGTAAAAAAGCTTTACGATATTCTGTTTTGAAAAGAAGAAATAGTATTCCGAAAGTAGAGTTTGAAGTATTTGAGCCAAAGAAAGATATCGATGTCCCCAAGGGTACGGTTGATCGAGGCAATGCCAAATGTCTTTGTTGTAACACGATTCTTCCTGTTGAGCGAGTAAGTCAACAGTTATTTCCCCGACATGGTGGTGCTGACGATGCATGTCTCCTCGCGGTCGTTACGCTAGTCGAACAGGAAACAGGTCGACAATACAGATTGCCAACAACTCAAGATTTTGATGCGATCGATAAGGCGAAGAAGAGAATAGGACAACTCTCGACGGAGAAATTAGAGAATGGATTAAGTGTGATACCAGATGAAACGCTGCCACCGCAAGGTACGCTTGGTCTTAGGGTGCAAAGATATGGAATGATCAATTGGAGCGACTTGTTTACAGCGAGACAAAAATTGGCATTAATAACTCTTTCAAATTCCATTTCTAAACTTGATGAGGATTTGCCTGAACGCAAACTTCTGGCTCTGGTGGTAGGTAAACTTGCAGATCTTTCAAACACAATATGTCCATGGGAACCAATAGCCGAATGTCCACGCAATGTTTTATCAAATGGACGCTTGAAACCCGCTTGGGATTTTGCAGAAGGTGTATCAACATCAAGCTCAAGCGCTAGCTTCGAGGTATGCTTGCGTAACTTGATTGCAGGTGCTGAATCGGTTCGTGGTATTATGGCAAGTGCTACCACTCAAATTGCCAAAGCTCAAGCCAGTCCCCTTGCAGATCAATCAGTAACTACTTGGTTTACAGACCCACCTTATTATGACGCGATCCCATATTCCTCATTATCTGATTTCTTTCTTGTATGGATGAAAAGGAGCCTCACAGGATTTTCATTGCTTCGGGATCCGTTTGATATGACAAATCCGCTAACACCAAAGTCAGATGAGATCATTCAAGATGAGGCACAGAAATTCAATGGAATACCCAAGGATAAGGTTTTTTTTGAAAATCAGATGACAATAGCGTTCTCCGAAGGAAGGAGAATTCTCGTTGATAATGGTATTGGTTGTGTAGTCTTTGCCCACAAAACAACTGAAGGGTGGGAAGCACTCTTGACAGGAATGATGGTGGGAGGTTGGGTAGTTACAGGCTCTTGGCCGATTGCGACCGAGCAAGCACATCGATTGAGAGCGAGGGACTCAGCTGCATTAGGTACTAGTGTACATCTCATTTGTCGGCCTCGGTCTCAGAGTGCCGGTGTCGGTGATTGGTCAAACATTCTTCGTGAACTTCCCGATCGCATTGGCGATTGGATGGAACGCTTAGACAAAGAAGGCATCCACGGAGCAGACCTTGTTTTTTCTTGCATCGGTCCAGCACTCGAGCTCTTTAGTCGTTATGAACGAGTTGAGACCGCTGAAGGAAGAACGGTCGAGCTTGCAGAGTACTTAGAAAAAGTGTGGGAAGTCGTTGGACGTACCGCGCTTGAGCAAATCCTTGGCACAGCCGAAGCTCGCGCCCGGAAAGGTTCGACTTCGCTCACCATAAATGGCGCATCAGGTGTTTTGGAGGAAGATGCCCGTCTTACAGCGCTTTTCTTATGGACTCTGATGTCCACAGCGACCACTGATTACACTGATAACACAGATACAGGCGATGCCGAAGATGAGGAAGACGATGATAATCGGCAATCGACATTCGGCAATCGTAAATCCGGCTACTCTCTGCAGTTTGATGTTGCACGTCGCTTTGCCCAACCGCTCGGCATCGACCTCGAACAATGGAAGGGGCGTATCATTGAAATAGAAAAAGGAGTTGTTCGTCTTCTTCCTGTAAAAGAAAGGGCACTACAATTGTTTGGAGAGAAAGGATCGTCCGAAATTGCTGCAAAGCTTGAGCGCTCACCCGATAAATCACAGATGATACTCTTTCCGGGGGATGAACCGTTTGAAATTACAAGTCCAAAGTTGAAAGTTAAAGGCTCAAAGTTAAAAAGGAAACATTCAACCTTGAACGATGAACCTTCAACTCGCGAAGCGACTACGCTCGACCGTGTCCACGCGGCAATGCTTTTGCAGGCAAGCGGTAAATCCGCAGCCCTCAAAGCCCTCATCGAAGCTGAGCAAAAACGCAGTCCCGATTTTGTGCGTCTCGCAAATGCGCTCTCAGCCTTGTATCCTAAAAACTCTGAAGAGAAACGGTTGTTGGATGCGATGTTGCTTGCTGTACCAAGGCGATAGAGTGAGATTATGATTTTGCCAATGCTGTAATCGTTTTGTAGATTATTATTCAGATATATCAATAAGAAAACTCCATAAAAAAATGGCAAGAGTCGCCGTAAATAAAGATATCTTACTCTGGGCAGTGGAACGCTCTGAGTTAAGCGAAGAGATTATCGAGATTCGTTTTCCGAAGTATACCGAATGGTTAAAGGGGAGTATTGATCCGACTCTTCATCAACTTGAATCTTTCGCTCGTGCGACTCATGCCCCGTTCGGCTATTTCTTCCTTCCTGCGCCCCCTGAGGAGCGTTTACCGATTCCGCATTATCGCACGGTCGTCGAGCAGGTTCCGCGAAGGCCAAGCCCTGAACTGCTGGACACTGTTCACACGATGCAGGTACGCCAGGAGTATGTACGAGAATTTCTTCAAGAAGAAGGCAGTCCACCTTTATGGTTTGTGAATTCTGCCGCTTTAGGCAAAGATCCAAAATTAGTAGCCCAGGATATTCGCACAACACTAGGACTGAGCGCAGAGTGGGCAGCCTCAAAAGCAACCTGGCAGGAAGGTCTTCGTGCACTGGAGAGTGCTGTGGAGAGTGCTGGCATTCTTGTCATGGCAAATGGTGTTGTCGGAAATAATAACCGTCGGCCACTGAAGGTCGAGGAGTTTCGTGGTTTTACTCTAGTGGATGAATATGCACCGCTCGTTTTCATCAACGCGAGAGATGGTAAAGCGGCTCAGATGTTCACACTCGCCCATGAGATTGCTCACATTTGGCTTGGTCAGAGTGCTGCATTCGATCTGCGAAGGCTTGAACCGGCAGACAATGAGATTGAACAGGCCTGTAATCGAGTTGCGGCTGAACTTCTTGTACCTGAAGTCGAGTTACGAGCTCTTTGGACTTCCGTCCGTGGAAACGCAGAACCGTTTCAATCTATCGCGCGGCATTTCAAAGTAAGTGCACTTGTTGCTGCACGTCGAGCAAAAGATCTTGGTCTTATTACTCGGAATGAATTCTTCCTCTTTTATGAAGCATACCTGACTGATGAGCATAGAAAAAGAGAAGAAACAGAAGATGGTGGCGATTTCTATGCAACACAAGCAAGGCGCGTAGGGCGTTCCTTCGCCGAGAGGATCATTCGAGCAACAAGAGAAGGAAAACTGCTTTATACCGAAGCGTTCAAGCTTACGAGTTTGCGAGGAAAGACATATGATGAATTCGCATCGAGAATTCTTGGGGAGTATGCAGGTTAATGCCTCACCATTACCTACTTGACGCCGACGTATTCATCACAGCAGCACGTAATTATTACGCTTTTGATTTAGTTCCATCCTTCTGGGATAATCTTACAAGGTTAGCTGATGATCACCAGATCGCAAGCATTGATCGAATCAGGGAACAACTCGTAGCAGGAAATGATAGACTGGCAGAATGGATAACTCAAGGCAACCTCAGTCACTCCTTTTTATCGACGGATGACGCAGATGTGATAGCCGCGTACAGGGATATTGTGAACTGGGCGCTCAATAACCATCAATTTATGGATGCAGCTAAAGCAAGGTTTGCCGACAACGATCCAGATGGTTGGCTTGTTGCATATGCTAAAGCTAAGGATTATATCGTTACAACGAACGAGACCCTCGATCCACAGGTGAAGAAAAAGATACCAATCCCTAACATCTGCAGACAATTTGGTGTGCAATCAGTCAACACATTCGATATGCTACGAGCTCTTGCAGTGAGAATTGGTTAGTGTTTTCCTGTCGAAAGAGAAAGAAAGCAAAAACTAATGGAACCCTGGTATAAAGTAGCAACACCACGAGCAGAGGTCCGCGAAGGACGCTCATTCAATCCCGATGAATTTGCAATCGCGCTCGAGCAGGTAGTGGCAGGCACTGCACCGCTCGATTATCGGGATGCAGAGAAATTCTTCTCGCGCACATACTTCACACGTGCACTTCGTGAACACGCCGGAATGGTTGAGCGTCGGTTGTCTGGCAAAACTGAGAACACCTCACCGGTGCTCACTCTCGTCACTCAATTTGGCGGCGGTAAAACACACACTCTTACAGCGCTCTATCACATAGCAAAAAACGGTGAGATTGCTTTTCGCAATACAGATGTCAAAGCTTTGCTTTCCGATGCTGGTGTTACAGAACCGCCCAAAGCAAAAGTAGCAGTCTTTGTTGGAAACGCGTGGGATCCTAAACCAGGACGAGAAACCCCTTGGACAGATATCGCTTTTCAAATCGCAGGCAAGGAAGGTGTCGAAGCTCTTGGTTTAAAAGCTCTGACATCACCCCCGGGTACTGATACACTTACCCAGCTCTTCAAGATTGGCGGAGGTAACGTTCTTATCCTCTTTGATGAAGTATTGAACTTCATGAACCGCCATCGTGATATGGCAGAATCATTCCACTCCTTCATCCAAAATCTCACAGTCGCCATGACCGGTGTGACGAATTGTGCTACAGTTATAAGCCTTCCTCGAAGCCAGGTCGAAATGACGTCGAAGGATTTGGAGTGGCAGGAGAAGATCACAAAAGTGGTCAGGCGTGTCGCCAAAGACCTTATCGCAAATGATGAATCCGAAATCAGTGAAGTTGTCCGGAGACGTCTATTCGAGGATATTGGTAAGGAGTCAATCCGTAAAGCTGTTGCGAAGGAATATTCCGATTGGTGTTTTGAACGTCGTGCTGAATTACCGTTCGAATGGACAACGGTTGATACGGCAAACACAGAAACGAAAGCAAAAGAGTTCCTGAGAAATCGATTCGAGTCGTGCTATCCTTTCCATCCATCGACACTCTCTGTCTTTCAGCGGAAATGGCAAACTTTACCACAATATCAACAAACACGCGGTACGCTTGCCATGCTTGCTCAATGGATATCGTGGGTCTACAAAGACAATTTTACGAAAGCACGTAAAGAAGCTCTTATCACCATCGGTTCTGCCCCGTTACACGTACCCGATTTTCAAGCGACCGTTATCGGCCAGCTCGGTGAAGGACGGCTTGTTCCAGCAATAGACTCTGATATTGTAGGTCAGTTCTCTCATGCAAAAGCATTGGATGCCGATACGAAGGGACCGTTGAAGGATATTCATCAGCGATTAGCAACGGCAATATTCTTTGAATCTTCCGGAGGAATGCGTGAGAAAGTTGCCCATCTTCCGGAGCTTCGCTTTGCTCTTGGTGAACCAAATATCGATACGACATCTATTGATACAGGAGCCTCAACACTCGAATCGAGATCGTTCTTCCTGAGAAAATTTGGAACCGACGGTTACCAATTTGGTTTCAAACCGACACTGAAAAAGGTTGTGAACGATAGAAAGGCTTCTCTCGGCGATGATGAAGTCAAGAAAGTTCTTCGTTCTCTCATCAAAAAGGAATTTGAAAAAGGGGCGCTTGTTCCGCTGCAGCTCTTTCCGGAAGAGAGCTCTGCAGTTCCCGATTCTCCACGCCTTACACTTGCCGTAATGGATCCAGATATTGAATGGAACGATGCTTCGGTCAGCTCCGTACAAGGAGAGAGTGGCATACGAAAACAACTTCAGGATTGGTGCAGAAATAAAGGGAACTCACCGAGAATATATCCGGGTTCGATTGTGTGGTGTCTAAGGAAGCCAGGAAGAGCACTGTGCGAAAAGGTCGAAATGTGGCTTGCCTGGAATCGGGTCCAGGAAGAAATCGCAACAGGCACATTGGGCGGAGAATTCGATCCGGATGAAAAGAAGAAGGTCATAATCAACTCGAAGGATGCTGAAGAACAGGCACGTGATGAAGTCTGGGCAAGCTATCGCTTTGCATACCTTCTCGATCCTCAAAGCCGCGATGGAATGAAAGCAATAGACCTGAGTGCCGGTCATGGAAGCCGGTTGGAAACTCTCACCGGAAGAATTATTACAGCTCTTAGATCTGAGGGTTTGCTCAATGAATCTGTCGGTGTTGGGTACCTCGAACGTAATTGGCCTACAGCCTTGAAGGAAAGTGGAATATGGCCGCTGCTTGGATTGCGTCAAAGCTTTCTCAACGGCTCACTCACCCGGCTCATTGATCCCGATAAAATGCTGACAATAAGAATTCCGGAATTCGTTGAGAAGGGAGATTTTGGTTTGGCTTCCGGGAGCAATCCGGATGGCACATATCAAAATGTATGGTACAAAGAACCACTCTCGCATGAAGAAGTAGCTTTTGATAAGGATGTGTTTCTTCTAAAAAAGGAAAAGGCTGAAAAACTCAAAAGCGGCAATGTACCTCCTTCATCTTCAATCGTAGAAACTCCGATAACGCCCATTGGAGGTGAACAGGAGAGTCTTGAGCCAACTTCCATCTCAACTATCATAACGCCGGCAGCAATTGTACAACTACAGGTGAGTGGCTCCATTCCGCCTGAGTTATGGAATCGATTTGGAAGTAAAATTCTCCCTAAGGTGAGAGATGCAGAAAATTTGAGTATACATATTTCCATCACGATGGATGGACAAACGGATAAGTTAAGCGCCCTGACAAATGAGCTTCGCCAATCACTGGCTGATATTGGATTAAAGGATGAAATAGAAATTACCTTTAATCCATTTTAGTTTTTACTTTGTGTTTCAGTGAGTCTGAATTCTTTTATTTGCCACTTGCTTCCTCGAACACCTCTTTTTATGTTTAAGGTAGCGATCAAATCCATACTATTATCGAATTATTCAAATCCATAAGGAGATGTTCATGGGAAAAGGTGATAAACGATCAAAACGGGGTAAGATTTTCGCCGGTTCATATGGTAAGTACCGCCAGAAAAGAAAGACCAACGTCAAAGTTCAAAAACCGAAAGCGGTAGAGACAAAGCAATAGCGTACGAAGGTACCAGAGACTCGTTCGTCAATCCTTGTATCATTCAATCGCACGGGACACGGAAGAAGGATCGTTGGAACGCTTGGGATATATCCACCATAGATTATTCTGAGTTTCCTCTGAGTCTCTGTGAATATTCTTTCAACGGGATTTCCTTTCAAATGATCAGTGCCCCACAACACCGGGAATGTGGGGCGTATTTATTTTATGAAGGTCGCTGATGACCCAGAAGAACAATCGCGCGGTGATGCTCCTCTTAGAAACGATAGAGGAAGCCTATCATAAAAAAGCGTGGCATGGAACAAACCTTCGCGGCTCGATCCGCGGCCTCACGGTTCGCGATGCCTCCTGGCGCCCTGCAGCGGATCGACACAACATCTGGGAGATCGTCATCCACTGTGCCTATTGGAAATACATCGTCCGGCGCAGAATCCTGGGCGAGAAAAAAGGTTTTTTCCCGCTGAAGGGCAGCAATTGGATTGTACAACCTGGAGAGACGACTGCCGCGGCATGGAAAAAAGACATCGGATTGTTGCAATCATGCCATCGTTCAATGTGTGAGGCGATTGCACAATTCAACGACAATGATCTCGCAATAATCCCAAAAGGAACTACCGTGAGCAACCGGATGATCATCTCCG
This sequence comes from bacterium, assembly GCA_043803945.1. Taxonomy (GTDB): domain Bacteria; phylum Bacteroidota; class Ignavibacteria; order UBA10030; family UBA10030; genus JAZDJN01. The sequence continues at coordinate 71,490 of JAZDJN010000048.1, read as the reverse complement.
GGATTGCAGCACACGATGTATATCATGCCGGACAAATTCAGATTCTGAAACGCCTGATGAGAGAAAATAGCTAATAACCCGAACAGCGTTTCCTGCAGCAATCCCGGCAGGACACCCAAGTTTGTAATTTGAAGATTGGAATAAGATTTCAATGGCACAACGAACCAATACAACTAACCTCGATACGCTCACCCTTCTCGGGAAAAAAGTCTCTCAGCCTTCAAGAAAACTTGAAGCATTCCCCAATCGCCATCCGAAGCGTGAGTACATCGTCACCTTGCACACAGACGAATTTACCTGTGTCTGTCCAATGACCGGTCAGCCTGATTTCGCGAACATCACCATTCAGTACATCCCCGACAAATGGATCGTGGAATCAAAATCTCTCAAATTATACCTCTGGTCGTTTCGTAATGAGGGAGTCTTCCATGAGCATGTCACCAATATCATTCTCGATGATCTGGTGGCAAAACTCCATCCTCATTGGTGTAAGGTATCGTCTGAATTTTCGGTACGCGGCGGAATTTCTATAAAGGTCGAGGCAGAACATCGGAAGCAGCGGCGGCCGGCCAAATGATTCCAATCAACCTCGCCAAAAAGACTATGCTCCTGAGTGAACTTTGGATCTATCCAATAAAGTCATGCCGCGGTATTTCCTGTTCAAGTGCACTTCTGGAAGAACGGGGACTGCAGCATGACCGGCGATGGATGATTGTGGACAGTGATGGCAATTTCCTCACGCAGCGAGCACTACCGAAGCTGGCCTCGATCTCTGTAAACATTGATGAAGATCAGCTTGCTATTTCCGCTCCCGCGATAGAATCACTTCTTCTCCCCTGCAGCCACTGTCACGTTGTAACGGTTGATCAAGATTCCGGCCTCAGCTCGCCCGAACCTCTCAAAACTCTCTCCACCTATCGAACGTTTAATGGAAAGATATACTTCGGTCAGAACGGCATCCCCTCTCAAACAGGAACCCTTCAGACCGGGTGTTTCGTTATACCTACCAGCCGGCAACAGTAGCAATCAATCCACGGCGAGCAGCGAATTTTTGAATTGGGCATTGTGAATTTATGACAAAACGAACAACCTTCATCACATTCTTCTCTATTATCCTGACACTCTATGGATTCCTTAACTATTATATCTTCTCGCATGGCCTTGATCTGGTTACAGAGCACACAACGACTCGTATTCTGTTCACGGTAATTTTTTGGACTATCGCACTTGCCTATCTGGCCGGTCGATTCCTTGAACACTGGAAAATTTCCGCAGTAAGCACAACGTTGGTCTGGATCGGCAGCTTCTGGCTTGCGGCGATGATCTATCTGTATTTCATCGTTCTCACCATGGACATACTCAAGCTGTTCAACTATCTGCTCCATATCGTACCGTTGACTCTTTATAATAATTTTGCTAGTTGGTTTTTTTCGATCGCCACTCTCGGTGTGATTATAGCTCTGATTATTGGATATCTGAATGCCAAGTCTCTCCGTATCAAACGATTGAATCTAACAATTCATAAAAAGGCAGGATCCCGTTCCCGTCTGACAATCGCCGCGGCATCAGACATTCACCTCGGAACGATCATCGGAAGAAATCGATTAGGCAAGATTGTCGAAATGATAAATTCGATGCAGGCCGACATTGTCCTGCTCCCTGGAGATATTGTCGATGAGGATCTTGGTCCGGTTATTAATAATAATCTTGGCGAGGTGCTGCGGAGCATTCGTTCACGATTCGGGGTATTCGCCATCACTGGCAACCATGAATACATCGGTGGTGTAGAGGAGGCATGCCAATACCTTATTGACCACAATATCACCATGCTGCGGGATGCGGCAATAAAGATCGATGAGAGTTTCTATATCATCGGACGGGAAGACAGGAGCATCCGTCAGTTCAACGGGAAATCGAGAATGCCGCTGAAAGAGTTGCTTGCTGAAGTAGACACACAACTGCCTCTCATCATGATGGATCATCAACCGGGTAAACTTCAGGATGCCGTCGACCACGGGATCGATCTGCAGATTTCCGGACACACGCACCATGCACAATTGTGGCCTTTTCATCTGATCACGGAGCGCATTTTCGAAGTGAGCTGGGGATATAAAAAGAAATCGAATACTCATATTTATGTATCCAGCGGCACAGGCACGTGGGGACCGCCTGTTCGCCTGGGAAATACACCGGAAATCATACATCTTGAACTCATTTTTCAACCACAATCTTGATTTTCATTCGCCATGTGTTTACCATGATATAGCGCTTCAGCCTCTCCCTACCATCCCGCAGATATATACTGGCTTGAAGGAAAACATATAAGAAAGCTTGGAATAATGAACCGCCCCCGAACTAAAAACGTTCGGGGCAGGCAAGACGCCAAGAACACCAAGGTGAAAGAGATGTTTTTTAGGTATGTCAAAACGTTCTTACTCTTCTTGATCCTAGTGATCAGCGGATGTTCGTCGAAAAAGGCAGCGGTTCATGAAACGGCCTATCAGCAGCTTGCCTATGAGCGGTATGGAGAGCGGGTGGAATATTTGTACAACCAGAGTAGAAGCCATGTCATTTGTCTGACGAAGAATGAAGTAACACCAAAACTGCCGCAACAGCATCTGCGCTTCTTTCTCTACGACATTGCCGCCAATACTATTCTTCTGGAAGATGAAATTCAAAATGGAAGCATCGCTTGGAAGAATAATTGGCTGGTTGTTGCGATAATCATTCCGGGTACTGTCAAAATCGATGAGGAAGACAAACCTCAGGGATGGCAGTATGATGTGCAGAAGAAAAGTAGAAACCCAATTAATCCGAATGAACAGTAATACGGAGTAACAGGAGTACCAGGGAAATGAAACGACTATATCAATTAGGACTTTCCATCATCATTGTGATGTTCTTTGCCTCGATACCAAAAGAGTCCACGCGCGATCGTGATTACCATGGAGAGTTCTACGCTCGAGAGAGCGAATCGGAAGATGGGAAGGAGCGAGAGGAAGCTAAAAGAGACGCTCCGGATGAATTTTTCAAATACCATCACGATATTCGAACCGCTGAAAATGAGCGCGAACCCAGCTATGGCATGAACTACAAGATCGTCGAATTGGAGAAAGCTCTTGGCAATCGAGCCGCACTCCTGGGAAAACGCACTGCCCTGCAATGGACTGAGCGAGGTCCGGGAAATGTTGGCGGCCGCACACGGGGATTACTCGTTGATCCCGATGATCCGACAAAGAATACATGGTTTGCCGGTTCAGTAGGCGGCGGGATTTGGAAGACGACTACAGGAGGTCAATCAATTCCTAATGGAGGCCCAGCCTGGGTCAATAAAACTCCAAATATTCCCAACCTCTCTACAGTGTCGCTTGCGATGGCAGCATCGAATCACTCGGTGATTTATGCAGGAACCGGTGAAGGATTTGGAAACACCGATGCGATTCGCGGTGATGGAATTTGGAAAAGCACCGACCGCGGTGAAACATGGACGCAGTTACCAAGCACGGTGAACACATCTGACTTCTGGTATGTAAACCGCCTCGTCGTCAATCCGGCGAACCAAAATATTGTTGTTGCCGCTACCAACACCGGTCTCTTCCGTACGACCGATGGTGGATCGAGTTGGACGAGAGTATGGGCAGCCACCAGCCGCGTACAACAGGTTATTGATAATCCCCTGAACGGCAATACACTGTATGCGGCACAGAACGCCTACGGAGTTTTAAAATCTTATGATGGTGGAAATACCTGGGCAAAGGAGCATACAACATCATTGACAGGTTCACGCATCGAAATTGCTCTTTCACCAACGGATACTTCGAGGTTGTATGCGACAGTCGAGGTCAGTTCAACAGCCTGCGATTTGTATGTCTCTGATAATGGAGGTTCCACCTGGATCAAATCCTCACAGACTTCACCCAGCACAACCATCAACTGGCTCGGAAGCCAGGGATGGTACGATAACACCCTCGTGGTCAATCCCTATGACAAGGATATACTCTTTGTCGGAGGTATCGATATTTATCGTGTTCAGATTTCAAGCATAACAGGCAGTTCTACGGTGATTGAATCCATCGATACGGTAGGAACCGGTTCATTCATCGGCTTTTATCAATATGCTGGCATGATAAGCATTAATGGAATTCCAATCGCTGATTGGGTGACAAGCTTTGCCGATAACGCAACAAACGTGCTTCCCTCTGACATTGTCTCCGTCGAAATTCGATTCGGACCTGGAAAATCTCAGAAAGCACATCGATTCACCACACCTCAACCCGGTTCGGGTCAAGCTGGTTCTGCTTATTCCTATGCAAACTATGTCGATGTCCCTTTTCAGGTATGGGACATCACAAATAATCGACAATTGATGGTTTCATTCCGCGATCAGATGAATGATGGCGCGTTCGACCTAAGTCAATATCCGTTTGAAGGGTATTGGCGAGAATATCTTTTCATCAATTCTGTGCTTTATAATCCTGCCGCTCCCGATCCATCGATAGCCAAAACAGCCGGCATGAAGTATAAGAACATCTATTGCTTGAGCCCAATGCTGGCACCCGGTGGAACATGGAATCCTCAAACACTTCCAGAAGGCTATCTACGAATTAAAGTTGGGACGCTTGGCTCAATTGGGAGATCGGTTACAAAGCTGACTCACTGGTACAGAGGTGCAGGATACGCATACGTCCATGCCGATCAGCATAATCTGATTGCTATCCCGATGAGCTCCAACTCTTTTCGATTATTAAATGGCAGCGATGGAGGTGTAGCGGTCTCTGACGATGGCGGGGTGAACTGGACGAACCCAAACAACACTTATAACACAAGCCAATTTTATGGAGTCGACAAGAAACATGGCGCGAGCATTTATATTGGCGGGACGCAAGATAATGGCACGTGGGTTTCAGGTGTGAACCCCAATGCCGGTTCAACAAACTGGATTAATCCACTTGGAGGAGACGGCTTTGAAGTAGCCTGGAATTATAACGATGGAAATAAGATCATCGGATCGCTTTATTACAATGATTTTTACCGATCACTCACCGGCGGTGGTACGTTCACCCGTGCTGTCACTGACCTTTCGGATAATGGATCGGGAAAGGGCCCGTTCATTACGCGCATTGCAAAAACCAACAGCGATCCGGAATTGCTGTTCACGGTAGGAGTCTCCGGAGTCTCACGATCGGATAATTTTGCCGACAACTGGACACTCACAAAACTACCCACCGCTACGTGGCGCTATAGCTCTCCGAAGATTGCCATCTCCGTTGCTAATCCACAGGTGGTGTGGGCAGGGAGCTACCTCTTCTCGACAGGAAAGCTTTTTGTTTCAACAAACAGCGGACTGACATTTGATTCGACCGGATATTATCCCTCCGTCGATATGGGGAGAATCTCAGGTCTTGCAACACATCCCAGGGATGAAAAGACCGCCTACGCATTATTCTCTTTTGCAAACAAACCCAAGGTCCTGCGGACAACCGACCTTGGAAAAACCTGGCAAGACATTTCAGGTTTTGGGACAGGCAGCACAAGCTCTAATGGCTTCCCGAACGTTGCTACGTATTGCCTGCTTGTGATGCCCCATAATCCAAACGAGATCTGGGTTGGTACTGATATCGGACTTTTCATCTCGACAAACAATGGAGCGTCGTGGTCGTTTTCCAATGACAACTTGCCGGCGACGGCAATTTGGAAGCTTATTGCCATAGACGATCAAGTCGTCGCGGCTACTCATGGACGCGGAATCTGGAGTGTCACTATTCTAGAAACCCCACCGGCAGCAGCGATACCAACGCCGCGTCTGAATAAACCTACTCAGACAGCGGTCGGACTTTTGAGCGTCGGGATGAATCTTCGGGCGGTCTACGATTCAACAGCCGTTTTCATTGATGGCCAGCGGGCAATTTCATTCAAACAAAATGCAGCAGGAAAAGATACAACTGTCCAATGTCCGGTGATGAAGAACGATTCCGTTATCGTCAACCTCATTTCCTATAAAAATGGAGTTGCCTATTATTCTGGTCCACGCGGCATCGACGCTTTGGCAGCCCGTCCAGCTCAGGCTTCCTACCAGAATGATTTCGATACAACAACTATGGATTTTGTGGCGAATGGATTTTCTCTGCAAAAACCATCTGGCTTCTCTACTTCTGCGTATCATTCTCTTCATCCATACGGCAACAACAAGAACCTGACATTATCACTCGCAATTCCGATTATTGTTCAAGCGACAAATGCCACGCTAAAATTTAGCGAGATCGTTCTAATTCAACCCGGTGCGGCAGGAGCCAAATTCGGCGACCCCCTTTTTTACGACTATGTTATCGTGGAGGGTTCAAAGGATGGTGTTACGTGGGTACCCATCGAAGATGGGTATGATTCCAATCGCTATGCCATTTGGAAGCAAGCCTACGCTTCCTCGGGAGTGGGTGATGAAGAACTGCTTCAGTCACACACAATGAATTTGCTGACGAAATTCAAAACCGGCGATCAAATTTTTATTCGGTTTAGATTGTATTCCGATGCATCGGATAACGGTTGGGGCTGGGTGATCGATAATCTTGAAATCCAACCCGACGCAGTCGTTGCTGTAGAGAACGAAAAACTTCACCCGGCAACATTCTCTCTATCACAGAATTATCCTAACCCGTTCAACCCGAGCACCCTTATCCGGTTCTCGGTTCCAACTGAATCCAGAGTTACCCTCACGATTTATGACGCCCTAGGCAGAAAGATCGAAACCCTTGCCGATAAAATCCTGCCCTCCGGCTATTACTCAGAGCAATGGCAAGCTAAAAAATATTCCAGCGGTATCTACTATTACCGCCTTGAGGCGGTCGATCAGCGTTCTCCTTCGTACAGCCGCTTTGTGGAGACGAAGAAGATGGTTTTCATTAGATAAAGATCCAGATATAACTGTTTGCTTGTAGAAGAAGTCCGTCTTTTTACAGAGTTCAATCACAGGCAAAAGACGGACTTCTCCAGATCTTCGAAGCGAACGGTTAGATGCATCTCTCGATGACCGTCACCTAAACGCGATTACTCTATGTTAAGGTGACGGTCATCTGTTTGTTTTGCCCTCACTTTCATCTGAAGCTGGGCTTTTATATTTTGTATACACATTGAACAGATAACTGAAGGGACCATTATGGAATGGTTAGCAGAACCGCAATCGTGGATTGCCCTAATCACACTCATCGCTCTCGAGCTTGTCTTGGGTATCGACAATATTATCTTCATCTCCATCCTTGCAGGCAAGCTCCCGCACGGGCAAAGGAGGAGAGCCCAACGGACCGGACTCGGGCTTGCGATGTTTATTCGAATCGGATTACTCCTTTCTATCTCCTGGATCATTCATCTCACCGCTCCGTTCTTCACCATTCTCGGACAGGAAATTTCGGGAAGGGATATCATCCTCATCATCGGTGGATTATTCCTGCTCGCAAAGAGCACCCATGAAATCCATCAAAAACTCGAAGGGGATGAAAGCTCAATTTCAACAAAGGCAAAGATTTCTTTTGCTGGCACAATCGTTCAAATTTTGCTGCTCGATATCGTCTTCTCGCTTGACTCGGTTATCACTGCTGTGGGTATGGTTGATAATGTACAGATCATGATCGCTGCCATTGTCATCGCGGTCGCCTGCATGATGTTCATCGCCTCACCCATTAGCAATTTCGTCGATCAGCATCCGACGATTAAAATTCTGGCACTCAGCTTCCTGTTGCTCATTGGGGTAACTCTGATTGCGGAAGGATTCGACCAGCACATTCCGAAAGGCTATATATATTTCTCTATGGCATTCTCGGTATTCGTTGAGATGCTGAATCTCAAGATGCGGCGGACAAAAACGGCTCCGGTAATATTGCATCAGCCATTTGTTGAAGAAAAGTCCAAGAAGCACTGAGATGGCTACTACACCCCCACAGTGGAATCTGAATCCGGCATCCGGAATGAATGAACCGCAGCAGTTCAATCCGCTTGCCTATGAAAAGCGCGAACTGATCATCGACCTGGACCAGGAAATTGGAATCATCAAACCGGAACTCCATGGACATTTCGCCGAACATCTTGGGAGCTGTGTCTATGGCGGCTTGTGGGTTGGGCCATCGTCGCCAATTCCAAACATCAATGGATTCCGCTCCATGGCCATCCAATATCTCCGGGAGCTTGGTGTCCCTGTCCTGCGCTGGCCGGGCGGATGCTTTGCCGACGACTACCATTGGCGCGATGGTATCGGTCCTTCAGAACGACGGCCGAAACGCGTCAATCTGTGGTGGGGCCAGGTGATTGAAGATAATGCCTTCGGTACTCATGAATTCATTAACCTGTGCCGCCTCATCGGCGCCCAACCGTACTTGGCTGGGAACGTCGGTTCCGGATCACCGCAGGAACTGCGCGACTGGATCGAGTATTGTAATTTTCCAGGTGGGAGTACTCTTTCGAATGAGAGAATTGCCAATGGCTCTGTCGCGCCTTTTGGTGTTTCCTATTGGGGCATTGGCAATGAAAGCTGGTGCTGCGGCGGTCAGATGACTCCCGAAGAATATGCAGCCCAGTATAATCGCTTCTCTGCCTATCTTCGAGCCTACGGCGGTGTCAATCCCTTTCTCATCGCATGCGGGCCTGAGAGCAGCGACATGGAATGGACACGCCGGTTTTTCGCAGCACATAAGCGGAAATATGCCGCACGGATTAATGGCTATGCAATGCACTTCTATTCCTGGGGAAAGAGCACTTCACGCTCATATACTACCTCTACGCTTCAGGAACAGCTCGCCACCTTTGCTGACCTGGAGAGGGCCATTGTTGAGCAGGGTGAGTTCCTGGATGAGATTAACACTGGAGTTGCGGATCCACAGCGACGCACAGGATTGATGATTGATGAGTGGGGATTGTGGGATAAATCGTCGCCGGAAGACGAATCACGGTTTGGCATGTTATTCCAGTGGAGTACGATGCGCCAGGCTGTTGCTACCGGATTGGCCCTTAATATCTTTCACCGTCATGCCGACAAGCTTGTGATGTGCAATGTCGCGCAGATCGCCAATGTCCTTCACGCTCTGCTCCTCACCCACAATGAGCAGTGTATCCGCACACCTGCATACTGGGCGTTCATGATGTGCAAGGCGCATCAGTCACGACATTCATTGAAAGTCGATCATGCGCCCGCTTCAGAATGTGATCTCTCCATCTCTGCTTCACGGGACCAGAAGGAACTTATCGTCACCGCTGTCAATCCGTTTCCTGAACGTCCGATCAGCGTCACCTGTGCCATTCGCGGAGGAAACCTCAAGATCGCCAGCGCACAAATACTCTCGCATGATGATTTTAATACAGCAAACACATTTCATCAGCCTGATGCCATTACTCCAAAAGCGTATACCATCATAACAAGTGAGTCATCGCTTCAGTTTATCTTGCCGCCCCTCTCACTCCTGAGCATCACAGCCAGCATTGCATAAATGATCAGATCAAGTTATTTTCTTGCCCCGAGCTGCCGATCGACCATGACTAATCCAGCAGGTGCATCCCCGATCATCTTGAGCATCTCGATGATATCGGCAGCATTCTTCTCTTCCTCAACCTGCTCAGTAATGAACCATTGAAGCTTGATCTGGCTTGGATAGTCATTCTCCTTGAGAGCCAGCTCATAGAGGGCATTGATTGAAGCGGTGACTTTCTTTTCATGTTCGAGTACCATCTTCATGACTTCAAGAGGAGTCTTAAAATCCGTCGGCGGTTTATCGATCGCTTCAAGCACCACCTTGCTTCCACGCTCAAATACATAGCGGTAAAACTTCATTGCGTGTTCATTCTCTTCTTTCGCTTGAGCCGACATCCACTGGGCGAATCCGGAAAGATTCTCCGCCTCGAAATGGGCAGACATCGAAAGATAGAGGTACGAGGAGTACAGCTCATGGTTAATTTGTAGATTTAACGCATCGAGCATATTTTTGGATAACATAATGGTAATTCCTTTCATTATGAGAGTTGATGAAAAACAAATTCTGACTCTACTGGGTTCCCAACAGATTCGGCAACCACAGGCTGAATTCTGGGACGTACGTGATAACCATCAGCGCAACCGCCTCAAAAACAATAAACATGATAACAGCTTTCGAGAGGTGGAAGATAGATTTTTCAAAACGCAGGCTCGAGAGAAAGAGGTTTAATCCCATCGGCGGCATTAAATACCCGAGCTCGAGATTTGTCAGGAAGATAATGCCCAGGTGCACCGGATCAATATTAAATTGCTGGGCGATCGGTAATATAAGCGGCACGGAGACGATGGCCGAAAAAATCTCCATCATCATCCCGATGATGATGAGAAAGACGTTCAGGATCAGGAGGAACATGAACTTGCTGGAAACATGAGCCTGCACAAATTCAAACAATCGTTGGGGGACCTGTTGATCGATCAGGTAGTTCATTAAACCGAGCGCGCACCCTAGAATCATCAGGATGGCACCGACCAGCACCATGCTTCGCTTCATCACCCGTGGGATATCCCGAATGATATGAAGGTCACGATAGATAACAACCTCGACGATGAAGGCATAGAAGGCCGTAATTGCCGCAGCTTCCGAGGCAGTAAACGCACCGCCGTAAATGCCCCCGATCACAATGAACGGGAGCGGCACTTCCCAGCCCGCTGCTTTTAAGGTGACCCACACATTGCGCCATTTGAACGGAGTCTTAGGCACTTTTGCTTTGATACTCACATGCAAACTGTACACACAAAGGAAACCGATGAGGATGAGTCCGGGAATAAGGCCGGCGACGAAGAGTTTGTCGATGCTGACCCCTGCCACGAATCCATAAAGAATAATTGGGAGGCTCGGCGGAAATAATAATCCGATACTCCCGGATGCGGTAACCAGGCCCAGAGAGAATTGTTCCGGATAATGCTCCTTCAACAGGACCGGATACAAGAGGCCGCCGAGCGCAACGATGGTTACTCCCGACGCTCCGGTAAATGCCGTGAAGAGTGCGCAGGTAAGCAGTGCAACAATCGCCAATCCTGCCGGCATCCATCCAAAGAGTGCCTGTGCAAGATCGACCATGCGCTTCGGTGCCTTGCTCTCTGCCAGCAGGTATCCGGCGAACGTGAAGAGGGGCACGGCAATCAATGTGGGTTGATCGGCAATTTTACTATAGAGGTCGATGATGAGCGCTGAGGTATCGATATCGGCCGAGAAAAACGCGTAAACTCCGATGGCACCAATAATGGTGAATAAGGGAGCCCCCAGAAAAGCAAGAAGGAGAATGAGAAGTATCACCCAGATATTCATACGGAGGCACCTCGCGAGAGTGCAGTGTGCGCGCGCAGAATTGACCGTATAATAAAATGAACAACCAGCAATCCGAATCCGATCGGAATGATGATCTGTAAGTACCAGGATGGAATATCCTCAAAGACCGTTCGCTTGTCGGCAATCTCTGATTGCACAAACACCCATGCAGCTTTCATCAGGAGAAAACAGATGAAGGCTGCAAATAAATCTGTTATGACATCGACGGCGGATCGTACTCGGACGGAAAAAAACCTCCTTAGGGCATCGATATTGATATGCCGTTCCTCACTCGTCGCTATGGCGGCACCGAGGAACCCTACCCAGAGCAGCAAATTCCTCAGCAGAATATCGGCCCAGAAAATTCCCGCCGAAAAGAGATTGCGGAGAACCACCTGTGCAAACGCCAGCACGACCATGACCGAAAGGAGGAGAATAAGAAGGTATCCCTCGATCTTATTCATGAAGAAATCGATCTTCTTTAACCAATTCATTTCGACCCTTGTTGATTCTTTCGTACCTCGGAGATGGTTTTTTCGATCCGGTTTAGGAATTCTTCGGAATAGAGTTTTCCAACCAACGCTCTGCGCGACTTGTTGCCAACCTGAATGTATTCCTGCAAATCCTTTTCGCTGACAGCCAGGAAGATGAGTCCCCGTTTCTTCAGTTCCTTCATGGCTTCTTTGTTATCACGCCTGCTGAGTTGAGTAAGCTTCGAGATATAAAGACGGCCATTCTTCATCAAGATATCCTGAAGATCTTTGGGCATCTGGTCATAATATTTTTTTGAGATCAGAACTGATCCGGCAGCATTGGCCAGTGGTACATCGACCATGTATTTTGCCCGGGCAAACCACTGCAGTGCAATGGCAACATAGGGAGTTGTGTAGAATGCATCAATCAATCCGGTCTGCAGCGAGGTCATCACGTCGGTGATGGAAAGCGGGATGGGATTGATGCCGAGGGTACGAAATGCGGTCTCTGCCACGGGATCTCCTTCCCACGTCCACATTTTCATACCTCTCAAATCTGCAGTTGTCTTGACCTGTGTATTTGTGAAGACATAGACAAAACCAACTTCTGCCCATCCAAGGAGGACATAGCCGCCCTCTTCAAACGATTGTTCGAACTCCTTTCCGAACTCTTTATAGAGGAGGTCAATCTCCTCTTCATTGCGGACCAGGAAAGGGGAGTCGAGAATTCGGACATTAGGTGCTATTTCGCCCATGCCAACACCGGTAAATCCGCCGCTATGTAATTGTCCGACTTTGATTTTCCTCAGTATGTTTTTTTCATCCCCCTGAACACCTCCAGCGTATATCCGGAATCCGAGCCGACCGCCGCTTTCCTTGCGGATCGCCGCGTCGTACTCCTTCATAACATTCATCCAGGTACTCCCTTCAGGAGCGACAGTAGCAAACTTTATTGTGTATTGCTGGCCAAACACAACGACTGTCATAATAAAACTGAGCAAGGCAAGAGAAACGATACGCTTCACAGGAACTCCACATTCATGATGGTTGGTAGGGTTAAAACAGTTCATTCACTCTCGTACTGAGTACGCGAGCTTTGTGCTTCGCCACGCTGTTCGGCAACCGAGCCTCAGGAAGTATATCGGGCGACGCTTCTTCGACTTTCTTCAACAACGAGAGGAATAATTCCTGATCCTGAACCTGCACAGCATATGTTTTTGCATAGTACACAGTGGCGAGAAGAAATTTCCCATTGGAAGCAGCGATGGCTTTTTCAAAATATTCTTTGGCTTTTTCTGGCCTTCCTCCAAGTGCCGGCGGCTTTGTCGCCTCAATGCTTCCAAGCGCCAGGTACGCTCCCCCGTAATAATAGGTCGGTTCATTGGCGATGACGAATTCCATCATCGCGATAATCTTCGGAACGTCGGCCATTGCTTCCAAATCGGTAAGGCAGATATTCACATAGCTTGCTGCTGCGAATGCCGTCCAAAAAATCGCAGGAACGTCAGACTTTGACATCGTTCGAAGCATTGCTTGAAATTCATCCGGAGATTTCTGATGTGCATCGCGAAAACGGGCGTTTCGGTTGAGAATTCGCAGGCTATACTCTTTCGCACGGAGGTAAAACATTCGGGCCCGCTCAACACTGTCATCTTCTGCAAACGCAAGGGCATAAGCGTTGTATCCCTGCGCTGCGAGCAGAAGGAGTTTCTGATTCTTGGGATCCCCTTTAATCAGCGCCTCAATCAACTTGAGATTGCTGCCGAGGGCTTCATGGGCAAGCTGCAGATCCGCTTCTTCATTGAAGGCTTCGAAGCCGTAATCCATTATCCCACCGACGGTTCGAATTGCGATCGTCTCAACACAGCCGGGGAGAAGGAGAACAACGAGAAGAATGAATAACGTTTTTTTCATCGCGTGTCTTAGTTTATTTTTTTATCTGGAAAAATATACGGAAAAAAGAGAGACTATCAAATGAAGAATTCTTAAGCTGATCGTCCATATTTCTGCACAGGCCATACAAGTACTCGCAGATTCTCTTGATTCGATGAATTCTATGATAAGCTATTGTTTTTCAGTTCTGTTTATTGTACCATTTTCTCGGGTTGGACGCGATGGCGTTTCATCGATTTGAGTTCCTCGCATATTGATCACCAAGTAGTGCTTGAGCTATGCACATACTGTTAGTAGAAGACGAAGTCAAGGTAGCGCGCTTCATCCAGCAAGGGCTTGAAGCAGAAGGCTATCAGGTCGATGTGGCGCCTGATGGTCTCGTCGGAGAGAAAAAAGCATTGAGCGGTAATTACGATTTGATGCTCCTCGATGTACTGCTTCCGAAGAAAGACGGCTTCGAAGTGCTGAAGACCCTGCGCAAGGAGGGAAGCAAACTGCCGGTGTTGATGCTGACAGCTCGCGGAACGACTGAAGATATTATTCAGGGTTTGGATATCGGAGCCGATGATTACCTCACCAAACCATTTAAATTCAACGAACTGCTTGCCCGCATCCGTTCGCTGCTCCGTCGCGAAAGCAGGAGTAGCAACGTCTTGAAAATCGGCATGCTCCTTCTGAATACCGTTACCCATAAGGCCACGCGCAGCGGAGTGCCCATCGAGTTGACTGCTCGGGAATATGCACTGCTTGAATACCTCATGCGCAATTCACCGAAGCTTGTTACACGCCAGCAGCTTGCGAAGGAGATCTGGGGTTTTAACTTCGACCCGGGTACCAACATCGTCGATGTGTACATCAACCATGTCCGCAAGAAGATCGATGAAGGACAGGAGAAAAAATTACTCCAGACAGTTCGTGGGAAAGGGTATTGTCTGTCGGAGAAAGAAGTACCGCAGAGTAAGCGATGAAGTTTCTACACTCGATCCGCACTAAACTGACTCTTGCCTATACGGCTCTTGTTGCGATCACCCTGCTCGGATTTGGAAGTACGGCATATCTCTTTACGCGCTCCTCGCTTTCCAACTCGCTCGATCTCTCACTGCAAAATGAAATATGGTGGGTCAACGGATTCATCGAGCCGAAGGCGAAGAAAGTCCGCTTGAAACGTCGGGCGATTCTTGAATTGCAGGAATTACGAAAAATAGCGAGTGCACAGCCTCCCGATACCCTGCAGCGGGAGGAGGCTGAGATCGATCAAATCTGGTCTCAAATCTATCAGCATACACTGATGAGTCCCCGTAAGCATTTTATCCAAATACTTGACCGCAACGGGGATCTGCTTTATGGATCGCCCAATCTGGGTTCTCTCGTACTGCAATCCAATGCGATTCCCTACAAATCGATTTCAATCGCGACGATACCCGGAGAAAACAAGAGCGAACTTCGCCTCGCCGTGATGCAGAACGATTATGTGAAAATCTTCGTCGCTTATCCGTTACAGGATTTGAACGAAATTCTCGATCAGATCTTTTCCCTCTTCGGCTATCTCTCCCCACTTGCGCTCTTAATCTCGGTGATCGGCGGATGGTTCCTGGCTCATAATTCCCTGAAACCGGTCGATGATATTACCCGAACTGCACAAATGATTACCGCTCAGAACCTCAATCAACGATTGCCCGCCCGCACAGTGGATGATGAATTGGGAAGACTCACAGCAACATTGAATAATATGATCGGACGGCTGCGTGAATCGTTTGCGCAAATCGAGCGATTCTCGGCTGATGCATCCCACGAACTTCGCACCCCGCTGACCATTATGCGCGGAGAAATAGAAGTGGCATTGCGGAAGAAGCGAATCCCTCCTGCTACCCGTGAACTGCTCGAGAGTATCTATGATGAACTGGTGAGGCTTTCATCGATTGTTGAGAGTCTGATGACACTCGTGAAATCCGAAACCGGCAGACTCGTATTCCAGTTCGATAATGTTCAGTTGGATCATCTCGTTGACGAGATCACCGAAGACACCCGAGTGCTTGCTGAGAAAAAACAGATCAAGGTCCAGGTCGATCGGATTGGAAGCGCCATCGTTCGGGGCGATGCCCCGCGGCTGCGGCAGTTGCTACTGAATCTCGTTGAGAACGCCGTGAAGTACACCCCTCCCATGGGCACCGTGACCCTTTCATTGACCTGCACTAATGGACAGGCCATGATCAGCATAAAGGATACGGGAATTGGAATATCGCGGAAAGATCTGCCAAAAATCTTTGATCGCTTTTATCGTGTCAAGGGAGAGACCAGCAGCAAGATGGAAGGAAGCGGCCTGGGCCTCTCTATTGCACAGTGGATTGCCGAAGCCCATCACGGGTCAATTCAAGTGAAGAGTCAATTGCGGAAGGGAAGTACGTTTACCCTTATCATTCCTCTCGAAAACAACGCAGGATAACCTGAAGCTTCACAACAATACGCCATAGATTCCGGAACGTTTAGGAGGTAAACCGGCAGAACCTGCATGCACTTCAGGTACAAGCAGGTGTTGCACAGGTAGGTCTGATACTCTCGTCTGGTAAATTACTTTTCAACAGCTACTTCGACTGCTTCCAACTCGGTACATCGAGCTTGCAATTTTCCCTGGACGAAATCTACTGTCTCATCCAATGCATCCCGAAATTTTTCAAAATCTTCTTTGTAGAGGAATATTTTATACTTTTCAAATTTCTCGTCACTTACACGTTTACTTTCCGTGATGGTGATGTAGAAATCCTTTTCAGAACGTGTTGATTTGACGTCGAAGAAATATGTTCGTTTTCCAGCCCGGACACGCTTCGTATAGATTTCGTCCTTATAGATAGTTTCCAAGGTAGAACGTTCTCCCTTCGTATGAGATAATTGTTGAACTAGTCCTGTGCACCTGCGCTTATCGCTGGATTGCAGCAATCCGAATTGTGCGCGAACTGGGATTGCACCGTCAACCAACACCCCACCAAATTTTATTTTCGAACCACGGCAACCTTCCCTGTCGTGACTTCATTCCCATTTTCGGCATACGCGACAATATAGTAGATACCCGAAGAGACATACTCTCCGCGGACATCTCTCCCATCCCAGTACGCCCTGCCGCCACCCTGTGCCCTGAATTCCCGAACAAGGGTACCATCCACCGCTAGAATTTTTATGGAGGTTTCTGCCATAAGGTTCCGGATGCTGAGCGGCTGGAGTGCTGGAAGTAAAAAAGGATTTGGCCCAAGGTCAAGCGTTGAGAAGGACCGCTCCGTTGCCACCGGCGCAATCTCCAGACTAGATAATCCTTTCTCTGTCCCAAAATAAATGATGCCACGTTTTTGATCAATCACAATCGAGCGGACATCGTTATCGAGTAATTTTCCCTGCGTGTTGCTGACCGTATACTGTCCAAGAATCTGCGTCGCATCCTGATTGACTACGACAATGCCTTCTTTTGTTCCGATCCACTTATTGTTCACTGCATCGACTGCAATTGCCTGGATGACCTGATTGGCAAAAGAGAAAATAGCTGTGGTTGAGTTTGTTGCCCGAGGGGCCCGCGGCTCACGGATCACAACCAGCCCGGCATCCGTGCCCACCCAGAGATCGCCTTCAAGGTCAACTGCCAGCGAAATGATAACATTGCTCGCTCCCACTGCTGGCAATAATCCATCCTCTTTCCGCAATACTCCCCAACCATTCGTATTCTCTGTACCAGATATGATCTTACCTTCATTAAAAAAAATCAATCCCTCAGTAGAATGTTTTACATAGGTCTCCGCATTGGTAAACCACTTTGTGCCATTCCCATCAATTACGACCCCATGAAGAATCCCCGAACCGATAGCGGATCGATAGATAACAGTTTGGGCATCAAGGAATTCTAATAGATGGTTACCGTTGACTGCACCACGGTTAACAAGCCATGTATGTCCTTTGGAATCCTGAGCAGCCCCACCCACTACCACGTAGGAAGGATAGCCAGTAATACCGGCAAGAGCCGGAGTGGTCGTCTCATCGAGCCTTCGGACAATAGAATCACCGCTCAACTCCACCGCACCATACCCCCAAGCGCTGGCCCAAACCGAATTCCCAGCGATCGAAATTCTATAATAGTCATTGTTGTGCATGAGTGGATACTGATCGACCGAAAAATTTTTCCACCGCGAACCTTCCGGAAGCGCAGGATTAAAACGGTAAAAGCCTTGACCTCTGGTACTAGATCCCGTAGCGGTCCATACAACGCCTGCAGGATCAATCGCCATAGTGCTGAAGAGGTTCGAGCGTGGACCGTTCGGGAGAAATGAGATCCAGCCTGTGCCTGACCACTGCATCATCCCGAACGAGGAAGTAGAAATCCAAAGCTCATTCTTCGGACGATGAAGAGCTAAGCCGGCTGCTCCCGAAGTCTCATTCGAGGCGACAATCACCATAGGCCCAAAGACCCTCTGGATTCGCTTGATGATGAAATTCGTGCTGCTGGTTTGCAATGCAGTAACATCACCCGCTCCGGCATCCAGGTCAATGATTGTTGAGCCATCGAAGGCAGTCAAGGGTAAAAAAACACTGCCGTTGAAGTATGCGACTCCGGAGTTCGTTCCGACAAGAAGGGTGTCGCGGAAAAGACAGAGCGCTTTTGCCGACTGGAGGGATTGGATTCCAGCCGATTCGTATCGCTTCCAGGATGATGGCGAAGAGAGATTACCTTCGTGGCGCATTGCACTGATTACACCGAAGTCAGTAGCAGCCCAGAGCCGATCCCTGACGACAAGAATCTCATGAACACGGGTTTGTGTTGAAAAACCGAAACTGGAATAGGTGTCGCCGAATTCAGATCGATTCATGAGAAACAGGACAATCCCAAAATCCGTCCCCACAAACACGGTATCGCCGGACGTTGAAAGTGTTCTGACAGCTTTCTGGATTTTCGGTGAGTCTTTGATCCCTGTGAACTCTTTCCATTCTCCCGTTTTAGGATTCAGCATATTCAAATATCCATCGGAAGAACCGATCCAGATTCTGCCAAGCCGATCGATGGTTAGTGCGGTAAGATCGTTTGTGCTCAATCCGTCGCTATTTGTGTACTTCACATAGCGATTGGAAGAAGCGATGTACAATAAAAGTCCGCCTTCCGTTGCCGACCAGAGACTATCGTTACTCCAGGAGGCTGCTCGTGCGTTACTCATCGTCGTATAACTTTTCCATTTCCCAAGATCAAGGCGCAGTGGAGTTGCTCCGTTTTGGGCGAACGCGTGGTGGAGGCAGAGCAAGGAAGCAAGGAGAGAAAGAGGCAGAGTCAGATTCATTCGACGGTCAATTGATTTCTTATCCTGCATGAGTTTTTCCAGTGCGGGAAATTGTCCGAAACAACGCGACCATCTCAAGTGCCGTAACGGCTGCATCCCAGCCTTTATGACCGTGCTTTCCTCCTGCCCGTTCACGTGCCTGCTGTATCGTATTGGTTGTCAGCACTCCGAAAACGATCGGAATCGCGAATTTCAGTGCGACATGCTGCAATCCGCGGGCAGTCTCTGAAGAAACATATTCAAAGTGCGGTGTCTCACCCCGAATGACTGCACCGAGACAAATGATCGCGTCCCATTGCTTCTTTGCACATAAACGATTCGCAACCTGAGGTAATTCAAAAGCACCCGGACAGAAGAATACATCGTTATCAATTCGTCGGCAGCCATAGTGGGAAAGGCACTTCAAGGCGTCTTCGAGAAGCTGACTTGTAATCTCCTCATTGAACCGGCTCACAACGATTGCAATCGAGACACCTTTAGCGGCTCGCTTTGGCAACTCAGCCTTCGAACGTTCTCTATTCATAGATGATTAACAAAACAATCTTTTCTTCATCGCTTCGACGACTTGCATGGAGACGGTAAAGGTACCGAAAGCATAGTCATCGTTTTTCTTGCCGCCGTGGAAATCCGAACCACCGCTTTCCAGAAGAAAATACTGGTTGATCACGCTGCGATAATATTCCTTACGCCGTTCATCATGGGATGGATGAACAACCTCGATTCCATCCAGGCCGAGCTTGATGAACTGTGAAATTTCAAATTCACTCGTATACTTCCCGGGATGAGCAAGAAATGATAAGCCGCCTGCTTGGCTGATGAGCTGCAATGCTTCATGTGGTGCTAATTGATACTTCTTTTCGTACGCAGGCCCGCCCACACCGATAAATCGTTCGAACGCCTCCTGGTAAGTGGACGTCCATCCTCCCTCCAGCAAGGCATAAGCGATATGCGGCCTTCCCACGGAACCCAGTCCTGACTGTTTGAGAATGCCGTCCATCGTGATGGGAATGTTGAGCTTATTCAACTTTCCAACGATGCGCTCCGCACGCTTGAATCGCTCGACTTGAAAGAACGTGAGGTAGTCGAGAAGATCCTTGTTCTTGAAATCAATGAAGTAGGCGAGCAGATGGATATCTCGGTCGTTGAATGCAACACTTAACTCAACTCCCGGAATGACCTCAATCCCAACCTGCGTCCCACATCCTATTGCTTCATCAAGCGCTCCAATGTTGTCATGATCCGTAATCGAAATGACGGCAAATCCCGCTTCGTGTGCCTTCGTCACCAGTTCTTGCGATGATAAAGCACCATCTGAATACACGGTATGCGTATGCAGATCAGCGCGACCCGATGCGGACTGAAAAGCGGACCTGCCCGCTGCGCGGGCTTCTTCACGAGTCCCCGACTCCACCGATTGTGCCATGAGTATAGTTGTTCAAAGTTTGACATGTGAAATTTCCTTTTATCAGCGCTCGATTTGTTTGCCCAGAGCGGAAGGGTTGCTGCTTGTCAACGCAGCGCGTGCCGTCTGAAAACCGTCTTGCGATTCTTTATCCCCGCCTCCATGCGAAGCCCGCACCCTGCCTCGAGGCGGGATTCGTCTCCAGTGACGGCTTTATTGGATCAAACGCAAACGTAGTTCCTGGATCAGGTACTAGAGATGCATTCGACGGAATTCGTCGTAATCATTGATGATGAGCTTATTGCCGTTGAGAATCAGATGACCATCGGTTATAAATTTATGGATCATCCGGGAAACTGTCTCGCGCGAGGTACCGGCCATATTAGCCATGTCCTGCTGTAACGGCAGTTCATCGATCTCCACTTTTCCTTTACGGAAAACACCGATATCGTCCGCGAGCATGAGAATAACATTTGCTACGCGGCCTGCTGCATCTTTGAGAGAGAGGCTTTTAATCTGGCTGTCTGCTTTCCGAAGACGCATGGTTAATTCGCCAAGAAGGCAGATAGCCACTTGTGGATGCTCGTGTAAGAGCTTGAGGAAATCCCTGCGATGAATCATGAACAGTTCTGCTTTTGCTAACGCGACA
Organism: bacterium; assembly: GCA_043803945.1. Taxonomy (GTDB): domain Bacteria; phylum Bacteroidota; class Ignavibacteria; order UBA10030; family UBA10030; genus JAZDJN01. Next base: position 50,470 of record JAZDJN010000048.1, on the reverse strand, counting down.
ACACTTGCCGATCTCGCTAAACCATCCAATAATGACATCTCACCAAAAAATTCACCGGGACCAAAAATTGAGAGGATGACCTCTCGTCCTTCTTCATCGGTCCGTACAATTTTCACTTTGCCGGAGATAATAATGAAGAGCGCTGCTCCCATCTCCTGTTCAAGAACGACAATATTTCCCCTCTTATATTTTTTCCGGACGCCAAGTTTGGCAATCTTGTTGAGCTCGTCCACACCTAAATCCTCAAAGAGAGGAACATTTTGTAAAAAGTTTATTTCTTCGGTCATTGACTATCGTTGTTTTGGCGATAAACCATTGTGAATGGATGTTTTGGAGAGTCTCCTCTCTACGTAATCCTCACCCACTGAATGAAATATATTTCGTGTTGTAATGAAAGTCAAGGAGAAATCCGGAAGCAGTGTGGACATGCGCAGGAGATCCATCTGTGTGACCGTCAATACATTGGAGTACCCCCAGAAATGTTATCTTTTACTGGAGTAGTTGAAGATCAATGCTCAATATCTCCCCCGATTCTTAATTATTGGAACCAATTTGCAGGGAACTCTTTTATGAAACGGTTTGCATTATACACAGGTTTGTTCTTGCTGGTCGCGGTCCCGATTTTCATCCTCAAAAGGAAACACGATCGATTCAAGACAGAACGACTGAAATATGGCAGCAATGACGCAGCGGCGGAGCAGGGGCTCTAAGAGCTAGCGTAAGACTTGGCGGATGTACTCGATGATCAATTTGGCATCCGACACAGGGTCATGTGAGATCGAACGAAAGTCACGGGAGAGCCTCGACTGAAGACGATACGCCGCTTCACGGACATGAAGAGGTATTGTTGGATCAAAGGCAAATGCCCGAAGCTGTTGAATGAAGTCATTCCCATACCATGCTGCCCCCTCCCTTTTCTGATACTCAGTAATGGCTAATCCGGCAGCACGTCGGGCTGAGACCCGTACTTTTCCCTCCTGACTGAGCCGTTGCGCGTCCACCGAACGCTGAAGTTCTTTTTCTATCTCATCCAACTAATCCATCAATCCCTCATGGAAAAATTCCGTGCAATATGCAATTGAGCTCCTTCGGACGTTCAAGCTGAGGAATATGCCCGCACTTCGGGATGGTGATACTTCGGAGATGCGGTACTAACTGCTGAAGCATCAACATCACACTCTTGGGAATCAACCGATCTTCCTCTCCCCAGATAACCGTCACCGGACAAACGAGTTTGCTCACTTCATGGTGTAAGAGATCCGAGGACGAGATCGAGTGAATAAATTCTGAACAATTCTTCTTCTGAAGGTGAGTGGTCACAGCCGGGGTGAAAAGCTTCATATACCATGGGTAATTATACCAGAGACGATCCAGCAGCCTCTGTGTATCTCTCGTTGACTTGATATCAAAGACCGTTTGCAGTTCGTCGATTCCCTCAAACCATAGTCCGGCGGTATCGAGTAGAATAAGCTGGTCAACCCTGGATGCGTTAAGCACTCCATGGTGCATAGCGATCCATCCTCCAAGAGAATGGGCGATAAGAGTATAGGATTCAAGAGCGAGGGCATGACAAAAAGCAGAAACAGTCTGGACATGATCCAGAAGGGTAAACCATCCCTTGCCGTTCACACTGGACAATCCGAATCCCGGCAAATCAATGGCATAGCACTGATACTGATCTGTAAACGATGGGAGAATACGAAACCATGTACTCGACGATGTTCCCAGTCCATGCAGGAAAATGAGAATCCCTTTTGGATTTGCACAGCGATTACAATAATAATGAAGAGTACACCGTTCGAGAACGAGACGGCGGTTCTCGATCCCATAGAATCGATAGCGAAGCTGCATGAGTCGATGAAGGAATTGGATAAGCATCGCTGGAGTATGTTCTATCTTCTTGTTTAGAATGGAAACTTCCTGCCAAACCAGTGCTTCGTCATGTCGAGCCAGAATAAAAGTCCCCTCCACTGACCGTACTTGGCGTACTGTTTTTCTATCCTCGCATCACTCACTTTTCTGCCATTGGTGTACAATTCATAGTAACGGCCGCGGACCCAAGAATCGAGGCCGAGATAGTCATATCGTCCGAGCAGTTTAAGAATGTTTCCGGTTGCATACTCACCCACACCTTTTATCGAGATCACCTGCTTGAACAGTTCCGGTGTCGGCAACGTAGATAATCGCCATGATTCGACATCAAGTTTTCCGGCAGCGACCCTTTCAGAGAATTCCAGAAGGTAAGGTGATCGGTAGCCTGCCCGGATTTCAGTCCTCATTTCTCTTTCGGTCATTGCCGCAATTGTTTCCGGTGCGGGGAAGCAGCGCACACCGGCAGGCGAAACACTTCCAAGACGATCCAGAAGATTTTTTACCATATTCTCCGTGAACGCCCAGCTGCAATTCGTCGTGCAGATCATTTTCACAACATCTTCGAAAACACTTGGTGCTCTGAGAAGTCGCCCTGAACCGGTACGGGATACCCAGCGAAATTCTTTCTGCTTTCGGGCATCGCGATAAAATTGTGAAAAATCCTCCTTCAGACGCAGACAATCCTTAATTTGAGCAATGGCGCTGAGTGTCTGAAGCCGGTTCAGCTTACGGTTGCTCATCAACATTAGAACAAGTGAAGCTCGGCTTGGTGATAGAGCGCAATCGACTATCATCCTCTTCCCGACGTCGAGGACGCAATTCAACCTTTCCCGATCTTTGTCAACGTTGAAAGGAGGAAGCGAACACCAGCCATGACTGTACACTGTCCGCCAAAAATTAAAATCTTCTGGAACTGAAATCACCTGTGTTGAGTTCATCTTCGCAACTCTCTTCCTCTGGTATCCTGGTTTGAATATAGAGACGCGTCAGTGGAAAAGCAAAGCACAAAGAAGGTATGCAAGTGTTAAAAATTGTTGGTAGATTCCGTCAACAGCATCGACACTGCCATGAAAAGCTCCGAACAAGCCGCCATACGAGTTGAGAATCTGGTCAAGATTTACGACCGCAAACGGACTATCCCGGTACGAGCTGTGGATGACATCTCTTTCCAGGTTCGTTCGGGCGAAATTTTCGGGCTTCTTGGTCCCAATGGCGCCGGAAAATCTACAACAATCAAAGTTCTCACCACACTCCTTGGTTCGACATCCGGCTCCGTTCATGTTCTTGGTTTCAACGCAGAGATGGATCCGCTTCAGATCCGGAAACGGATTTGCGTTGTGCTTCAGGAGGATGCCATTGAGCAGTATCTTTCCGTTTGGAATAATTTTCAAAATTGGGATCGGGAATCCATCATCATTGTTGAAGTAAGCTTGTTTTGTATCTTTGTCCTGATTTCGTTCTGGTTTGCGTTGAAGGCATTAGACCATGCGCTTTGAGAATTGGAACTCATTGGTTTAATCATCGAGAGGAGAATACGCAATGAACACACTCGGTTTTTTCTACCATCCAGATTTTCTCAAGCATGAGACAGGAGAGGGACACCCCGAGCGGGCACAGCGTGTTGAGGCTGTTTTTCAGCATTTACTGCAAACTCCACTATGGTCGAAGATGCAGCACTATCAGCCTTTACCGGCGCAAATGGCCTGGCTGGAGCATGTGCACCCCTCCACGTACATCCGGTGGGTGGAACAGCAATGCACTTCCGGAATCCATATTCTCGATGATGGCGATACTCATGTGTGCAGAGAATCGTTTGAAGTCGCCCGGCTTGCTGTCGGTGCTGTCACTCAAGCTATCGATGAGGTCCTGAACAACCATATCCACACTGCGTTCTGTGCCGTTCGACCTCCAGGCCATCACGCCGGGTCCTCTTCGGCAATGGGATTTTGCCTCTTTAATAACGTGGCTATCGGAGCCCGTTATGCCCAGGAGAAGTATGGTGTGATCAGGATCGCGATCGTCGATTGGGATGTTCATCATGGGAACGGGACTCAAGAAATTTTCTATGATGATGATTCTGTCTTGTATATCAGCCTGCATCAATTGCCGCTGTGGCCGGGGACAGGAACAGCGGTCGAACGGGGGATTGATAAGGGAGAAGGATTTACAGTGAATTGTCCGATGCACCCCGGCAGCACGGAAAAGGAATATCTCGACGCCTTCAAAGAAACCATTCTCCCTGCCTTGAAGAAGTTCAAACCTGAACTCCTCATGATTTCTGCTGGGTTTGATGCACACCGGGACGATCCCCTGGCGAGCATCAACCTTACCGAACAATCATACGCAAAATTCACCACGCTGTTAACTGACACCGCGGCGAAATCGGCCAACAAGCGGATCATTTCCGTGCTGGAGGGTGGTTACAATCCACACGCGTTGGCGACTAGCGTAGAACATCATCTCAAAGCTCTTATCGACTGAGATTGATCGAGCAAAAGTTCGATTGTATTACTCCCGATGCTGGAGAAGTGTTTTAATTTCCTTTATCTCCAGTTCAAGCTGTTCCATCTGCTCGTTATGCTTTGTCCAGACTTCACTGCGTTTTATGGACTGGCGCTCCGCCATCTGTGCTGCACGAACTATTCTATCCATGAAGTATCCAAAGAGCCAGACACCCACGAAACTGGCCGGCAGAATGATCACAAGCAGGGATCGAAGGCGGGGAATACCAAAGAAGAGCTGCAGTTTGTCGCTGGCGGTGATGATGAGCAGCATGAAGTTGACAATCACAAGAAAGGACTGACCGAGGTCGAAGCGGTATTTCTGGGCGAAGAAAAATTCACGCCAGCGTACAAGCCGATGCGGGAGACGATCTTCACTATGTTGTTCTGACGTTGACATAACTGAAATCCCATAATAAGTTGATGATTCTGTTAAAAGCGATAGAAGGATGGCTGTAGGTGAACAGTTTTCTGGAACGAGACGGTTTAATGATGCCGAGCGGCGCTGAACCGGTCTTTCAATTCATGCTCAAAAATGGTTTTTGCCTCGTCATTATAGAGTACAAAACGAATCTGATGAAGATTCCGGGCACCGAGCAAAAACTCAATCGCCTCACCGATCATCAGCGTGGCACAATGGTGAAGAGAAAATCCTCCGACACCAGTTCCGAGGGCAGGAATTGAAATGGAATGAAATTGTTTTTGTTCGGCGAGACAAAAACTTGCATGAGTTGACCGCTTGATGAGTTCGGCGCTGGTATGAAGATCCTGCCCCATCACTGCAGCATGAATGACTGCTTTCGTCTTCAGGGATCCTGCGGTTGTAAGGATAACTTGTCCCACATCGATGGGTCCCTGGGAGACCGCTTCCTGCTCAATTTGACTTCCGCCCCGGCGTTTGATTGCCCCCGCTACACCAGATCCCATCCAGAGATGGTTGTTGGCAGCATTGACGATGGCATCGGTCTCTTGTGCAGAAATATCTCCTTTGACAATTGAAATTTCTCCACTGCCGATATGGATGTTCATGGAGATTTGTTCGGTTGGATTGTTCTCGCTGTTTAACAAATCTGACGGCGACGTTACGCAATAGGTAATTGGATGCGGATCGTCGTTCCCTTACCCATTTCACTATCGATTTCGATTTTGCCTTTATGATCGTCTATCACTTTTTTCACGATCGACATCCCGAGGCCGGTTCCATGCTTCTTGCCGTACGTCATAAACGGTTCGAAGATCTTGCGTTTTACTTCTTCGGGCATTCCAGTTCCCGAGTCGGTAAATTCGATCTTGACAAATCCATCGTTCTCCACAGTGAGAACCGTCAATGCTCCTCCCTGAGGCATGGCGTCGCGGGCGTTGCTGGCAATATTATAGAACACCCGGACCAGCTTGTCCTGATCGAGTTTGACCTTCCCTAAAAACTCAGTTTTCCTGATAAGCTGCACATTGTTCTTCGTTAAATCCTTTTCGATGAAATCCAGAACACCGTTCATCACTTCTTCAAAATCATATTCCTGGACATTCATCGAACTGACACCGCGGCTGAAATCGAGAATTTCCTGTGCCATATTCACGAAACGATCAACCTGATGGATCATCTCATCGGCAAGTTTCGCGGCTTCGTCATTCCCCGATTTTCGCTTCATCACCTGAGCATACACGCGAAGTGTCCCCATCGGGTTCTTAATGTCATGGATAATGGTGCTTGCCATTCGCCCTACCGCTGACAGCCGCTCGTTGCTCACCATCTCCTGGGCAAGCCGCGCATTTTCAATGGCGACCGAGGCGTGTGCTGAAAAAGCATCGATAAATTGCTCGTCATCTGTTGTGAATGAGCCAACCTTTTTATTGAGCAGCTGAAACACTCCGATGATTTTACCGTCTTTGTTTTTCATCGCCATGCAAAGCATATTCCGCGTCCGGTATCCCGTTCGCTTATCGAAATCCGGATTGAATCGGTGATCATTATAGGCATCCGGGATATTGATAGTCTCACCAGTCTGAGCAACATACCCGGCGACCCCCGTTCCAACCGGGAGGCGAATCTCCTCCATGTTGTCTCCTTGTAAGACCTTCGACCAAAGTTCCTGCTTGATGCTGTCGACCAGATAGAGTGTTCCGCGATCGGCTTCAATGCTTTTCACCGCTGAATTGAGAATCAGACCAAGAAGCTTATCAAGGTCCAGTGTGGAGTTCACAATTTTACTGGCTTCGATGAGCTGATGCAGCTTCGCAAATCGGGCTTCAGAATTTTTCCGTTCATCTTCAAGTTGATGCACAATATTATCGTTGGCTCCGCGCAGCCGGCCGGTAAGTTCGCGCATCACATTGCAGCCGATGGTCGAATTGCTTAAGAGGAGCTTTTCAAACGCACTTCGCTCCATTTCCAGGACATTGGTCAGTGTCATGCATGTGGCCCGAGCGGACCGCGCTTTGCCATCAACGACACCTAACTCGCCCACAATTTGACCTTTGGAGAGAATACTGAGAATTGTTTCATCTCCATAATGGGTCTTCCGGGAAATCTTTACCGCGCCATTAATAATAAAATACACCCGATCGGCATCAGCATCGATGTCCATCAATTGGGTGTCTGCTGGATATTCTTTTTCAACGAGGGAGCTTGCCAGGTTTTCTAAATCCTGATCGGGCACCCCCTGGAAGATGTTACATGCTCGAAGTGCTTCAACCTGATGATTTGCCATTACTCTTCTCCGGGAAGATACTCATACCATATGCAAAGTTACTTGTCGATTGTTCTTCGACGCAATCTGAGAACGCGTGCTTCACCGCACACTGTCGGGATTCGTCTCCTGCGATTGTCCGATGTCTCTGAAAAGAACTTTCTTCGCTGGAAACGGCACGAGAGTCACCGTTGACTTTTAGAATAATAGTAAGATTCAGTCACTTAGTCAAGAAATGTCCGCTTTCTTGCTTTTCCGTGAAAAACTCTCTACAATTCTCACGCTTTCTCTCACGATGACGAAATCAAACTGTAGACTGCCATTTTTTCATTGTACGGATTGACACGTCTCATCAATGGAACAGCAGAAACCTCAATAGGCTCTCGAGAATGACCTAATTATCTCACAGGTTGGATCGTAATTGACAGAGACACTGGACAATTTCCTATGCCATTCGGCAACCGATAAAGAAACAGCTTAATGAAGGCAATCTGGATTCTCATTTATAATATCATCGTTCTCCCAATTTTCTGGAGTCTGCTTCGAATCCTTTCCATCTTCAATCCTAAAATCCGGAAGGGGTTAGAGGTTCGTAAATCGCTCTTTGAGGATTTGAGGAAAAATGCAGCCAATCTGGGTAAGGCAGCAAGGGTGTGGGTCCATGTCTCCTCGCTCGGAGAATTCGAGCAGGCAAAACCGATTATTACCGCACTTAAACAACGGCACCCCAAAGTCGATATCATCGTGAGTTTTTTTTCACCCTCGGGCTATGAACATTCAAAGAATATCAAGACGGTATCACTTATTACGTACCTCCCGTTCGATTCCGTTTCAAATGCCCGTCAATTCCTCGATGTTCTCTCCCCTTCGGTCGCCATTATGATCCGGTACGATCTTTGGCCAAACCATATCTGGGAGCTTGAGCGCCGGAAGATCCCCATTCTTATTGCCAATGGAGCGATGAGGGCAAATTCTTCCCGACTGCTTCCCGTGATACGAAATTTCCATCATTACCTGTATGCTCCAGTGAAAGCAATTCTCACTGTCTCCGCTTCAGACTATGCAGCCTACAAGCAGCTGAACCTTCCGAACACAGAAGTTGAGACAATCGGGGAGACCCGTTACGATCAGGTTGTGCGGCGGCGGGAAGAGGCACGGACAAAACATCTCATCCCCGAATCTCTTCTGAACCAAAAAGAAGTTTTTATAGTCGGGAGCAGCTGGGAGGAGGACGAAACAATACTCATTCCGGCGTATAGCAGGCTTGCCAACAAGGATCCTCATGCGATCATGATTCTTGTACCGCATGAACCGACGCTCTCCACACTTGAACGGCTTGAGACAACGCTTGAAGCGCACCAACTGAGGTCAATCCGATTCTCCTGCCTGAACGATTATTCGAATGAAAATGTTATTCTTGTAGATAGCATCGGCATCTTAATGGGGCTCTATCAATATGGCATTGTAGCCTATGTCGGCGGCAGCTTTAAACAAGGCATTCATAATGTGCTCGAGCCGGCAGTGTATGGAATCCCGCTGCTGTATGGGCCAAAACATGAAAATTCTCACGAAGCAAAGATTCTTCTCCAGCGCGGAGGTGCCAGCCTGGTGACCTCAGTGGAGGAATGCTCCAGGCAGCTTGAAAGACTTTTCAGCGATGCCGAATCGAGGAAGCGAGCCGGGCAGGAATGCTTACAACTGGTTGAACAAAGTGTTGGTGCGACAGAGAAATTTATTGCAAAGCTCGCGCATTATGTTACCCTGTGAGTTGAAAGTCTGAGATCGTCCACAGCGATAGGATGATCGGTACCGTTGGATGAACACACGAAAGACTGAGTTGAGATGAAAATTGCCTACTTAGACACCATCAGTGGAATCAGCGGGGATATGACCCTCGCTGCATTTGTGAGTGCTGGATTGAGCATCGACCGGCTTATTGAAGAGCTCAGAAAATTATCGCTCTCCGGATTCGAAGTTGAGGCTCGGCATCATGTGCGGAGTGGGATTACGGCCACTGCACTCAATGTTGTGATCAGCGAACAGTCAAAGTATCACCGCCATCTCAAAGATATTAACGCGATTATCGATAACAGCACGCTGAGCGAAAGAGTCAAACGCGATGCAAAAGCGATATTCGCGGAGGTGGCAGTCGCTGAGGCAAAAGTCCATAACTCAACTATTGAGAAAGTACATTTTCACGAAGTGGGTGCCATCGACTCTATCGTCGACATCATCGGCACCGCAATCTGCCTCGAGTATTTTGGTGTTGAGCAGGTCTACTCGTCTCCAGTGAAACTCGGCCATGGCGGTGTTATCCAGACTCAACATGGAACGATGCCGATTCCAACACCAGCCACACTGGAAATTCTTAAAGGATATCCAACGATACTAACCACGATCCCGCATGAACTAACCACGCCAACCGGTGCAGCGATCGTGAAGGCGTTATCGAAGGGTACACTTTCAACCGAACAACTTCGTATCGAAGCGATAGGGTATGGTGCAGGAACAAGAGAGATTGCCGAAGTTCCCAATCTTCTTCGTGTAATGATCGGAGAACTCCACCTCCCTTCTGAGTATGACGAGGTTCACAGCATCGAGACAAATATCGACGACATGAATCCAGAAATTCTGCCAGTGATTGCGGAACAACTCTTCGCCGCCGGAGCATTGGATGTTTTCATGACACAGGTTCTCATGAAGAAGAGCCGTCCTGGTATACTGCTGACAACGCTGGTGGAGCGGTCAAAACTCGATCCGGTGGTGAAGATCATCCTCAATGAGACATCAACACTCGGGGTTCGGATTCACACGCTGGAACGGCGAAAACTGAAACGGGGGGAGAAAACCGTCACGACCTCATTCGGCACCGTGAACGTTAAATCGATTGTTCGAAACGGAAGGGAATCGCTTGTCCCTGAGTTTGAAGAATGCAAACGCATTGCATCGGAAAAGAAATTGCCGCTCCTCGAAGTGTACAAAATTCTTGAACGGGAAATCGGATAGCTTACGAAGAATCAACCATCTCTCGCTGACCTGGAGAGCAGGATGCCATGGCACCATCATTAGCCGATATCGCACTTCCAGTACCTCTCGATAGGATCTTTACGTATCTTGTTCCTCCTGATCTTCAGGATCAGATTCGACTCGGTTCACGGGTTATCGTACCCTTTCAACATAAAAAACTAACCGGCGTTGTTGTCGGATTTCCCGAGCAGAGCACCATAAAATCCCTCAAACCCATCACCGATCTTCTCGATACCTCCCCCTCCTTTTCTGGCGAAATGCTGAAACTCACGAAATGGATTGCGGAATACTATCTCTCATCATGGGGAGAAGTACTGAAGGCAGCTACACCGCAGGGTGTGGGCCGGGAGAGCAAACGGATCATTCGTCTTGTTGATGATAAACTAGAGGAAGCACTCCAGGCAACCAAAGGGCATGCACGAAAACAGCACGCAATTCTTCTCGCATTGCAAGACCAGGGTCCCTTATCGACACTGCAATTGCAGAAAAAAATTGGTGTAAAAAGTATCACGGCGATGCTTCATGCCATGCAATCGCAGGGATGGATCGGAGAAGCAGAAGCACTTGCCCGGCCTGCGATACGGATCAAGCATGTAAAAAGTATCAGCCTGACTGAGCTTGGAAAGGAGTGGATAAGTTCTGCGCAGAATAGTGAAGAAGGCAACTCCACCCGGCTGATGGAAAAGCAACGAGCCATTCTCACCGAGCTTTTGTCCGCACCGACTCCCCAGCCGTTGGAACCTTTGCTGAAGAAACTGCACACCTCGGCCTCGACAATTCGAGTGCTCGAATCGAAGATGCTTCTCGTTATCACCCAACAGGAGGTCGTACGCTCCGGTGAGCACCAACCCGTTGAACCACCACCTCTTTTTGAATTGAATAGTGACCAGTTGAACGCATTGCAGCAGATTTCCACTGCAATTGACTCGATGCATTATAAGACATTCCTTCTCCACGGCATCACGGGCAGCGGGAAAACGCAAGTCTACATTGATGCAATTCGCAAAGTTATCGAGAAAGGGAAAACAGCCATCGTGCTGGTTCCTGAAATCTCCCTCACACCGCAAACAGTACGTCGATTCAAGTCACATTTCAGCAATGATGTAACGGTGATGCATAGCCAGATGTCAACGGGAGAACGGTTTGACGCATGGCGCCTTGCGCATGAAGGTCGGGTAAAAATTGTGATCGGGCCCCGCTCGGCAATTTTCGCACCGCTCGCCAACATTGGATTGATTGTGGTTGACGAGGAGCATGAAGCTTCGTACAAACAATTCGACGCACAACCGCGTTACAACGCCCGCGATGTTGCGATTGTACGGGCAACACTGAGCAATGCCGTTGTCATCCTGGGATCGGCGACGCCTTCCACCGAAAGTTATTACAACGCTCTGAACGGAAAATATGAGGTGCTGGAACTTCCTGTTCGTATCGATCAGGCCAAACTCCCGAAAATCGAAATCGTCGACATGGTGAAAGAGCGTAAGCAGATGCTGGCTGAGAAACGGAAAGAATTGAAGGAGAGCGCTCAACCGTACCCGAAACAATTTCCGGTTTCTTCGCTTTCGAAAGTCCTCCGGGCCGAAATTACCGAACGGATCGAGAAGCATGAGGGTGTTATTCTCCTTCAGAACCGTCGCGGCTTCTCGCATTTCATGGAATGCTTCGCATGCGGCTATGTGGAGAAATGCGATAACTGCGAAGTAACACTAACCTTCCATTCCGTGAAGAAGCATCTCCGGTGCCACTATTGCGGTTTTGTAAAAAAACCGCCGACGACATGCCCGATCTGTCATAGCGTTGAATTGCGATTTCATTCCTTCGGTACTCAACAGGTCCAGGAGGAACTTCAGGAGCTTTTTCCCGCATTGGTGATTCTGCGAATGGACCGCGACACTACCACGCACAAAGGGGCTCACGATCAACTCCTCAGCCAATTTGGCAATGGCAAAGCCGATATCCTCCTCGGCACCCAGATGGTCGCTAAAGGACTGGATTTTCCCCGCGTAACGCTCGTCGGTGTGATATCGGCCGACACACAAATGATGCTTCCCGATTTCCGATCATCCGAACGCACATTTCAACTGCTCACGCAAGTTGCCGGACGTGCCGGGCGGAGCACCCTGGAGGGTGAAGTTGTCATCCAAACCTACCAACCGGATCACTATAGTCTTAAACATGTCCTTATTCATGATTTTCGGGGATTCTATCGCGAGGAATTGGAATTCCGCCGCGAGCTCGATTATCCTCCCTTCTCCCGCATCATCCTGATAGAGTTCAAGGGAGAGCGAGAGAACGAGGTTCAACACCATGCCGTAAAGTTTGCGGAATTTCTAACACAACAGAGCACCGGAAAGCATTTTCTCATTCTCGGACCGGCTGATGCCGCAATCTCCAAGGTCAAAAATCAATTCCGGAAGCACATCATCATCAAGAACCTGAAGCAGGCCGACCCAACGGGGGCAGTTTTTCGCGCAGCGCTCCTTAAAGCTCAAGACCAGTACGCACACTCGGCACTTACCTCGAATAGAAAAATTCAGATGATCACTGATGTCGATCCGCAGGGAATGATGTAGCCAGCTCGCCAAGAAGAATAAGGAGCGTAGCAACTTCACTCGTTGAATCTCTGGAATTAGACGAGGCGGGAGAAACGTTTATTTGAGTTTGGGAAATCAACTCCAAGGGCAAACCAGGTAATCAAGCCGAATCCCAGGGCTGCCGGAATAATCATCCAATCAAATTGCGGCCTTGGTAGTTGTACCTCGGTTTGGATTGTGGTCATAACCGCACCGGCAATGATGCTGAGGAGGGCTATCAATTGATAAAGCCGGAGTTTGCCGAAGATCGGAGTCTGTGGTTCGCCCCGGTACGATTCTTCAACAAACCTTCCGAGGCCATTCAGGAGAAGATAGGTGCCGCAGATAAATGTTGGCGGGAGACTGAGGGACCAGAGCCGGATCAGCATTACTCCCGTAACACAATTCCACAGAATCGAGTACAATGGAGTTGGATGTATGGGGATATTGCTTAATCCTGATAACCGGCACACACGCGTTCGCGGATGGGTATAACGGATTCCCACTGCGGCAGGCGCCTCGCTGCCATGACAACAGCCCTGCACCAGGCATCGGACGCGCCCCCATGCTTGAACCCATGGCCCGGCAACGCTGAAGCCTGCCAGCAGCAGCACAATGTCCATCCCGAAAAATTGAGCGACGATCGAGCCAAGAACGACACCGAGCACTCCTCCGTAGAATCCGTAGGGGCGCAGAAGGATTGGAGATCCTTCAATCACCTGTGCCCAGAGTGCCGCCATTACAAGAGACGAACTTGTGATCACCAGCATCGGCAGAATGACGCCAGGCCCGAGCAAGAGTCCAATCATCAATAATCCCTGGACAACACCCACACCGGCATATACACCATGATTAATAATACGGACACTACCGAAGTGCCACTCTCTCCATGAGTTAGCGATTCGTTCGGTGCTCTTGCGGAGAAAAGCCCAGGCTGTTTTTATTCGGAGTATGGCCAATCCGATTACCAGGCCTCCAACAAGGTTGATCAGCGAGTGCCTTCCTGAGAACAGACAACTCAAGAGAACGACAAGACCCCATAACCAGGAGATTGCACGGAATCGTGGGAACTCATGTGATACATACGCTGCCCCAAGAAGCATCCAGATAATACAGAAAGAGGGGAACCGAATCATGATCGACTGTGGTAACCACTCGAATGGTAACTGGAAACGACTAACAGTTTCTATCGAATTGAATCGTACAACGCTTACGAGCGGAATTGCAATAACAGACAGAATCATGAAACAAATTGTGATTAACCCTTGAAAGGAAAATTCACGCAGCGATCGCGCGGAACGTGCTATGAGGGGTATCAGAAGTGCAACGAGAAGTGTGCTTCCCGACATGACCATTGTGAATGGTATCACGGGCAGATGTTGCTCAAAAGAAAAATCAGTCAACAGTGTATCGTTGGGAATTCCGGTCCGCCCCAGAGCGGCAGCAAGAAGAATCCATGGAAGGAGAATCATTCCATAGACCGAGCAACGCTCTGCGATTGTCGGTTTCCGGTTCTCATCTGCCGGAAGAGCAATCAGCGGTTTTTGCAGAGACACTCCGAAACGTTCCTGCAAATCATGCTTCTCATACCCTGCTACCAAGGTTACACATCCGAGAATAACACAGGGTGTGATGAGCCAGAAGCCGCTCGCCGATCCTGTCCATATCGAAACACCAAGAGATAACAACGAAAAGCCGAAATAGATGGGGTGAGCAAGAAATTTATAGATCCCTTGAGTCACAAAGAGCTTTGGCGGATACGCATTCATGGGAAGGCCATTTCCGTACACCATTAACGTCATCAAGCCTGCAAGCATGACCACTGCGCCGAACATCGATATCTCCATTCCCACGATGGGTGAACCTGGAACGGGGAGATTGATGAGAGACTCTGTAAGGTCAGCCCAACGCACAAGGAAGAGAGGTAAGAGTACTATGAAGGATAGTCCATAAACGATTTTCCCTAGCACACGCGAAATCCGATCACTCATTTGAACCTCACGATCTCATGAATTGCCCATCCCTCCGAAGTGGTAATCGGTAAGTGCTGCAGTCTTCCACGGCTTCGCCATTTACATTCGTAGGTTTCCAGAATTTTAGCGGGGACTATGGATTTGATCCCAGGAATTTTCTTCAGGGCTGTGGAAATGAGTCTCCCCTTCCGTAGAACGAGTGGATCGAGGAGATGGAGAACCGACCTGCCGTCTGCATAGGTGATTTCAGTGTCGCCAATGCTGGCATCGTGTACCTCTTCTCCATTGTAGAGAAGGATCTTCTTCGGTTCAGCCCCTTGCCATTCGATCCACACAAGTCCATCGGTCTCAGAAAGAAATCGTCCCCAGCGCAGAGTTTCGATCGGGAGCGTCCAGGGTGGAATTGTGAGATGGAGCAGTTCAACATAGCCGTAACCTCGAATCAGATGGTCTGGCAAACGCAGAATGCAATTTGCTCTTGGCATCAAGCACGACCAACGCAGTACGCCTTCCTCAGTCTGGTACAATACTCGCTCAACCGGCTTTGCATCGGAACGCCAGGATCCTTCGATCTTCAACATCCTTGGTGCCCAGAGGAGCAGATCGTTTTCAAATGAAGGCATCTGGATATTCCGTATCGACGTCCGTTCGGCAATGTGACCCGCGGGTGTGCAATGCAGCATCGATGAATAGGAGAGTGAGAATGCTCGCCAGTGCAACTGCGCGGCGTAGCCAATCCACGTCTCACCTGAAGGGGTAATACAATCAAGATACCATTTGGAGAGAGAAAAATTCTGTGCCATGGGTTGCAGTACTCATTCTCGGACTTGCATAATATACAGACATCTTCTGCGAGAGTCACTGTGTTTATTCCCCTGATTCAGAACGCCACTGGAGAGGCGCTATCTCTTTTTAAGAGCGTTTCCAGGTATACTGCTAACAGGAATTTGATTCTTCTACTCTGATTAGCTATGTTCCCTTTCAGTGGAAGGCTCTTCGCCTTTCAGCCCACGAGATGCATGCCCTTGCAGTGGAACATGACATACAGATACTTCGTCAAATACAAAAATGAAAAAGCAAGAAAAGCAACTCACTGAAAAAGAATTGAATCAACCGACTCACGAGCTCTCACTGGCAAAAATCCAACAATCGCTTAGTAAGTATCAAGCGATGTACCGGATACTCATAGAGAATATTCCCGTGGGTATATTCCGGAGCACACCCGGACGCGATGGAAGATTTCTTGATCTCAATCCGGCCTTGATGAAGATGCTCGGGTACCGTTCGAAAAAAGAACTCTTCTCGAAAAAAATTGCCAACCTCTATCATTCACCGAAAGATCGGCTTTCATTCAGCAAACAGATTTCCCGTGAAGGATTCGTCGAACGCAAGGAACTGGTACTGCTGAAAAAGAATAAAAAACCGATCATCATCTCTGAGTCAGCCATTGCCGTCAGGAACACCAAAGGGAAGATCGAGTATTTTACAGGGATCATCGAAGACATCACCAAGCGGAAGAAAGCGGAAGAAGAGCTGCTCATTCAGAAATCCTACTTCGAACAACTCTTCAACAGCGCCCCGGAGGCAATCATCCTGCACGATACGAACGATCGGGTGATCGATGTGAATGCCGAGTTTACCGCAATGTTCGGCTACTCACGCGGGGAAGCCATCGGGAAACGGATTAACACGCTCGTTGCTCCGCCGGAGTATTTGCGGCATGCTAAACATCTCTCCGATGAAGTTATTCACGGCCGAAGAGTCGAATCGGAATCGACGAGAAGGAGAAAGGATGGTTCGCTAGTTGAGGTCTCCATTCTCGGAGCGCCCATTGTCCATAACGGCAGGCAATTA
This sequence comes from bacterium, assembly GCA_043803945.1. Lineage (GTDB taxonomy): Bacteria > Bacteroidota > Ignavibacteria > UBA10030 > UBA10030 > JAZDJN01. The sequence goes on along the minus strand of JAZDJN010000048.1, from coordinate 33,980 downwards.
GGCGTGTATGCTATTTACCGCGATATTTCTCAGCGAAAGAAGGGTGAGGAAGAACTTAGGATTCAGCAGACGTACTTGGAGCGACTCTTTAATAGCGCACCCGAAGCAATCGTTCTCCATGATAATGAAGACCGTATCGTCAACGTCAACGATGAATTTGTCCGGATGTTTGGATATACACTCGAGGAAGTGATTGGCAAACCGATAAACGAGATTGTCGCTTCAAAGGAGTATCAGGATGAAGCGTCACAGATATCCGCCTCGGTGCTGCAGGGAGAACGGATCGAACTTGATTCAAAGCGGAAACGAAAAGACGGAACGCTCATCGACGTCTCGATTCTTGGTGCACCGATTCTTCATGATGGAAAACAAATCGGTGATTATGCAATCTACCGGGATATTAGCTCCAGAAAATTGGCCGAGGAGGAACTTCGCCTTCAGAAGACGTACTTCGAGCGGCTGTTCGATAATGCCCCTGAAGCAATAGCCCTGCATGATACGAACGACCGCATTATCAATGTGAATGAGGAATTTGTCAGGTTATTCGGCTACACACGCGAGGAAGCGATCGGAAAACCAATCAACGAGCTTTTGGCACCGGATGAATTCAAAAAAGAAGCAGCTCTCTATTCCAACTGGGTTGTTCATGGAAAGAGAGTCGAGGCGGACTCAAAACGGAGACATAAGGATGGTACACTCATCGACGTGTCGATTCTTGGGGCACCGATTCTCCATGGAGGAACACAGATGGGGGTGTACGCCATCTATCGCGATATCAGCGAGCACAAAAGAGCCGAAGAGGTTCGGATTCAGATGCGCGAAGAAGCGAGAATGGCGCGCAATATTCAGATGAATTTCCTTCCCAAGTCCAACCCCGCGCTTGCCGGTTATGAAATTGCCGGAAAGAGCGTACCCGCGATGAACGTCGGAGGAGATTATTACGACTTCATGCACCTGGACGATCACCGGCTCGTCCTTGGCCTTGGTGATGTCAGCGGCAACGGACTCGCCGCCTCGCTGGTGATGGCAAACCTGCAGGCAACTATTCGCGGACAAGCGCTCTTTCAGGTAGATCCGAAACCGTGCCTCGAACGGGCCAATACTCTTCTCTTCAGAAGCACCGATGCACGAACATTCATTTCTCTCTTTTACGGCATTCTGGACACCCAACGACATTTCCTGCAATATGCGAACGCCGGTCAAAATCTTCCCATTCTCTTTTCACCGGGTCAAAATCCGATAATTCTCACCACAAGAGGAATTGCTCTGGGAATGAAGGAGGAAGTCACCTATGAACAGGGCGAGATTGCACTTGCTCCAGGAGCGACGCTGCTGATTTACTCAGATGGCATATCCGAAGCGATGAATGAACGCATGGAGGAATTTGGGGTCAAGCAATTGATGGAGATTATCCAGCGCTCAATTGACAATTCTCCAGCCGGGCTGGTCGAAACAGTCTTTTCCAGTGTAGACACATTTGCGGGTGAAGCCATGCAGAGTGATGATCGAACGATCATACTCCTCAAACGAAACTCCAACGCCTCTGAGTAATAGAAGTCCGTCTTTTCCCATGGTTTGATCTCTGAAAAAAGACGGACTTCTTCTGAACCATTGACCTATGGTTCAAACACAAGAGGATTCTGAAGTTGTTTCAAGGAAAAATGATTGAAGATATGATGCCCGTCGTAATCGAGCACCCGCAAATCATCTTCCTGCTTCAGATCGCTCAGAGTCAAATCGTAATGTGTCCCATATTGCTGTTTCACAACTTCCTCTGGGACCTCAAATGCAAGGTATTTCTTTATTCCTTTCCCATGCAGTTTCTTCACAAGATTTGGATTGATCAGGGAATCGTATGAGGTGAGAATGAGAATAGGTCCTGAGCCTGTAAAAAAGAGGCCGGCTTTCATGACGCACCATCCTTTCTGTTGTCTGAGATGAATGGTTCAACAGAGAATCGTCTCAGGGATCGAGGCACTGTGGGAGCAAATGTATTAAAGTGAACGGACGGATGCAATGGTTCGCCCATCAACGCAGGGGTAAGAGCTATGAAGGATTCATTTTCTCGCGAGCAAAAAACCTGAGCGACCACCACTATTCTCTATCAACAACGGGGGTATCTTTGTCGATCGTGTTATGCCCAGTAACTTATCGAAGCTATACCTTGGACGATCTTGGCCCGATGAACTTGTCGCCGTTGAAGTGAATCATATGATCCGGATGTTCCATAATCCAAACCTCTGTTTCCCAAGCCAAGTCAGAAGTATGTCTCTTGAATTCTGCAAAGTCAGGGAAAGCCGAGACGTACACCCTTCCAGCTAAACAATTCTTTAGGAACTCTTCGAGTTCAAGAATGCGCTTTGGAGTAATTGGGCCGTGGGACGTTACAGCTTCGATAAGGTATAGCCAATTCTTGTTAGGCTCATAAATGACAACGTCTGGAAGTTTATTGTGTTGATCGATCGGAATGCCCAGCTTCTTCAGCATCTTGGAATCCAAATGGAGGTCTTTCTTTGCTGCATCTCCAAGATAGAGAAGTATCGAACCCTTTGCGAAACGAGATGCGAACTCATTGACGACGGCTGCCTGGACTTGATTGTGTCTCCCTGCTGAGAGGCGGATAATCCTGCCATCCGATAGTTTCAAAGGAATCAACGTGAGGTCTCTGTCTTTAACATACCGCTTCTTGAGTTCGCCAACCTCCGCTTTGAATGTTGTCACTGCCGACTGCCATTTCTTCGTTCCGAAAGTTTTGATGACTTCCAACGCTGGCTTAGATACAGCATAATGCGCGTTTGGACTATTAACTGGCAGTTGAGGGTTGTCCGGATTGTAGTCAGCGAGCCTCGCTTGGACAAATTGATGAAGAACCTGTCGTCTGACAGTCTCTCGGGTATTAGGGGCATATCGCCGTTTGTACCGCTTGGCCATAAACGCCATTATTCCTTTGGTAGCCGTAAGACTAGACCTCTGGGCATCCTTCCAAGTATTGGCCTCTGTGACACCACACAGTGCAAGTAGAGTCAAAGCGGAGATATCATTCTGCTGCGCTGCAGGCAAGCCAAATTCTTTCAGGATTGTTTGAGCTTCCTTGATTTTACTCATATGCAGGAGAGAGTTCCTTTTCTAGTTCAAAGAACTGTTCGATAATGTCATCAACATTTGATTGTGAAAAATCGTTCTGAAGAATGATGGCGTTGCCAATTTGCTTGATAGTCTCAAGTGGCGGTAGAGGCATCTGTCGCAATTCTGTTGCACTCACGTTAACGTTGCCGTTGAATGTTCTAAAATAGGTGTCAAAAAGATTGCTGTTCAGCAGGGCAGCGAGACCGAGAATTTCGTTTCGTTCTAAATGCCCCTTTGGTCGGTAAATGTAATTCAGATGGTTCTCCACGCCGATCAGGTCAGCCTCAACAGTATCAGCAAAATAGGGAGTTGCAATGAGCCTACTTGCATCGTCCTTAGAACTAAAGCGCCGAAGAAAAATGTAGTTCTTGTTAAATATAAGAAGAGAAAGGGATTCTTCACAAACTTGGATATACTCTCCTTTGCCAGTCTTGTTTAGCGGCCATCTCAACTGCATCTTCGAAGTATTGTGCATCCAAAAAAGGGGAGCCAACGAAAGTCTATCTTTGGGATGAAAATGAATGAATCTCTTGGCTCGGAATGAAACGACTGGACCGGTGGAAATCTGAATGTTGTAATCATTCAGACTGCCTTGCCAGGACTTGAAAAGACGGATAACCTTTGTTTGGAGGTCGGAGGCTGGCAAATGCAGTATCTTCTGGTATGAATTTGCGTCAAGCAACTCGTCAAGATAGAATTCTCTCGTTTGTCGCTGCTGCAAATCTTTGAACCCGTGTGAGAACGACACTCTAAGCTTCGTACGGTCACCGTGAGACATTTTACGATGTGCCGAAATGATTATATTCTCTTGGAGAACTTCATCCCTTTGGAACGCTTCTTTCCGTGAATCAAAAAGATGGACTGCATTAAGTTGAACCAGTGAGAAGAACCTGTCCCGGAAAAGTCTGAAATATGATCCGGATGCAAAACTGCGGGGAGTAATGAAAACAAGTTGTCCGTTCTGGTCCAAGAGTGTGGCAGCCGTGAAAAGGAAAATTGAATAGATGTTTGGTTGCCCATGAACAATGGAGTATGCTGCTCTCACTCTGCCATCAGACTTTGGCAGCTTGAAGTAAGGCGGATTGGAAATTATTATATCGAAATATTCTTGTTGCCGATCCTGGTTTTCTAGTGTGTCCGAGTTGGCTAGGACGAAATCAGATACCAGGAGAATGAAGGAAAGTTGAATCTTTTGAAGTGCAGCCCAACTCTTCAAATAGGATAGTGATTGCTGGGCTAGTGAAACAAGGTTCTCGTCTGTTTCATAGGCGATAACTTCAACGTGAGACAAGTTGCGATTCTCTTTCGCTAGCCTCTCGACTAACGAGCAACACAGGACAGCAGTACCAGCGCCTGGGTCCAGGATTCTCACGATAGATTTTTGACAATCAGACAGACCTGCCATAAAATGTGCAATATCAACAGGAGTAAAAAACTGACCGTGCTTCTTCTTGTGCATTTCTGTGACATGGGAAGAGTAGAGAACGCCAAGCCTATCCGCAAATGAGCTTGGGAGTTCATCGTTCAATGGCACTATTTCATCAATCCTCTTCATCCAGACCTAATTTACAGAATTGACCAATCAACTGATAGTCGGGGAGTAATCTTTAAAAAGTTATTATACCCAACTCTGTGAATGATGCGGTCAATGCTAGTTAACCACAGGTACGGATTTAATCACCAACTGTGCCGCTGTAACTCCGCTGAGCACAGCACCTTCAATTGTCGCCGGATATCCGGTATCCATCCAGTCGCCTGCCAGGAACAAGTTGCTGATTGGGGTTGCCGCCTGAGGGCGCAACGATTCCACTGCGGGAGTTTGCAAAAATGTCGCACGCTTTGCTTTGATTACAATGGATTGAACCAGGTTCGCCCCCCGCGAGAGTGGCAGATACCGCTTGAGCTCATCGGTCACCAAAGAAAGGATCTGTTGTTTCTCCATTCCCATATATTCATCCGCAGCACTGATAACAAGAGCAAGATGTTGCGGAACTAGTGACCCATGGCGACTGATTCTTGTTTTATTGAAGATCCAATGGATTGGGGATTCGAGGAGCGCGACAAATTCCTGCTGCATCACCTCTCGGTCGAACCAGAGATTGATCCCCAGAATGGAAGAGGCTTGAAATGATTGTAGAGTATTGAAGAGCGGCAATGAGGCGAGTCCGCTTGTCTGGAGAAGTTTCTGCAACGATGCCGGAGGTATTGCAGCAATCACAGTTCTTGCCCGGAACACACTGCCATCTGCACACTGTACTCCAACTATTTTTCTGCCTTCAGTACGAAACTGAGATACTCGTGTTCCCATCAACACTTGTGCATTATGGTTACGAAGCGTATGAAGTGCTGGAGTTGAAAAGAGTTCGCTCAGTCCAACCGCAGGAATCATGAGTGAGGCATTGCTTGAGTCTCCCGAGAAGACCGCTCGTAGCACCCGATAAAACAGGAGCGCCGATGCCGTCGCTGGATCGTTGTTCAATGCACCGATCGCAACGATATTCCAGAATCGCGATCGTGCAAGTTCCGATTGCCCAAGCTGCATGAGCCACTCTTCAACCGTCATTTCCCTCAATAAGGGTTCAACGATGTCTGGCGGCTTTTGCAGAGCGATACCAACCCTGAGCAAGTTTCCTCTCTCCCGTATGCTCAGCGATTGAAGCCGCAATAACCCCGATAAGAGATTGAACGGTGAAGGAAGCGCTGTGCACTTTAATAGTGCCGTTTCTTCATCGGGACCGAGGTAGTCGATGCGAAGCTGCGGTTGTAGAACAGCAAGATGTGCCGAACCGATTTCATGGAGAAATCGGCGTGTCGCGTGATAACACCCCATCAACAAGTGCTGGCCGTTATCGACGCGATCTCCAGTTGTGGAATCGATAAAGGAGTATACACGACCACCAAGATGCGGCGCCTGCTCCAGGAGGAGAACAGAACATCCTTTCGCAGAAAGATCAACAGCCGCGCTTAAACCGGCGAGACCGCCACCGATAATGATGGCATCGTAGGTCATCAGGCAGGGAGTTCAGTTCGGATGTAGCGATGGAAATTTTTGGGGAGCTTGTTGCGGAGACGCAAGACCATTGCAACAAGCAGCTTCACCAATGAGGTCAACCGGATGCGCCTGGAAAAAACGTCGTAGTCTGCGCGCTCAATTCGTCGAAGCAGTAAATAATAGATATTGCCCATGACCCTGGCAGCACAGAAGAGAGGCTTGTCATCCTCCGCTAAATTACGTTTCGCTTTCCGGAAATATTGGTGTGCGCGATCACATTCAAATTTCATCAGGGCCCGGAACCGGTCGTTGTAGACGGAGTTCAGCAGTTCCTCTTCTGCATAGCCAAAGAGTTCCATATCTTTCCGGGGAATGTAAATCCGCCCACCTTTGGCATCTGATTTGATGTCGCGCAAAATATTCGTCAACTGCAGTGCAATGCCAAGGTTGATTGCGTACTCTTTCGTTGTGGCATGATGATACCCGAAGACTTCCGCACAGATCAGACCGACTGTCGATGCAGCGCGATAGCAGTACACCTCCAACTCGTCGAATGTCTCATAGCGATTCTTCGTTAAGTCCATTTCCATACCTTTGAGCAACTCATGGAAATGATTCACGGGGATATTAAACCGATTGATGATGATATTCAACCGATTCAGAAGTGTAAACCGGGATTCGCCATATAACGCTTTCTGGAGTTCCGCTGTCCACTGGTGAAGCCGCGAATATTTCTCCTTGACATCCGTTTCTTCATCGACGATATCATCGGTATAGCGGCAGAATGCGTAGATCGTCTCAATGGCATCGCGCTTCACGGGCGGGAGAAGCAGGAATGAGAAAAAGAAATTGCTCTGCCGATTTTGCGAGAAATCAGGAAGAACCGTATCAATGGTATGAGCGCTCATCGTTTCATGCCCGTAATGAGGTCAGCAAAATTTTCGCTTTGTCAAACTTCGTCAACGTCGGCCGTTTCTTAAAAACATCGTAGTTCTGTTTATGAATCTTCCGGAGAATTTGCATCCCTCCGTTCCAGGTCATTCTGATCTCGAGGCGGAGGTCGTTTCCAAGCTGGTTCAGCAACGGCTTGCCATGTTGAAACAGGCGTTCGGTCCGTTCTACTTCAAACCGGAGGAGATCATGAAAGCCCTTATTGTACCGCCGTTGAAAGAGATCTCTCTCAGTATAGCCAAACTCCCGCAAATCTTCCAATGGAATGTACACGCGATCTTTCTCAAGGTCAACGGCAATATCCTGCCAGAAATTTGTGAGCTGCAGGGCAGTGCAAATGGCATCCGACTGTGCCAGCATTGACTCGCTGCGATAATTAAAGAGCAATAACAACAGACGTCCCACCGGATTAGCGGAAAATCGGCAATATTCAAGCACGCTCTCAAAGGATTCATAGCGATGCATAGTGACGTCCGTGCGAAAAGCCTGTAACAAATTTCTGAGCAACTGCCATGGAATTTCGAACCGTTCTATCGTTTCACGGACTGCAATAAACACCGGGTGTGTGGCTTCCCCCTGCACACAAGCCATCAATTGTTCTTCCCAGTCATTCAAGCTGTCGATGCGCTCCGCAGGAGTCAGGCCTGGTTCATCGGCAAAATCATCCGCAATACGTGCAAAGGCATAGATGGCGGCGATGTAGCGGCGCTTATCACGAGGAATAAAAAATGAGGCCACCGGAAAGTTTTCGTAGTGATTGCTTGCCAGTTGTTCACAGAACTGAAACGCCATTTCGGGCGACCATTTCCGCTGCTCCATATGGAGATTTCGTGTAAGCATTCTTGATTTGTTAGACGGAATCAACTTTCAATTAGTTGCGTCGTTTTCTCGATATCGGATTACTCTCGTTTTCTTTCTTAAATATGAACAATGGGGAATCGAAAATCAAGTTGCCTGGTTCAAATGAATAATACTCATCACAAGGAATGGAGCTTCAAAGGCAGCGGAGTATAAAAGATTGACCAATAATATTTTGCCTTGCCTTTCAGTTTCACAATCAATAGTTTTACGCAACTTGTTCGACACCCCGGAGATAGGATCTTATGAAACATGCAGTCGTTAAGAAGCAGGAAAACAGTGCTCACTGTCTTGTATGCGGTTTAAAAAATGAGTTTGGATTGAAGGCATCGTTTTACGAATTGGCCCATGGCGAGCTCGTTGCGATCTACTCACCGTTGAACCAGCATCAGAGCTATCCCAACAGACTGCATGGCGGTATTGCGGGAGCGCTGCTCGACGAGACCGTGGGTCGGGCAATCAGAATCATCGATAATGAGGTCTTTGGCGTTACTATCGAATTGAGTCTGAAATACCATAAGCCCATTCCATTAGACCAGGAGTTGCGCGTGGTCGGACGGATCACGAAGAATACCTCCCGGATCTTCGAAGGGACTGGAGAGATCCCCTTGCAGGATGGCACCATCGGAGTTTCAGCATTTGGGAAATATCTGAAGATGCCGATTGAAAAAATAGCGGATTTCGATGTTGATGCACAGGAGTGGCGGGTTAACGCAATGGAACAAGATCCGCTTGAAATCGATCTATAAGACAGAATTGTCTTTTTGCTACTTTCAGTTTGATTTTTAGTCTCAATCCTGTTGGTAAAGTTTTATCAATCAGGCGGTACTGGAAGTTCTCCAAAAAACTGCAGCGGAATCGAAAAAGCATGTGAGGAAGCGTGCAGTGCTCGGGATGACCGGAATGAAATTGGTATTTCTCAATGCCATCAACATGTTCTCTAAAGAACAGATCGTTCATTGCAAATCGTTGGAGGAAGCCAAAGAGTATCTTACAAAGGAGTAGACTGCAGGACGGCTACATTCGGATGGAAGAAGGGTGTCTTTCTTCTTTCTCAAAGAGGAATGACGGAAAGTTATTCTACCATCACCTCGTAAACCTCAATCGGTGTTTCCTCCAGCCCTTTTACCCGTATCGGTTCAAGTGGCCGTGTGGAAACCTTCCCCGCGATCAGATCGTAGGTCCGTCGGGAAACCATAATCCCTTCCACCGGAGCATTCGATTCAAGGCGCTGGGCGAGATTCACATCCGATCCGAGGACAGTGTAAGAAAGACGCCTCTCGGATCCCATGTTCCCCACGGCAACTGTTCCTGTGTTAATGCCGATCCTGATTTTCAAAGGGAAATTATATTCATGCTGATATTTCTCCTTTAACTCGCGGCATTTCTTTTGCATCTCTACCGCGGCCTGCACGCAGCGAAGAGCATGATCCGGTTGATCTTCGGGATCACCAAAAAAGACCATCAGCCCATCGCCGATAAACTTATCAACCGTTCCCTCGTACTTGAAGACGATCTCGACCATTGCGTCGAAATATTCATTGAGCAGGCGCTGGATTTGTTCGGGAGTCATGGTGGACGAATAGGTTGTGAATTTTTTAATATCGCTGAAGAGAATTGTAAGCTCTTTCTTCTGACCTTTCTCGGTGATCAGTGCAGGGTTCTCCATTATCTTCTTCACAACACCCGGTGGAAAGTACGCTTCAAAGGTACGCTGTAAGGCCTGCCTTTCTTTCTGTTCATTGATGTAGCGATACGCGATAATGCCAAAGGCAGCAAGAGCAATGTGAAGGACAGGGCGCAGAACCACGAGAATGGTATTGGTAATCAGGAAGAGGAGAACCACAAGCAGCATATAGCCGAGCATCAGAAGGACAGCCCCAAAAGAAAAATTGCGTGAAGAGAACTGAAGAGCGAGCATCACAATAATCGCCAGCAGAACAATTTCTACCAGTGCCATCTCCGCCCAGTTAAATGCCGTAAGAAAGTTCTCCGTCAATATTGTATTAATGGCATTCGAGTGCACTCCGCTCAGCGGAAACTGGTTATCGGTCGGCACTGGACCGACATCGGATGCACCGGTGGCTACCTCGGAAACGACAATGAGCTTGCCCTGGAGGGCTTCACTCATATTTTCAAAATCCGTCCGATCATCAGAGGCACGCAGCACATCCGCAAAATCAATGTGCTGCATCGTTGAGACACTATCGTTGCGATGGAGAGGCCCAATATAATTGACAAGCATTTCCCCCTTTTCGTCAATCGGGATGACAATATCATGAGGCTGGCCCCCGGGGCGCTTCGCTCCCTTCAATGTTACGGATGAACCTGCGCGCAGTTCCACGCGGTCGGGCGTAACACCCAGATAGTCGCACGCAGCCCGGAAGGAGAAGCTCGGATAAAAGCCGCCTCCATGGCGGTAGAGAAGCGGAACCCGTCGATAAACACCATCACGGTCGAAATCCAGGTTGATGAAGCCGAGCCCGCGCGACACTGACGCGAGAGCGGAGAATGTCATCTTCGGTTGGTAGGCGTCCGGTATTCCTGAGACGTCGCCTTCGACCTGAATCTGCCAGAGTGTCATTTGCAGGTACTGCGTTGTTCGTTCACTGGTGATCGGTGTGTGAGAACGGGATTTTTCCTTTTCTATTTTGAAGGCAATTCCAAAATAGGTATTGCCTGAATTGGCAACTGCACTGATAAGTGAGCTGTCCTCGATAGCGTTAGTCCGTGCTGGAAGAATAAAATCCCAGATTTGCAGTCTCGTGTTCATCCCAGCAAGATTGGTGATGACACGGGCATACTGCGTTCTATTCAGATAGGAGTGTTCAAGCTCTGCAAATGTCTGATCGGAAATATCGACATGAACGATTGTGCTGTCGTATACCGGTTGGAAGGTTTCGGAGCGTGCTCTCATGGAAAACAGTTGGTCAACCATCTGTGCATTCCATGGCTCAAACACATTGGGAAAGAGCACAAACAGAAGGTGAACGAATAGAAATGTGGCCACAACGATGAAAAGTATGGCCCGCAGCGTTCTGACTCTACTTATGGTCAAGTGTGAATGTTCTTCCGTAGAAGTTGTTAGCCGAGATTTCCGTTGCTATGGAAGCGACATCGGGACGGGATGCACTTGGCGCCCGTTCAACTCCCCGTACATTTCCCCCTATGGAAATTGGCCGTTCGGCGTACGTGGTAAATGTTTTATACCGCTTTCGCACATTCCGAATCTCGGTGACAATATCCTTGGCAAGAGCCGGCTTCGCCGATGCATCAGCCGCTTTGTATTGCTGCAGCATCTTTTCAAGATCCGTCAGACGCTCGGCTGACGCGAGAAGATAGAAAGTTTCTCTGCCAATATCCTTATCGAGTTTGAACCAGTCGCGGCCCTTAGGGATGTAGTAGTTCTTTGCCAATGTGTAATCGGTTGTGAATTGGTTAAAGTCGTAGGGAAATCGAAGGATAAGCTCACCATCCGGGGATTCGTGAATCACATAGACGAAGCATGCCCGTTTTAGTTTGACAACCATCTTGATCTGGTCGCCAGATTTGAGCATGGTGTCTTTCAGGACCGGAGTGAGCTTTGTTTCGGCCGTCGAACTGGAGATTACGCCAAATCCCCATTCGAAACTAACATTTTCTTTCTCTTGCGCACGTACCGTTATATTCCACGGAAGAAGAAGCAGGGTAGTTAGGAGAAGAAACAGAAATGTCGACCGTTGAATGATGGGTGAAGAGATCATGTCATATTCCTCAAATCGTTAGTGGGCAATGAGAGAAATCGTTAGTTCCTTATCGTACGTCGTCTGGCTGCGAGTGGGATTTTGTGCACCCTTTGTTTTCCGCTTAACCTGATCTTCGACGTATTGCATGAGTTCATTAATCGTGACTGTATAATCGTTATTGAAATCGGCAGCCCCTTTCATCCCCTCCAGCAAATAATAGGTGAACGCACCGTGGCTAAATTCCGAAAATTCCTGTGAGACCTCGCCCGCTGCGCTCGCAGTGAAGACAATCGTTCCTTCCTTCGTTCGCGACAGGTCGGCCATGAATTGATTGATCAGATTAGTCTTGGTAACATCGAGGCCCCGCGAGGCAAAGTCGGCACTGATGCCGCCGCTATGGCATGCATCGGAGAAAACGACGATGCGCCGGGCCGAAATGTAGCGCTTGAGGACATCTTCAATCTGCCACATCGGAAACGCGGTGAGTCCGAGCCTGGCTGGATCAGAATCGTGGGTGAGCAGGTACAGGTTCTGCGGGCGAGCCGGATCGGGTGCGCCATGACCGGCAAAGTAGATCATCACCAGATCCTTATCGATGGCCTGTGTAAGAAAATCGAGCAGTGCCTCCTTGAGATTGCTCACTGTCGCATCCTTATTCAGAAGGATGCGCATATGGCTGGGTTCGTACCCGCCGCCTTCCGGCTTTTGAAGAAATTCGGCGAAGGCCTGTGCATCACGATCGGCATATTTTAGTGAAGGAATACCGCGATTCTGATATTCGGAGACACCGACAATGACAGCCCATTTTTGCGGTTCCGAAGTTCGCCCCTTACTCTCAACACGGTTTGTTTGTGTCGTGAGCGGCCCTAACACTTTTTTTGTCACACCCAGCGTCCGTGTAAATTTTTCTCCCGTCAGGCTTTTCACCACGATCTGAATTTGATTGTAGCCAACTACGAGAGGAATTTTATCGCTGTATACTCCATTGGATTTCACCGGAGAACGGTTGGTAATCATCTCCTGCATGTTGGCGATGACCTGGTACGATTCAACATCGAACCAAGTTCTGAATCGAAGCCGTGCAGCAATGCTATCGGTTTCTGTGTTCGGCAACGGGCTGAGAATCTCCAACGCTTCGTCGTTCGAGAGTCTCTGGATGGCAAATGGAGTCGAATTTCTGTTACCGTATTGATCAGTCGCTGTAATTTCAAATTCATTCAACCCGGTTTTCTTCAAAGGCACCTGAGCACTGAACCGTTTGCCGGTTAAACTTCCCTGCGGCCCTTCAACCTTCCCGGCTTCTGTGATCTGCATGGGGCCATCAAATCCTTTGATCGAAATACTGGTCACAATACTTTTATCCGATACGAGCCCGCTTACAGAAACTTCCTTGGCGAATAATTTTAACACTGAGCGATTCTGAATTTCCGGTTCGGCGATCACGATGACCGGAGCATCCTTGTCAGGCGGTTCTTCGAGAACCTTCCAGAGTACTACCTGTCCAGTTGAGGTGCCTGCCGCTAAGGACTTGCCTCCGCTAAATGTAAGCGACGTGTAATAGCACTTCTCTTCCCTTTTATTTCCAAGCGTGGCGCCGGAACCGGGTGTGATAATGGAGAGAAGACTGTCGAGCGTTCCGCATGCAAGCCATTTGCCCGTGCTATCGAAAGCAAGAGCGGTAATTGCTGCGTTCGAAATCTTGAAAACATTTTTCACCGATTTTGATTCAAGATTCCAGAGGTGAACTTTGCCATCGGTGCTGCCCAGGGCAATAGTGGATCCCTGGGGGCTTACCGCAGAGACTGTGATGGTACTCTGGAGAGAATGCACGCCAAGATCTTCCAATGCTGGAAATGAGAAAATCCGTATCTCGCTCTCTCGAACAACGGAGAGTGCAGATTCCGTTGGATTCAGGTAAAACCCAACGCAGGGATACGGAAACCTTGAAATCGATTTAATTGCATTTTTCATCGTTGGATCGCTCAGCCGCATGGTTTTATCGAACGACGAAGTGAGTACCAACTTCTTTGATGAGATCCCTATAGAAACAACGGCTGATGAATGAATGGAAAAATCCTCAAGCCACTTGCGGGTGGAGACGTCCCAGATCGTGATATGCCCATCAACCTTACCCACAAACAGTTGTTTACCATCGGCTGAAAAACTCAGACTGGTGACGAGTTGTGGAATTCCGTCTATCGAAGCGAATTCAGAAAAGGAACCGAGATCAATCAGCTTGAGTTGTTTTTGTGAAGCAAGAGCAAGGAACTGTCCGGAACTGGCCGTAACAAGTCGGGGCGAGGGAGCAAATAAGGGGAGCGATCCTATTCGTTCAATGAACAGTTGGTTTGTAAGAACACTCTCTTGCTGTGCTAGGGTGAGATTCAAAACAATCACAACGAGCATCAGCAGGCTATTTCCTCGGATCAGCCACATTGTATGTCCCCCTTCAGACTTCTTCAGCATCGCTGGTTGGATATTGCGCCCGATATCTCAATCGGGCTGGTAGAATGTTCGGTATTTTCCAGTTGAATGTCAAGGAGAAGGCATCTGTTGCTTCTCCTCAGAGCATTCTCTATATTTCGACAGAATGTAAAAGTTACCAATCTATGAACTCCGCCCAGGCACAATCGATGGTTACCACGAATAAAATTGCGCTCGCTTTTCTGATCATCTATTTTTCCATTCTTCCCGTACTTGCTCAGGCACAATCTGTGCAATTGAAAGTCAAGGAGAAGTCCGGCCTTTTTGGAATGAGCGGGGAACGATTCGCCCAGGTCGATCTTTCCAACCAATCCCGCACATTTCCCTTAACAAGTGAGAATGTGAATGACGGCCAGTACTTCTATTTCATCTTCCGCTCAATCGGGGATTGGAAACTGGACCCTGATTTTCTCAAGGAAGAACTTCCAAAACTCACTCTTTACCAGAGTGAAAAAACTGTAGGCGCCGCCTTCAAGGGCGACATTGTTACCGACAGCAACCGCACCTCCATCCTGATCGGTTTTCCGAAGGATGTCAAGATCCATCAATTGTTCCTTGTTCAATTTCAACTGGGCGAAGCAAAGAGTCAGGGGGAAATTAAAGTACCGCAAGAGTTATGGCCCGGCTACTCTTTCCTGATTTCCACTCTCAGTAGTGCGGAAAAAGCCATGGGCGCAAAACAGTACAAAGAGGCCATGGGATACTATGAACAGCTTCTGAAGAAACCTGAGTTGGATATTTTTCCGCAGTATGCAGCGATCCAGAACTTGCGAACAACATGCTTTGCCGAATATCTCAAAGAGAATACCGCATTCTTTACAGCCACGATTGCCAGCGAGAGCATAAAGCTCAAGGAGAAAATTGCGCAGGTCGATCTCTTCCGCCCGGTGTTTCAATTCGTGGTGGATTCTCTTCCCATCCCTCTGTTACGAATCTCTGAGTCGGAAGGCAGTGTCAAGGCAATCATCGATCAGGCAAACGAAGCAATAAGAAAAACGGGATTGACCCGCGACTCCCTTAAACGTGCACTTGACAATGAAAATGTTCAATGGATCATCGATGCCCGTATCGGTCAGAAGCCCAGTTACGTCTATCACTATATGATTGAGGCTCTTGCTCATGCATTCTCCTCTCTCAATTTCTCCGATACGACGGCAGCGTGGAAGCCGGTTCTCCCCGCAGAACTTCAGACACAATTGACAAAGTACGAAGTATCAGAATCCTATTACACCTTCCTGCAGCTTGCAAACCAACGGCTTCGCAACCGGCAGGCAATCTTTCCCGATCCATTTCTCGCGAACGTCCAGAAGGATTCAACCTTCCCTCTGCCCTATTATTCTATGCTGAAAACGGTGAGTGATTTCTATGCAGGCGATTTTCCAGCAGCACGTCAGGAAATTATAAAGATCTTCACCAGCTCGTACGAACCGGAATTATCTGAGCGATTCGATTTCCTTCGGGTTCTCATGGATATCCGGGAGAAAAAAATCCCCCCCGATATTCTGAAGCTGTTGAGTGAAGCGGGTGAAGCTGCACGCATAGGGAACAATGAAGCGGCACAGGAAAAATATCGGCAGAGCATTACTCTAGCACCTGGATTTGCATATAGTTTGTACTCCCTTGGAAAATATTATGCGCAGGCGAACGATCCCATCCGTGCATTGACTTTTTTTCAGCAGGCGTATCTGGCCGATACGATGTACCTCAGTGCATACCGTGAAGCGTTCACGCTCTATCGCAAAGGCGGCAATTACAAACCAATGATCGAGGTCCTGTCGGAAGCTCTTCTCCGCGGCAATGACTACTGGGAAATTAACATTAACCTCGGATTTGGATATATGGGAGATGGCGATCCCGTCCATGCGATCGAGCATTTCCTACGGGCGCTCGAATTAAATTCGAAGAGTTATCTGACCAATATCCAACTCGGGCTGGCTTACCAGACAGGGAAGGATTATCAGAAAGCACGGGAATATTTCAACAAGGCAATTGCCATCGATCCACTCCGGCAGGATGCTGTCGATTTTCTCCAAAAGTTGAATGAAATTCAGAAGCAGGCGAGGTAGCATCCCAGACAACCGGCCTCAATTTGCCTCAACTCTTTGTTTTTGCGTCAATTCTTTATATATTTTCCGGCCAAAAAAAATCCTCAAGTCGATTGGACGCTGAGGATTTTTCTTTACATTCACGGGTGGATGGCGAAACTGGCAGACGCGCTAGCCTTAGGAGCTAGTGGGGAAACCCGTGGGGGTTCAAAAAATTTAAGATTCCTTCCGAATGCTAATGGAATTGCTAATAGAAAGGATGTTAGCAATGGCCATCAGCAAGCTTTCACTCTTCAAGCGTTCAAACGGATTTTGGTATATCCTCTTTACCGATGAGGGTAAGATCCGTTGGAAATCCACCGGACAAACTCACAAACGAGAGGCACTCCGAGCCCTCACTGAGTTTGAGACTTTGCTCCGTGCAAAACAAATCCCCAAAAATTTAGAACAATTCATTCGTGAGTTTCTCCAATATGCCAGGGGAAACTATTCACCCGGAACGGTATACCTCTATGAGTTAGCCCTCAATCATTTTTTAGTGGTGACAGGAAATATACCCCTCTCGAAGGTCACCGCAAAACATTTCGATTTATACCGCATCAAACGATTAGAGGCAATTTCACCGGTCACTGTAAACATTGAGCTGCGGACACTTCGAGCTTTTCTCAATACCGCATTGCGTTGGAATCTCATTGAAAAAAATCCCTTCTCCGGGCTCAAGCTTGTGATGGTGCCGGAACAGACTCCGATTTTCTTTACCCGTGACGATTTTCAGAAATTGATGAACATCATTAAAGAACAATGCCTCAGGGAGGTTGTGCTCTTTGCCACATTGACCGGATTGCGCAGGGGCGAGATAATAAACTTACGTTGGAGCGATGTTGACTTACCACGGAAGGTTATCACAGTTCAAAGCAATCCTACATTCAGAACAAAGCAAGGCAAACGAAGAGTAATACCATTAAGCGAGACCGCAATATATTTATTGCATTCGAAGTGCAGCAAAGTTTATGGTGAGTATGTATTCCTTTTGAATGGACAAAAAATAAGTGAGGACTGGCTTACACATGCTTTTAAGGATGCTGTCATTTCGGCAAAATTGATTGACAAGCGTTTACATTTCCATTCATTGAGGCATACATTTGCAACGTGGCTCGTTCAGGACGGAGTGCCAATATACGAGATTCAAAAGTTATTAGGCCATAGCAGCATAGCGGTTACTCAAATTTATTCTCACCTGGCAGCGAGCGAGCTACACAAAACAGTGAACAGGTTACACATAGAACTCAACTGAGGGTGAGATCTTTCCCTATAAGCGATATATGGAAGGAATATGGTGTAAATACAGGCTATCCCATGCATACTTGACAGATGAATAGTTAATGGCTAAGTTAAAGCAAGCAAAATTATTCCACGGCGTTTTCAGGGTGAAGGGACGGACGTGGTGAATGAGGAAACCTCTGAATTCGTGACGAGCGATGAAAGAGGATTTTGTGCTTAACGGATTACAGGAAGGGGGATTGAAATGAAATCTTTTATAATCTATGCGATTGCATTATTTGCCGTGTTATGTCTGAACTGCAATTCTGAAAAGAGTAATCCAGTAGACACAACAGATAAATCTCCCCCAAACGTTTCCGTAGTCTCTCCCTACTACAATCAAGTTATTTCAGATTCGATAACAATTATTGTTGATGTAAGAGATAATATTAAGGTTGAGAAAGTGGAGTTCTATATCGACGGTGATCTAAGACTTAGTAGAGCACTCAGTCCGTGGGAATATAAATGGTATTTCCCTGAATTGGCAGATAATAGTGTACATACTATCTTCGTATTAGCTTATGATGCTATGAACAACATTGGTTCTTCAAGCTTAATTTCAGTGACTATCAAGAACTCTAGACCACCCATTGATATACGTGCGTATGGTCAAACATTTGACAGCTTATATACAAAGACATGGTCTGATAATTCATGGGAGAAATTTAAGCGATACGAGACAATATCCGGGTATAGATACATTGTTATGGAGATCAATGGTGGGGATTTATATTACTATAACGAAAATGGTTATTGTGGTTTTACCCCCCATGGCGAATCTAGAATAATGTTTGATATACCAATACCATATATGAAAAATCTTTGGAAGATTAATGACAGCCAAAAACTATCCACAACTTTTCATTATCAGGGATATACCTATACGTTCAATATGACCTATACTTTCAAAGATACTTTGTCAGTAACCGTTTCGTTCGGAACATTTAATCCATGTCTTTATTTTCTAGAGGATGGCAGCTTGAGTGCGCAAGGCCAAAGCACTACAACACATAGAGAATTCTATCAAGCGAATGGTCCCGGAGCTATAAAGGGGAAGACTACTGATGGAAGAATATTAAATATGGTTCGCGGGCATGTAAATGGTAAATATTGGGGAACAGCGGGTGAAATAGCTTCAAAAGTGAATGGTGAAAGATATAATTCTCCTCAATCGCTCATTCATTTACTTCAAAATGGTATCGGCTGTAACTTGATATTACCAAATAATTACAAATATTTTGGAGAAATGTAATGGCCGATAAAAAGATGGATTCATGGAAAATACTTGCACGAAGCAAATGGATAATAAATACTCCTGTCATACATGGTAAAAGAGAAATTGAAAATTATCTCAGCGGGATCAAAACAACCAAAGATCTTCTAACCAAATTAGAGAAGGATATTCTCAATGTTTGGGCTGATGCTTTGGGCGTACCAAGAAACAGGGAATTTCAAAAAGAATTAAAACATGGAGGAATTAAAAAAGCTGAAGCTTGGATTATCGATAAATGGAGAACGATATTCATTCAAATGAGCATCCTTTTGGAATCTGTACCATTCTCAACGAAGAATGCTTCAATAATCATCAATATATTTTCAAGTTACGCTAATATATTATTTGAGACTGCATCAAAAGCTCGTAGTGAAGGAATGAGCAACTTTATAGAATTCATTAAGCAGGAAGATTTAATACCGAGCGATAATTATAGGGCTGCGCAGCGAGCACTTGATAAGCTGAAAGGGTTCTACAATGAAGAAAGAGAAAACAAAATCGAATTAGAGCGGATATTAGAATCTCAGAAGTATAAGAGTAGAGCCAAACCGGAAATTCCAATTAAAAGATTAGGAAGGCCTCCCATACTTACAGATAAAACACAACTCCAGCGCGCAATCAATGAATTGAAGTTACCAAATGGCGAGCCAAATTGGTCTCAAATTGGAAAAAGGTTTCATATTGATCCAGACACAGCTAAAATACATGCAGAACAACATCAATTATGGGTAAGAAAATTAAGGCGAAAATGAATTCCGAATAATATTATTCGGAGTTTGCACGTTCCGAAATAGTTTTATTCGGAGATATATAACCCCTGATTTTTCTAGGGGTTTTTTATTGCCACTCCGAATGGCATAGAGAATGCAATACTTACTCTGGCTAAAATAACGGAGCAAGTATTGGAAATCATTCAAAATATAATTTCAACATTCAGCCGGGAAGAAGGTTTCTACTCCGTTTCCTTCTTCTCGGCTTTTTCATTTTGAGGGTTAAATGGCACGACCACGAAAAAACGGATTAGATTATTTCCCGCATGATTGCGATGCACTCACCGATGATAAGATACTTGCACTTCGCTCCATCTACGGCTTGAAGGGTTACGGTTTTTATTTTGCTATGCTCGAAAGAATCTACCGTTCACCCGGTTGTCGCTTAGATCTTTCGAATGGAAATTCAATTGATGTTCTCTCTGCCTTCCTCGGATTGACGCCCGAAGAGTTCAATTCGATACTCAAACTTTGTCTATCACTTCACCTTTTTAACGAGAGAAAGTACACATTAAAACGAGTTATTTTTTCATTGGGTACAGAACGAAGGAAGAAAGCGGTAACCGGAAAACGAGAAAACGCCCGTATTTCCTACTCGAAACGAGTTTCAAACGCAGAAACCACCACAGAAACGGAGGAAATAAAAGAAAAGGAAAGAAAAGAAAATCAAACAACATCAAACAAAACAGAAAAGGAAAATCAAACAACAGACAGAAGCGTTGATGTTGATATTAATTCTCTTCGAAGAACAAACGAACCGCTCCACATTGCCACCATCATGAATTCCTTGCAGGTGAAGAATGTTAGTTAACATTATTCAGACGAACACACAAAAAACCCTCGCTGCCGATGACCTCAAAGCTTTAACGGAATTTATTGAGACATACGGCAAGGCAACGGTTCATAAAATTGCATCGAAGCTCACTCCATCTGTTCTTCATCCAATGCAATATTTGAAGAAGAGCCTGGAGGTTAGTGCACCGTTCAATAAATCTGAAACTGCAAACGTGTCAAATTCTAGAAAAGCTACAGATGAAAATGGCAATCCGTTGACGGAAGAGCGTCTCCAGGAATTACGCCAGCGAGCTTGGTGGCTCCGTTCGTACATTTGTTGTGATTGCGGTAAGTTGGTAGATGACACTTTTAAGGTTTGCACTTGTCATGCGTAGTCAATTTACATCAGCGGATATTTTACAGTGTATTATTGCCCGGTATTTCGAAGGTGAGCATGGTGCATCAACGGTGAGCATTGGCTTCGCTCCGAAGTGGGACATTCGCTTTTCCGATGGTAGCACCTGGGAGATAAAATTTGATTCTATGGCACGTTCAACACTAAACGCAGCCATAGAGTATTGGGATACTCGAAGAAACAAAGCAACGGGAATACTCGAAACGGAGGCTTCTAAATGGTTACATCTTGTTCCAGATGGAAACGGTATCCAGTGCTATGAGATGAATACCGTAGATCTCATAAGGTTGTGTTTCGAATGTGGCAAGGTAAAGGCCGGTGGCGATTATGATGCAAGTCTCATGAAAATAATTCCTTTACAAGATATTAAAAGAATCTCAATCAAACATTTCTATCTCGAAGATGAACTACTCAACAAGGTTAGATATTGATGATCCCGAACAGCTCTATGATTTGTTCACTATGGGAGAATTGTCGTTTGATGAGTATCAACAACTCAATAGAATTCAAAGAATCAAAAACCAAACCCTAATCAATACATCAATTCATTTCAATGGAGGTTTTATGAACACAAATATAAAATCACTCGCAGAGCTTCGCAATTCATTCAACAGAGAAATGCAAGGCATTCCTGCCAGGCTCAGTAAGGAGAACAGGAATTTCCAAAACTACACAGCCGATTATCAGAGCGAGGAAATTAAAAAGGCAAAGAGTTCAACCGTTGAGGCATACAAGTCGAAGGTGAATTCATTAGCAACAAACATCTTGAATGAGAAAAAGAATCTTCTTCGAAATAGCCAAAAGGTTAAATATCCAAACCTCACGAACGGTGATACAACCCTTCAAGCTATGGGAGAAGCTCAAGTCAATTCAGCCCTCCTCTTTCTCTCTACTCCTCATACTTCGGAGGCAATCACAAAAGCAATTCAAAACGCTTTTGATCTTGGAAGAAATGATTTTGCTTTCACCCTCATAGAAAACATCCTTTCAAATATTCCAAGAGATATAAGCGGGCAACCTAAGCCAAGCGAAACACAGAAGGGTTTAATTGCCGGTATCAACGAGATAGTAAACTCATTCAAGGGCAATGAGAAGCTGGAAGAAATCCAGAGCAAGGTTGCGGGCATCGAAAAGATTTTAGTGATGATAGATGAATTCAAAACAGAAGTAGATTCCGGGGTTGAGTATATCCGAATAGCAGGCCTTGCACCGTATCTCTCAGAATCTGAGCGAGCAGAGATGCTCTCACACACAGGGAAAAATCTCACACAAGAAATCAGCTTCAAGGTGAGGGCAAGTGAAGCAATGCAACAGGGTGCAATATTTGCATAAGTAAAAGGCAATTATTGATAGCTTAAAGGTAGAAAATGGCATCTAAAAAAGAACGGAAGAAAGCAACATCAGAGCATCTACCAAAGCCCCGGCAGCGAATTCGCTTGAAAAGCGCAAGGGATGTTTGCCGGTATATTTCTTCCTGTATTCGAAGAGCTGAGCAGGGAGGGGGGGATAATACATTCTATAAGCGTGTGATGATGGCTTCGATGCTTATAAAGGCTCTCGAAGTAACAGAGCTTGAAGAGCGAATAGAAAAACTTGAAACAACAGCAAGGGAACGATATGAACATTAAGCAAAGAGTTGAGAATCTTGAGAGGGCTATCCCGGTGAATTTGCCCCCATGCACTCCAGAGGTTGCCGGTCGAATTTATGGGTTGTATCTAAAAAAGACGGGCACGGATCCGAGTTCTTTTCACGGTGAACTTGAATTTATGTTTCCTTGTTACGAAAAGACACGCGGGCCGGAAGAGTTTGACCCCCTTGAACCGGAAGAGGAAACATTCTATCAGGAGAATGTTTCGAGGGCAATCGAATATTGGAAAGGCACGATACAGGGGCTTTGGTGAAGTGGTAGCGAAAAAGTTCTGCACGCACAGAGGAACGAGGTAACCTGGAATCATTATCTTGCAATGGCCAGCATTGTTGTGTATATTTGCAGCGCAGTTTATCATTCAAAACTTCCGAAAGCAACAAGTGTGAGTGCCCTTCACATACTGCAAGGCAACGGAAGGCCGGAATGAGTGTGAGGGGCATTCCATTAGTATCGGACGGGAACTCATTGCTAATAGATTTGCTATTGAGTCCCCCTTTTTTATATACGTTTTTTGATTATTTTTCACGGGTGGATGGCGAAACTGGCAGACGCGCTAGCCTTAGGAGCTAGTGGGGTAACCCGTGGGGGTTCAACTCCCCCTCCGCCCACAACGGCAACAGTATTGCCTTGCATCCTCCCTATGGAGGCTGCCTTTTTCCATTATACATACTTAGGAGTACATCGTTGGAGATTACTGTCAACACCATATCGGAGGTGTCATGCGAAGTAGAGATTCAGGCAAATGCCGCAGAGCTGACACCACATTTCGAAAAGGCTTACAAGGAATATAGACCGAAGGTTGAATTAAAAGGCTTTCGGAAGGGCAAAGCCCCATTGGAGCTGATAAAAAAATTCTATGGCGACATGATTGAGGAGGAATCTCTCGATAAGGTTGCCGGCGAACTTTATCGGCAGGCGATCAAGGATAAGGAGCTCAAGCCCATTGGCGAACCGACACTTGTCGATAGGAGTTACAAACGGGGGGAATTCTTCCGCTTCAAGATCCAGTATGACGTACGCCCCACTATCGAGCTCAAAGAATACAAGGGCCTGAAGCTGGAAACCGTCGTTCATACGATGAAAGAGTCTGAGGTTGAGGATGAACTGCTGAGGTTGCAGCGTGCCAATAGTACGACCGAAGAAGCGGATCGCGTGACAGATGCTGAATTTATTGTGACCGTCGACCTTCAGGACCTGGATGATACGGGAATACCGATCATCGGTAAGAAGAACGATAATGTCCGGTTCTACCTGGCAGATCCGAAGCTCGAACAACCCTTCAAGGATGCCTTGAAATCGGCGGAGAAGAATCAGGAGCTGCGAATTCAATTTGAACATCAGCATGGCGAACGCACCCATAAGGTCGACGTTAAAGCATTTGTGAAGAAAGTGGACAAAGTTCTTCTCCCTCCACTCGATGATGCTTTCGCGCTAACGGTGACGAAGGAAAAAATCAAAACGATCGATGAATTCCAAAGCAGTATCCGCGAGGACATTAATGCGTACTGGAAAGAAAAGAACCGCAGGAGCGTGACGAATAGTGTGATCGGCGAGTTGATTCGCATGCACGATTTCCAGATCCCCGAGTCACTCACCCGCAGCGTTCTGGAAAACCTGCTGGAGGATGTCAAAAATCAACAGCCCAATAAGCAATTTCCTCCCGATTTCAACAAGGAGAAATTTTTTGAACAGAACCGCACTTACGCAATTTACCAATCCAAATGGGCTTTGCTCCGTGAGGAGATTATCGCCAAAGAAAATCTTACACCCAGCGAGGATGCCCTGGTCACTCTGGCGGAACGGGAAGCACCGAAGATCGGTATTGATAAAGAACGATTAATCAACTACTATAAATCGTCTGACCACATCAAGAATCGATTGGTCAGCGATGTATTAATGGAATTGCTGGTAAAGAATGCAACCATTACTGAAATCGACGACTCCACACTGAATAATACGCTTGAGGAAGGATCGTGAAGAAGATGAAGGCAGGGAAATTCGAATTATACAATCAACTCGTACCGATGGTTGTTGAACAGACGGGCCGAGGAGAGCGCGCATACGATATCTACTCACGCCTCTTAAAAGAGCGCATTGTATTTCTGGGGACAGCCATTGACGATACCATCGCCAGTTTGACCATTGCCCAGCTTTTGTTTCTTGAATCGGAAGATCCCGATAAGGACATCCATCTCTATATCAACAGTCCCGGCGGCAGTGTCACCTCGGGCCTTGCGGTTTATGATACGATGCAGTACATTCGGCCTGACGTTTCCACAATCTGCATCGGCATGGCAGCAAGCATGGCTGCAGTGCTGCTGGGAGGCGGTGCGCAAGGCAAACGAACTGCGCTTCCAAACTCGCGTGTGATGATCCACCAGCCGTGGGGTGGTGTGCAAGGGACTGCATCCGACATCAGCATACAGGCGGAAGAGATCCTCAAAACGAAAAAGCGCATCAATGAGATTCTCGCGTTCCACACCGGCAAGAGTGTTCAGCAGGTTGAAACAGATACTGACCGTGACTACTATCTTTCCTCTCAGGAAGCAAAGGAATACGGTCTCATCGATAATATTCTTGTAAAACGGATTATCGAGGCTAAGAAATAACGGGATGAAGATCAGGGGAATCGTATGAGTCAAAAATCGAGACAAGGGGATAAAATCGCGTGTTCCTTCTGCGGCCGATCCTCAGAAGAGGTGAGCAGTATTATCGCCGGCCCGGATGTGTACATTTGTGATCTGTGTGTTTCGAGTTCAATCGATATCATCAAGAACAACATGGCCGCCATCAGCGCAAAGAAGCATGCTGCGCGCGGCACCCTTACCCCGATTGAGATAAAGAAAGCCCTTGATGAATATGTGATTGGGCAGGAGCATGCGAAGCGCTCGCTCGCCGTTGCCGTCTACAACCATTACAAACGCCTCGAGTCCCGTGATCAGTTTCACAACCTCGATGAAGTGGAGATCGAAAAAAGCAACATCTTGCTCCTTGGTCCCACAGGGACCGGCAAGACCCTCCTTGCCCAAACGCTGGCACGTATCCTCGATGTTCCTTTCGCCATCGCCGATGCCACAACATTGACGGAAGCGGGATATGTCGGCGATGATGTCGAGACGATTCTTGTGTACCTGCTGCAAAATGCCGAATACAATATTGAGAAAGCCGAACGGGGCATTGTTTACATCGATGAAATTGATAAGATTACAAGGAAGAGCGACAGCGCCTCCATTACGAGAGATGTTTCGGGTGAAGGTGTTCAGCAGGCCCTGCTGAAAATTCTCGAGGGGACGGTCGCCGGTGTTCCACCCAAAGGAGGACGGAAGCATCCGGAACAGAGTCTGATCAATATTAATACACGAAATATCCTGTTCATTTGCGGCGGTGCCTTTGAAGGGATCGACAAAATTATCGAGCGCCGGGTCAGTCAGAATCCAATGGGATTTGGAGCGGACATCAGAGAGAAAAAAGGACAGATGGTGGACGTCTACCTTGAACAGGTTGAGCCCGATGACCTGTTGAAGTACGGATTGATTCCGGAATTTATCGGCCGCCTGCCCGTTATTACCTCACTGCATTCTCTGAACGAGTCAGCTCTCCTGAATATCATGACCGAGCCGCGGAACGCTCTGGTGAAACAGTTCAAGAAATTGTTTATGATGGAAGGTGTTGATCTCGAGTTTGAGCCGGCGGCGCTGAAATCGGTTGTTGAGAGGGCGATGATGCGGGGAACAGGTGCTCGCGCACTTCGTTCCATCATCGAAGATATCATGCTCGATATTATGTATCAATTGCCCTCCCGGCAGAATGTCTCGAAATGTATCATCACCAAGGAAACCATTATAAAGTCAAAAGAGCCGATCTATCTCTACGAGGAACGAAAATCCGCCTGATGGATTTCACCTCATTTCAGTACCTGCATAGAGAGACAATACGGTCGGAGAAGCCAGTCCGTACTTAGTACACACCCCGTTCACTTCCCTGCTTTGTCAGTTTGATATCCTGAAGCTGAGGTGCTTTAACGCGAATCTCAAAGCGGTAATAGCGGTAGGGTCCGAGTGGAACCCAGTCGAACCGCATCTCCCAACAATGGAGATCGCGGAGAACCGAGACACTGGGTGCCGAGAACTGCTTCATCGTAAAATCATAATTCCCCGATGCTGTGATTCTCCAATACTCAGTGAGGTTGAAGGAAAGATTTGCGTTCATCGAGGAGGAACGAAATGTTTGGTTGGGATTCGGCGTGCTCTGCGAGAAGGTATAACTCAAACTGAGATTCCATGGAATACTGAAATCGGAAGCGTTCTCATCGACGACACGCGGAACGCCCGGCATCATGCCCTGTTGAGGATTCATCTGTTTGAGCGTTGATTGATCGCCGGCAGGCTGGCTCTTGGAAGTGGATTGGGTCTGAGTTTTTCGTTCTCCGCTTAACGATGTGGAAACATTAAATGACACACTGGTGACATCGAAGAGCCGTCGACGGTCGCTCCACAAAAACCGGTTCACTCTCCTTCCTGCTGTCGTATCGAACACATAAAAGTTATGCGTGGTACCGGCGCTCAGACTCAGGATGCTGCCAATATCGGTTCTGTAAGAAATTGACAGGTCGGAAAGGCGCATGCTATCCGCGGCAAAATTGTAGGAGAGATTGGCTCCGATATTCATCAACTGAATTTTCTTTTCCTTCTCCGCCGTATCTGCTGATTGATATTTCATCTCGAAGAGGTTGCCGACACTGAAGTTCAAACTCTGGGTTAATCCTCTGGGCGCGCCGCCGTAGATCTCCTTCTCAAAATGATCATACTGGACAACCTTCTTATTGGTGTCCACATAGGTTCCCCAGTAGCCGAAGTTCGTGCTGGAAAAATCCGGTGTATAGCTGAATGAGACGGTCGGTGTTACCGTATGCCGGATTCCGGTAATACCGAATACCTGGGGTTGAAAAATTCCGAAAAGCCGTGTCGATAATCCGATACCACTGCTGAATGTCCGCACGGGAAAGAATCCATTAATTTTATGATCACCTGTGCTGTCGCGATCAATTTTCTTGACATACCATTTTTCATTGTACCCAAAAGTCGGGCTGATGGTGAAATACCCTGCTTTCGGTGAGAATGAAAATGAGAGTGAATGGTTTGCACCATAGTTTTCATTGATAGTTGTTTGTTTTTCGTTAGCAGAATTCAACGTTGAGAGTTTCGAACGATTGCCCTGCGCCTCTCCGCTGTAGTTGATTCCGATATTTTCATACCAGCCATAATCCGATTCACTCCCCGATTGAGACCCTTTCGAAGCTCTCCGGAATGGAAACCAGAGCCCTTGTGAAAACGAGATGGAGGGCATCCGCTCAGCAACATCTCCCGATTGGAGGTTCTGGTCCCGGTATATGCTTACGGTGAGGTTTCGATCCCCATCTTCCCATCGCTTTGTCAATGTCGCCGTCGAAACAATGTTTTGTCTCAACAATTCATCAAGATTGAAGCTCGTATTCTGAAAGTGTGTGCCTGACGAGAAGGAGAAGTTAACATCGAGCCTCATCGTTGGGTTGAATTGCTGATTGTGATTGATGCTCAGATAGTAATCATTCTGGCGCGTTCTGCCCGGATCGCCGGATTCACCGGTATAGAGATCGGAATATTCCATCCGCACCATTCCGCTGAATTGATAACGGACATTGTACTGGAAGGCAGTCCGATTAAGCCAGCCGCCGCGCATATACCAGTCGAACGAACTGGCAAGATCCATGTAATCATTCATTGCCCAGTAGTAACCGAAATGGCTGAGGAAACGGCCGCGGCGAAAGTCTTCACCGTACGCCGGCGCGATCAAACCCGAACGCCTCCCTGCTTTGTTTGGAAAGACCCCGAACGGCAGTGCGAAGACGGGGATATCGGCGATATAAAAGGTGATCGGCTCGGCAACGATATGATCGTGCATAACAACTTTCATCTTCGAACTGCTGAAATAGTAATGCGGCTGTTCGGCATCGCATGTAGTATAGCGCCCATTGGCGACAAAGAGCACTTCAGGCTCCACCTTCTTGATTGCTTCGCCGTGGTAGTACCCCTGCTCGATTTCGGTATCGCCGACGTCGATCTTCCCCTTTTTTGTTTTAAAGTTATAACTGACCTCCTTGCCTTTATATTCTTCTCCGCCATCTTTAAGAAGTGGAGTGCCGGTCATTTTCCTGCCTGATTTATCGGCAGTGTCTTTGATGCCTTCTGCATATAAATTTGAGGATTCCCAGTTGATCTGAATCCGTTCCGCTTTCAATCCCATCGTGCGATAGGAGAGGTCTCCTTTACCGAAGAGCTGCATGGTGCGCGTACGCATTGAATAGAGGATCGAGTCCGATGCCGAGTAGACTACCGTTGTATCAATTCCAGATTTAGTCGACTTCAGTGAATCGGTTTGAGCAGAGGCAGTGGAGCGCGATGTATCGCTGACCGCTTTCTGTTGAGTTTGAGAGAAGAGAGAAACACTTCCGGCGATGAGGAGGAGAACAATAATCTTCAATGTGCCGAGAAACTTGGACAAAAAGTCCAACCACGCCTGCCCGCCGCAAAGAATCCTTTTTGGCAGGCGGGAAGGACACCAAGAATACAAAGGATAAAATGAAAATATATTGATTTGATATTTTTTCATTTTTACAGCTTTGCCTTCGTGTCCTTCGTGGTTAAATATTTTCTATACATTTCGACCAAGTCCTCAAGGAAGAGTTTATGAACCTCTCGTTTACTGCACGAGTCCGGCTGCGCCAAGAATCCCGGCAGTATTTCCCAACTGTGCGGGCAGGACACGGATTTCATTCCGCAGCGGTTTGAGCACATGGGCGCGCACAGAATCCTCAACCGCTTGCATCACAAAATCCCCGGCAGCGGAGATCCCCCCGCCGATGATGCTGACCCGAAGATCCAGAATGTTCATCACGGCAGCAAGTGCAACACCAAGAAGTGTTCCGGCTTCAATAAGAATTTCACGGGCAAAGGCATCCCCGTCATGTGCCGCCTGCGATATGTAGTATGGCTCAATTTTGCTCGCATCACCCTGGACGAATTCCAGAAGCTTCGAGTCAGGATGCTCATTCAACCGCTCAGCAGTTCGCTGCGAAAGATAGCGCTGGCCAACATACGCTTCTACGCAGCCAATGTTTCCGCAGTTGCATGGAGGGCCTTGATGGTCGATGGAAATATGCCCAATCTCGCCGGCTCCACCTGTTGGGCCGCGAAAAATTTTATGATTGAGAATTATCCCGCCCCCCACTCCCGTGCCCCAGATAACAAAGAGAAAGTTCGGATGATGGATACCGGCTCCATATTTCGCCTCACCAATGGCCGCGGCATTTGCATCGTTCTCGACACCAACAGGGAAGCCCGGAAAAAGCTTCTCGATCTCAGTTTTGAGCCGCACTTCATCCCAATCAGAAAAGTTGGGGGGTGCCTTCACGACGCCCTCGTCATCAACAACACCAGGTGCTCCGATGCCGATGCCGCCTATGATCGCTCCATTTGCGTGATCCCTTACATCCCGAATCGAGAGTGCAATTTGGCTGATCACGCTCTGAGGGCCCTGATCGGCAAGGGTGGGAAATTTATTTTGATAGAGGATCGAACCATCGGCCGCAACCAAACCGCCCTTAATCGTTGTGCCGCCTAAATCAATCCCAATGACATGAGGTGATTGTTCGGTATTCATAGTAGTATGAAGGTAAAAAAAAAATGCCGTTGAAAGAAACGGGTTTCTTCTTCCTGCTCCAGGGGATATGGAGTCACAGTTGCATGGCATTCTTATTTCTCCGTAGATTGAAGCGTCTCACTCATAATAAGTCCAATAAGGGGCACGAATAAACACAGAGGTTGATGAATTTCGATTTCCGATTGACGATTTACGATTTGCCAATTATTTTCCTTTTGAATTTTTCCTTTTGAATTTTTCCTTTTGAATTTTGCATTGAATACAATTACTTACATCAATCATGCGACAGTGTTAATTCAATTTGAGGATTATACCATTCTTACCGATCCCGTGTATACATTAGCGATTTCGTATTACATTCCCAGGTTGCGAAAACGCGGCATTCCATTCGATGAATTGCCGCCAATCGATTTCATTCTTCTCTCGCACAACGATTATGATCATCTTAATATGAAAACCTTGCGGCAATTGAGTCGAAAAAATCAGTCGACTGTACTTGTTCCAAGGGGATTGAAAAACTATGGAGTGCGTGCAGGGTTCTCAACAGTACAGGAAATGGAGTGGTGGGAACGATCGGAATTTGAGAACCTCACTATCACATGTGTTCCTGCAAAGCATCGAGGGACACGGATGTTCTGGGATCGAAACCGTTCAATCGCCTGCGGGTATTGCATAGAGTATGAAGGAGCATGTATCTACTTCGCCGGCGATACTGCATATTCACCCGACTTCAAGGCGCTGGGAGAGAAGTTCAATATCGATGTAGCTCTTCTTCCTATCGGAGCATACAAACCATTTGATTGGTTTAAGGATATTCACCTGAATCCGAAAACCGCAATCCAGGCGATGGCGGACTTGAGAGCGAAGCATCTGGTGCCAATTCACTGGGGGACATTCAAGATCAGTGATGAGCTGATGAGCGAGCCGCCGGAATGGCTTAGAAGTGAGGCGGTAGAATATGGAGTCTCGGAACAGGTCCACATTTTAAAGAACGGAGAGAAATTCTTTCTCTAACCGCCAGTGAAGTGCTTTTAGTTCACAAGAAGACCTCGACCGAATGGAATCGATACGGGGAATACACCACCGAGTCTGAGACTTTCCCCTCTTGGACAAATATTACTCCACTCGTACTCCTCGAAATTATCCTCAAATTTTAACTTCTCTTTGACATAATCATGACAAGTGTTGATGGGAATTTTTCGAATGTTGCTGTAGACATTTTGAAAGGAACATCCCATGACCAAGTATCAACCATCTCACTCACATTTTATTCCCCGATGATATTTCTCAATCGTCATCTATCCTTCATTTACATTTCTTTATGTTGTGGGGTTTTCACCTAATCCTGCCGACACATCGAGCACCATTGTGTCATTCGGTGCCGGTAGAGGACAATATGCTCATGTCAACCGTGATTGCTCCAGCAATATCACTGGAGTCGATGCCATTGGATTTAGTGACGCCGCCGTTTCGATCGAACATACGACACCCACGATAAAAATTGGTGTAAATGGCGGAGTCGCATCAACTGGAAATTCATCGAAATCCTGGGTCTACATCAATCCCAAAATCGGAAAGTGAGTTTCAATTCCACTCTGGTTCGACTGAATCGAATTATGGATAAAGGTCATTACAGGTTCATATATCATTTCAATTCCACTCTGGTTCGACTGAATCATATTGCACCAAATCAAAATAATGATTCTTTCCGTTATTTCAATTCCACTCTGGTTCGACTGAATCGCATAGCTGAATAAGCATACCGGCGGGCGTAGGTGAATTTCAATTCCACTCTGGTTCGACTGAATCGATAAAGCGGTATAGGGGCTTGTGTTGTCAGGAGTGATTTCAATTCCACTCTGGTTCGACTGAATCTGACTTTGTGATGAAGGGAGAAGTTCGCTTCATACGATTTCAATTCCACTCTGGTTCGACTGAATCAGTAATTGTCGTGCTTACGCTTGTTATGCGTTCGTGATTTCAATTCCACTCTGGTTCGACTGAATCAATAAGAAGGTATAGCAATGCCATCATCCCATGATAATTTCAATTCCACTCTGGTTCGACTGAATCAGGCGATGCCGCAGTTTGGCTTGCGATAAGAAAGGAATTTCAATT
Source organism: bacterium (assembly GCA_043803945.1). Lineage (GTDB taxonomy): Bacteria > Bacteroidota > Ignavibacteria > UBA10030 > UBA10030 > JAZDJN01. The sequence goes on along the minus strand of JAZDJN010000048.1, from coordinate 1,782 downwards.
CCACTCTGGTTCGACTGAATCCAAATTTAATGTTAAAGCAACTATTCCACTTGTATCATTTCAATTCCACTCTGGTTCGACTGAATCAACATTGACCTATACGGCAAGTGGCGGGGATTATTCAATTTCAATTCCACTCTGGTTCGACTGAATCTGAGACATGTGGTCAAAGAATAATTAAAGAAGAGTATTTCAATTCCACTCTGGTTCGACTGAATCCGAATCGGTGGTATTATCACCAATGCCGAAGCATTATTTCAATTCCACTCTGGTTCGACTGAATCGATGTAAGAGTTTACACAAACCTTACCGGTAGAATAATTTCAATTCCACTCTGGTTCGACTGAATCGACATCACAAACCAAGCGGGGCCAGCTTGTAAAAGTATTTCAATTCCACTCTGGTTCGACTGAATCGATTTAGGTGACGTCGATAGCCTCGTGGAATGGGGCATTTCAATTCCACTCTGGTTCGACTGAATCTACAAACGATGAGGAGAAATGACATGACAAAACGAAATTTCAATTCCACTCTGGTTCGACTGAATCCATATTCGTCAATCGAGGATATGCACAGTAAAAAACAATTTCAATTCCACTCTGGTTCGACTGAATCGTGTATTCCTGTGATATTCGCGCTGAAGAACGTAGCATTTCAATTCCACTCTGGTTCGACTGAATCCGTAACACTGACGCTCAGTCCACTAAACCCCCCCGATTTCAATTCCACTCTGGTTCGACTGAATCTGTAAAGTTGTAGCATGTCAACACAGCCTTGTCAAAATTTCAATTCCACTCTGGTTCGACTGAATCATTCCCGGGTGATACACTATCGGCAACAAGTGCGAGATTTCAATTCCACTCTGGTTCGACTGAATCTGTATCTACTGTTCCGTCTACGCCGACGGTAGAGGCATTTCAATTCCACTCTGGTTCGACTGAATCTAACTTCTACGGATGATACCGTTGTTGACAAAGCGAATTTCAATTCCACTCTGGTTCGACTGAATCTAATTATTTATACATAGCCTCGGAAGGTGTTGATATATTTCAATTCCACTCTGGTTCGACTGAATCCGCTCAAGATTTCACTTACAAATACAACGACGCGACATTTCAATTCCACTCTGGTTCGACTGAATCGCAGAACATCGTTATCCTTGCGAAGGAATACGCAACATTTCAATTCCACTCTGGTTCGACTGAATCTTTGGAATTGACGGAGTTTACTCTATCTATGATTCGATTTCAATTCCACTCTGGTTCGACTGAATCCGATTCGAGAGTCACTTGTTTTCAACTTTGAATATTATTTCAATTCCACTCTGGTTCGACTGAATCCCTCTACCGGAGTATTCACGCGAAGGAATATTCAAAATTTCAATTCCACTCTGGTTCGACTGAATCTTCATCAAAATCATCAACATGTGCAATCGAAAAAAGATTTCAATTCCACTCTGGTTCGACTGAATCTATATTCCAACACCATCCCTTTGTATCCGCGATCGCATTTCAATTCCACTCTGGTTCGACTGAATCTTTACAATCTTAATCTCGCTTATATGCTCAGTAAAAATTTCAATTCCACTCTGGTTCGACTGAATCTTGTCAACCTTAATGAATCGCCGATGGTAAGATTGTATTTCAATTCCACTCTGGTTCGACTGAATCTGGATGAACTTTACTTACCACCTGAAGTTGAGGCGTATTTCAATTCCACTCTGGTTCGACTGAATCAGGTACACAATGAAGGGGAGTGATTCATTTAACATTATTTCAATTC
>JAZDJN010000047.1:0-28923 GCA_043803945.1 bacterium | reverse complement strand
ACACTAAGGATGCGAAGAATAAAAAGAAAAAGGAGTAATGGAAATTTAAATTAATTCAACAGTTTTTCCTTTGTGTCCTTGGTGAACTTTTCAGCCAGAGGCTGATGCGCCTTTGGTGCAGTGGTTTGATTATGTTCTTAAATTTTCGGCTAGATCTCTAGGATCAGTTAACTTTTTTATCAGATCAACTATTCATCATCATAAGGAGAACGATAATGAAGAAATCCTTAGTCCTGGTTGCCCTTGTGCTGGCATCCTTTTCCATACTCTCTGCTCAGACACTGCTCGTGGAGAACTTCGATAATGCTCTTTATACGATCGGGGCTACGCTGGATACGACATTCTGGAAACTCCATAGTGGAACCGTTCTGGACTCGATTGCCGCGGGATTAACCTATCCAGGCTATCCAGGCTCAGGAATCGGAAATTCCGTCAAAATATCAAATGGCGGTTCTGCCGATTACAATAGAACCTTTACTGCACAAACATCTGGGAGTTTGTATGCGTCGTTCTTGGTGAACGTGAGCAATGCATCATCGACAGGAAGAGATTATTTTATCCATTATGGGGAAAATCCATTTAATACCTCAAACTTTCGCCTGAGGGTGTTTTGTCAAAAAAACACAGGAGATAGTGTTGCCTTTGGACTTTCATTCGCCAGTGAGAGCTCCACAGCCACCCCTTTTGAATATTCTTTAAACACGACATATCTTTTCGTTATGAAACTCATCATCGGTCCTGGAGCAACCGATGATAGTGTGAGACTCTACATCTTTAAGCAGCCTTCCATACCGAGTACTGAACCAGCAACGGCACAAGTAGGAACGTTAGGGAGTGCCGCAGCAGCAGACTTGGTGAATTACGGATCCATCGCATTGCGTCAGGGTTCAGGCAATACTCCAACGTTACGTGTGGATGGAATCAGGGTATCCAAAACATGGTCGCCGCTCTTCGTCACTTCCGTTGAGAGAATTGCGACAGAAGCTCTGCCAACTGCTTTCGTCCTGCAGGATAATTATCCTAATCCATTTAATCCTGCGACAACGATCAGCTATCAACTAGCATCGAGCGGTGTTGTCCGACTTTCCATATTCGATATCACTGGGAAGGAAGTGACAAGCTTGGTAAATGAAGTTCAAGAAGCAGGTCACTATTTGGTTCATTTCAATGCAACGATGCTCTCCAGCGGAACCTATCTCTATCGATTGCAGGCAGGATCGTACATTTCCACCAAGAAAATGATTCTGATGAAATAGTATCAAATGATACTAGGTGTAAGAATTGAGAGAACATAATAAAGTCATCCTCAGGAGTCAAGTGGTAAGAGATCAAGGTATTGCTTGACGACTGAGGATTACAATCTGATGAGACGAGAGATTGTCTCGACATCATTAAATTTTGTTGACAAGAGTTTAACAGCTTCGAAGTCACGGATGTAGCGCTCGACAGATTCTTTCGAGTGATTAGTTCTTTGACAAATTGTTGGGACAAGGTATCCTTTCAGATAGAGGGTAATAATCTCACGCTTGTGAGTTTCACAGAGACTTTTTTACAGAGCACAATCGGTTTTCCGGCAGGTTCATGTTCATCAACTGCCAGATAATGTAATTGTCCCAAAGACAGATCAACCTCTGCATGATTAAGGAAGTAGGCTTTGATCTGATTGAAGTATGCTTCTGCTAACAGACGGGTGAGATTAAAATCTTTAGAGATATTTGTAATAATTGATCGCTTGACTGTTTTTGCCGTCAAGCGGTTTGCAAGTGTATGATCAAGCATATGATACCTCCAGCAATATTTTTAGAAAAGTTAATCATTTTTGCCTTGGTATCATTTGATACTAACTATAAATAAGGACATTCCCTCCAGTTCTTCTTCTATGATTCTGTTCTATCAGTCTTTCAATAATGAAATTCCTTTCCGTTGCTGAATAACGTCAAGCTTGATATCTCTAATATTATTATAGTTATCCTTCCCTCGCTGCTAAATTGTAACATTCCGACTTCATTCTACATCTATTACCTTCCGCCACTCAATTATCAATTTTTAAGTCAGACGCTGTATAATCCAGAAATTGGTTGACTAACCACTACTATCAAACTGTTTTGTTCAATGAAATGTAAGTCCTGCCCGCCCGCCGAAGCGTTTTTCTGCGTAGGTGGGCCTGTTCCGACGTTTTTTGTCGGGATTCCGGGCACGACAACAAACACCACCCTATTGGGTGGTGTTTTGTTGTACCGTTCATCAGAACAGAAATTGTTGTCCTGTTGAGTGAGGGTCGTTAGTCGACCCTCACGAAATCCCGCCGCTTTCTGGCGGAATTCCGGGCACGGGAGAGGGGCTGTCTCATACGTGAGGTAGCCCTTTGTTGTTTTTGAATGCGCACTTGAAGAATTGGAGGTTTTATTGGAGACAAGATTACAAATGCGATAAAGCAAAGAGCGGTTAATTCTGCTCCCGCAATTACAGATTCCCGGATTGTGACAGCTTTGGACGAATATCCTGCAACGGCCCCTATAAGAATGATGCCTGAAAATAACCAAGTAAAGGAGAATAGTTCGGCGAACCTGGAAGCACGCATGGAAACAACAATGAGTAATGGTGATCGCTAGAATACCACATACAGAAGCAGGGTGATGCCAACTCACCTCCACTGTAACTTCTTGGATGATGTTAATGACTCGGGCATTATGGTTCCTCCTGAATGGTTTATTGAACGGACTTAGTTCAACTACGAGCTAAACCCTCTTTGCGTTTATTCCCATAATAAACACGAAACCTCTTTCATCGTTCACGCTAATCCAGAATCGCCATTGATGAATATGGATTCTGATAATGTCCCGAGGATTTTTATTTTAAGATAACAAATTGCATCGGATCGAGTCTCAGGCGTATGAAACGAGATTGATTACCGGGGTCAGTATGACTGAGCACTTCTGTTGAGCCCGCACCGCCGTACAGAAATTCCATACGCTTCCCGGCTTGCTGCACCACATTGTCAACAATTACATAGTCTTCTCTCACTTCAGTCACCGAAGTATTATAGGCAACGAGAATTTCCTGACCCGCAAGAATCCGGGAAAATGCGAGTGTGCAGGGATGACCTTGCGGCAACCCGAAATCTGTCCCATTGCCTGAGATTTCGCGAAAGTACATTCGGCCAAAACGAAGAGCTTCATACTGCTGATTCACACAGGCTATCTGTGCAATCGCTTTATAGATTGAGCACTTTGTGTTCAGTATGTTCTTCCCCGACGAATCCAATTCAAACATCGCTTCCCGAATATATTCGTCTCCAAACCCCTCTCCCGCAAGTCCCTGTTCTGTCCCGTAATAGATGCAGGGAGTCCCCAATGCGCAAAGCAGATAACCGACTCCCGCGATAACCTGTCGATCATCAGTGTTTGCAGCGAAACGTTGTTTGTAGTCCATCCCGATCTGATCATGGTTATCAAGAAAAGTAATCAAATAGCGTCCCATTTCTCCGCGGTGAAGAGCATTCTCGCGTAATGCTTCATAGCGATTTATCAATTCCGCCGGCGGGCGAAATCCTTTCAGAACTGCTGGCAGGGTCCAATAGAGCGGGAAATCCAACACAGAATCGAGCCCAAAGTAAACTGTTTTATTTCCTTTTTCCGTTGGAGTGTTCGGTCCGATATACCGATGGGCTGCTGCGTCACCCGCGACTAGTTCGCCGAAGAGAAGAAAATGCCTCTTACCAAGCAGGTACGCATACTCACGGATGCTCGAACAGAAACGGGCAATTGCTAGTTCGCCCATATGTTTTACCGCATCCATCCGAAACCCATCTATGTCCGCTTCACGCATCCAGTAGCAGTGAGCCTTGATGATGATATCCTGCAACGCAAGGCCATCGGCCGATTCATCGTTCTTGAAGCCCTTGAGTACGAAGAAATCTCCATCGAGGGTTTCCGGCATTGCATCCCAATTGCAAATTTCCCCTTTTCTTCCGTACAATTTTGGATTGCGCAATTCGATGGGCAACGGGCGATCCGGATTACGCCATCCGCCAAACGGATATTCTCTCCCTTTGTCGTAGACTTTGGATTCATTCCCAAGATAGAACCAGTTGTCTCCGCTGTGGTTGGCGACAACGTCGAGAAAGATCCGCATGTTCTGATCATGAGCGGCATTCACAAGGTCGATCAGATCCTGTTTTGTTCCGAAGCGCGGATCGACAGCCAGATAATTCTGGATTGCATAGCCATGATACTTGTCAGAGCGTAGATCCGGCGCGTCATTATTTTCAAAGATCGGACTGAGCCAGATCGCTGTGCAGCCAAGTCCGCGGATGTAATCGATATTATTGCGGATACCTTTGAGTGTGCCACCATAGAATCTTCTCAGTTGTTCCCGTGTGCCGCTTCCCCGCGATCTGCCAGGATGAAGCAGAGGCATCCTCAATTGATCGTCATGAAAGCGATCCACCATAAGAAAGTAGACAAAATCCTCACGCCATTCGCGATCGCAGTGCCAATAGTGTTTACCGGGAATCGGAGAGAGATCAAGCTCGCTGATTGATCTGCAAGAGTCGTTCATTTTTGGGCTTTCCGTTTTATGTAATAAGGATATAGTCTTTTAATGTAATCAGGATAAATGCCATGAGAGAATTGCGCATCCCTGTTTTTGATGATATTTCAATGTGTCAACGACCTCCAATCCACGTGGGTCTGTATTTGAACTATCCCATCCTTCCGCCGCGTTCCGCGTTACAGGCAATGAAACCATTTGCGGCTCATATTGAACAGGAAGAATTCCAGTGATCTGTTCGTCCGTCATGCTAATAGGGACCTTTTTCGCTCCGTAAGGCTCATTGTGCTTCAACTGCTTTATGTACCAATCGGTATTCGCCAGACTCAGGCAAATGACGCGGACGTCTCTACAAACACCTTCAACATCCTGGAGATACCAGAGCGGAAAGGTATCATTGTCTCCGTGGGTGATCAGGATTGCATCTTTTTCAGTGCTTTGAAGCAAGTTGTACGCATAGTCCCAAGTGACGAAATGCCCAGAACGGCTCGAGGGATGAACCGTCGTTCGGAACATATTCACCGGAACAAAAACGAACGCGGCCGCCATCGCTGCGTACCCAGCGATGCGCGCTGTTCTCTCTTTCAGTTTTTGTTCCAGGTAGTTGACAATGGCGAGTGTCCCAAGACCTATCCAAAGGCAAAAACCGAAAAATGAGTAGACGAAAAAGTAGTCTCGCTCACGCGGTTGTTCCTGCTGCATATTAAAATACACCGCCAAGGCAAGTCCGGTGAGGATAAAATATATCGTCATGATGAAGGCCATTTTCTGATCAATCTTCCAATGATAGAAAAAACCGATCAAGCCGAGGAGAAACGGTATACCGTATAGCTGGCCGAAGCGAACGCCGGCCCCTTGCCAATCGTCTTCCTTACCGATGAAATTCCATCCGAAATAGCGGAGGTACATATGGTTGATCTGGTAGCTCCAGAGATAGTCGAAATCGCTTGTATAATTCTTGAAGTACTGCGCCTTTTCCGGTTCGTTCGACCATCGGCGCTCCAGGAGTGGTGTCTCGCCGTATTGTTCACGTTCCAAATATAATACCAGTCTTTGAAGAGTGCTTGGATCATTTTCATTCATCGGCGGATTCACATTTGCACGGATGAAGACAACCGCATAGATGGAATATCCAAGGAGGATGAACAATACCGAGAGTGCTGCAATATTGAGAATCCTGTTTTTCTTTTTCACTGAGTAGAACAGCACAGAGATGGCGGCGAGGGGCAAGGCAATCGCGAGAACAATCCATAGATCTGATTTTTTACCCCACACTTCCCCATCAAGCATTGATGGAAACCATTTCACAATACCGGGGTAGACACTGAAAAATATTAACGATGCAACAACAACGAATTTGAGACCATCCGTTGAAAAGACAAACTGGCGCAGGAGGATAATCCGGACTGTGATGAGATACAGCAGCGTGACCACGATTGAGCTTGCCAACGCATTGATGAAATTCATTCTGACGGCGATATCGGAGAATATCGGTATCATCGAAGCAACTCGCATGATAATCACAAGCAACGGAGAACCAGGCGGATGTTGTACCTGGAGAAGGTACGATGCGGCACAATGCTCAGGAACATCCCAGAAGACTACCGTGGGTGGTAAAGTAAAAAGATATGTAAGAAGTGTGATGGCAAAAACTGCCGCTGCTACGATGCGATTTGTTCTCTTATGTCCCATAGACAGATTGCACGCTGATGAAAATTGATAACTTATTTTTAATCATTATATCCGTTTCTTCCTTCTGTTTCAACCTGGATTTTCGTTGACCTGGGACTGTACTGCTTCTTGTCTTCGGAGTCATTCCAATGTTACAACTTTCAAGTTCATCCAAAATACATTGGGTGAATTTTTGAAGCATCCTAAACATTCAAAGGATTCCACAGGGACATGTCTATTCTCATCGACAATGCTCCATATGGAATCGAGGTGATATATAACAGGCTGTGATTGGCAATGGCGTTACAGATAGATCACCCCGCCGTGCAAGTGAACTTCTTCCTGATGGCAGACGCTGTCAGTGACGCCCTTCGTACAGAGAATGTTCCGCAAGGGTACTTCAATATCGAACGGATGTTGAAATCCATTCTAAGCCAAGGTGGTAAAGTTAATGTTTGTGGCATAAGAACTGATGCGAGAGGAATCCGTAATATTCCGCTCGTGGGATGAATAGAGATAGGCAATACAGCAGAACTTTTCACAGGACCATCGACGCTGACAGTGTGTTCACGTTCTGAACAAAACACCACCTCGCCTTCCAAGAAATGGAAATTCCTGACATTCTTGGAAGGTTGGGAGGTATTTTCGAGCTTACTTCTTTTTCTGTTGCTTCATCGATGGACCGGCCTTCTTCTCATGGCCGTTTGTGCAATTACCCTTGCACTCTTTTCCATTCCCTTTGCACTCCTTGCAATTATCTTTACAGTTTTTACAATCTGTACACTTCCCTTTGCTGTCTTTACAATTTCCTTTGCAATCGGTACACGTGCCTTTGCAGTCTTTGCAATCTGTGCACTGACCCTTTTTCATTTCAGTGGTTTGGGTTTTTGGTTTGTCCTGCGTTTGACCGAGAACGGAAACCAATCCTGCTGAACCGATCAGAAAGATCAGGAGAAGAATCACGATGAGAGTTTTTGCGCGAGCCATAATTTAATTCCTTTCATGATGTGTGGTTGTTGTATCTTGATATTGGAATGTTCGACTCATTCCGGTTTTACATTCTCTCAGGATTTGATAAAAGAGAATTTCTTGTTGTTCTTGATTGAGGACTTTTTTAACCTCAAGCAAATTCTGTATTGTTATATGTTGAATGGAGCTTTGTAAAGAGTCTACGATTTTGAGTGTTTGGTTCATCCTGGTGATATCAGGCTTTGACTTTATTAATTCCTGAATGAGAGCGATTCGTTTCTCAGCCACCTCACGCGACAATCCTAATATATTTCTGTTAATCAGGGTTTGCTGTTCGCGCATTTGTTTCATCTGTTGTTCTGTCAAACCTAGTTCTGTCGCCATCGGGCATTCTGCTTCAATACAATTGTTCAACGAGTCAGGTTTGTGCATTGACATTCTAGCGGGGGTGGATTCCCGGGCAAAAATAACCTTGTTATAGATCATTGTGCCTAGCGCGCTGATATTCACGATTGTGAGAAAGCCCATCATTCCTAAGAACAATTTTCTCTGCATCACCTGCCTCACTTTCCAAACTCTTCATTGAATCTGACCACAGTATTGATAAATGGATCGGATTCGGGTAATTGAAATTTATCGAGGTGAAGCTGAGAGATCACCTTGGTACCATCTGCCTGTTCCGTGCCGGTAAAATCACCTAGATGTTTCCCAAGCATTATTGCACCGCAAAGAAGTACTGACACAGTAGCAATCCTCAGTCCGACCAAGAGCGATGGACGAACGGTCTCGCGTAGAGTATGGCGATTGTAATTCACGATCCGATTTTCCAATCGTGTCCATCCAAAGTATACGTGTGAGCTTGAGGATAGAGGAATTTCGGTCGCCCAGAGCGGGCGGGCCAGATTGAGCGTCTGCCTGCATTCTGCGCAGTCACGGAGATGAGTATCCATACGAATGGAGGTCTCTTTTGGAAAGTCGCCGTCGATATAAAGGAATAAATTTGCCTTAGCTTCGCTATGATTCATCTTGAGCCTCTCTGTTAGTTAGACAATCGTTTTTGCAAAATATCGCGTTCATATTCGTTCTTTCGATAAATTGAGTTTTCTGGATAATGTTTGTTTGGCACGGAAAATGTACGATCGAACAGCATTGACCGAGCAATTCATTGAGAGAGCTATCGCTTCATATGATAAACCTTCGTACTTATTGGAGAGAAGTGCGATACGTTGCTTTGGAGGAAGCGAGTTGATTGCCTTCAAAATGCGCTGTTCCCGCTCTGCCTGCTCTAGTTGTGCCTGAGGTGTGTCGTTGGTGCAAAAAAGGTCTTGAAATGCCTCATCTGCTTCAGGATTGAGAAAAACGTCAAGGGAGAACCACTTTACCCGCTTCTTCCTCGTTTCGTAGTTGAGCGAAACATTCACAGCAATGCGATACAGCCAGGTTGAGATTTGTGAGTCATTGCGGAATTCATGATGAGCTTTGTAGGCATTAAAAAACACATCCTGCGTAAGATCTTCTGCCACTGTCCGGTTACCCGTCATTCGATAGCATACGCTGAAGATCAGATCGTGATATGTCTCGAAGAGCTCCTTAAAATCTGAAAGCGCTGAATTTTGAAGTAATTTTGCGTCCGTTATTTTCGCCATTTCAATAAAATTTTGGCATTTCAATGTGTGCATATATAATAGCACTTATTGATTAGACAAAAATAGAGATTAAATATCGCGGAGAACTAAAAGTGTCCGAAAAAAGACTTTAAAAAAAACTTAGGATGAATGGGATGTACGTTTTCGATAAATCTGATTTGAGCAAACCTTTTCCCACGGGGTTCCGGGCACCCGAGAGGGGCTGTCTCATACGTGAGGCAGCCCTTTGCTGTTTTTAAATGGGGGGGATGTGTAAAACAAAAGTATTGAAGAATGTATTTATTTAGGATTTGGTGCAGCGTGATTGGGAATTGGTTGTCGAGGTGATTGGAGCAGATTTGAGGACCAATTCTCTACTTTTTCGAACTGTTAACACTTCTGCTAACTCATTATATGACAGCTTCGATTTTATCGCCTAGAATTTTACCTTGTTGTAGAATTGGCACACTTGCCGGCAGGCAGTCAAAAAGAGATTTTCATCCCAAACTGTTCATAATAATCTTTTCCTTATTTACTCTTCTTTCTTTCCAATGCTTGACAAAACATCATTACTGTCTTATCATTGAGTCAATAATTGGCTGAGGCAGATATTTTTAGATCGACATAAGGTGTTCGTTGAAAACAGGAAAAGAAAACATCCCACCACGTCGATTAATCAATGAACACCATTAATGACAGATCGTTCTTAGAGAACCAGAATAATCTGATTATCCATTCATTTAAATTAGGATTGTACTATGAAACGAAAAGTTCTCTTCATCTTCCTGCTCATTATTATTTTTTCTTTGGTATTGAACAGTGTCGTCATTGGACAAAACAATTCAGCAAAAAAGAAAATCACCATTGGGATGATTGCCAAGATTGGCACGAGCCCGGTATTTCAGGCAGCGAACACTGGAGCGCACGTCGCTGCCAAAGAGCTCGGTCCACAATATCAGACTGAAATTATTATCGATTGGCAATCACCGCAAAATTCAGAAAACGTCAAAGAACAAGCTGCGACAATAGAAAAATTTATTCGTGCAAGAGTGGATGCCATTGCGATTGCCTGTACCGATGCTGAGTATCTCACTCCATACATCGATAAAGCCGTGGCTCAAGGCATTCCGGTCTTATGCTTCGATTCGGATGCACCGACCAGCAAACGCTTTGCTTATTACGGAGCCAACGACATTGAATTTGGAAAAGCAATGATGAAAGAACTCGCCACTCAGCTGGGTGGAAAAGGAACAATTGCCGTGCTGGCTGGCAATCCAAAAGCCTTCAATCAACAGCAGCGGCTCCATGGATTAAAAGATGAACTTGCGCGTTACCCTGGAATCTTGCTTCTTCCGAAAAATGAATTTCACAATGAAGAGACTCCACAAAAAGCTATCGAAGTCTTGTCCCGTGCGTATACAGCAAATCGCAGCATCAAAGGATGGGCCCTATTTGGAAGCTGGGCTGTGACTTTGAAAAAAAGTTTGCCTTGGTCACCAGGTGAAGTTAAAGCAGTGTGTTTACAAGCTGTCCCAAACGCATTGATATATGTTGAGAGCGGTCATATTCAGGTATTGGTAAGTGTGAATTGCTTTAAGTTAGGTTATGAATCAGTGAAAATTATTGCCGACAAAGTTCTGAGAAATCAATCTCCTCCCCAGCCATTACTCTACACCCCAATCTCTGTGATTAACAAAAATACTTTATCGGAGTGGCAATTGAATTGGAGAAAATGGTTGGTAAAAGAAGCGGCCTATCGTTGAGAAGACCTAGATATGGATTTCATTCAGGATTGAAAAGCGAGTGGGAGCACCTCAATTTATAGACAAAAGAATTATAGCTTCGTACTAAAGGGCGATACTCTCTGAAACATCTCACTTAGACATTTAATACTTTTGATGATTCCCGAATAACAAATTCCGTTTCGAACACCACACGCTCAATCGGCAGAAGTGTCGTGGATTCAATATTACGAATCAAGATTTCTGCTGCTTTTTGTCCGATTTCACGCTGGGGCGCTCTAATCGTCGTCAAGGGAACTGGATAAATTTTTGCATAGGAAATATCGTCGTTTCCGATTATAGAGATATCATCAGGCACACGCAGATTCAATTCCTTCAATGCCGTCATGACGGCTAGGGCCTGCAAGTCATTGAAGCAGACAATCGCTGTGGGGTACTCTTCCCGATTCTTTTTCTTAAAATACTCTTTGGTTTTCTCAATGCATTCATCGTAGTGAGAACCGATAGAAACAATCATCTCACTGTTGAAGACCAATGGACTTTCACTAAACGCATGGCGAAATCCCTCTATACGCTCTTGCGTGTGAGAAGAACTTGGCGGACCTGCGAAATGAACAATTTTTGTATGACCGCTTTCAATCAAGTACGTCACTGCCCGTTTAATTGCCTTGATGTTGTCGATCGCGACAACGTTCGCTTGAATCCCTTTCACATCTTCGAGTAAGACGAATGGATAATTGATCATTTTCAGTTTGAAGAGATGTTCAATCTCCGCTGTTCCCTCTACAATCGGCGCAATGATTGCACCCTTGATATCTTTCGATGAAAAGAGGTGCGAGAACTTTTTTTCACATTTATGATCATCCTCTGAACTGGCCACGAATACAGAGTAACCCTTGCTATTCGCATATTCCTTGACACCCGTGGCAATCGATGTATAGAACGGGTAATTCAAATCCTTAATAATGATACCAATGCTTTTTTCCTGGTCGCCATTTTTCAGATTTCGAGCAACACCCTTCGGGCGAAAGTTGAGTTCTTTCATGACCTCTAAAATGTGATCTCGCGTTGATGGTCGAACGCTATTCTTTGCATTGATAACTGCCGAAACTGTCCCTTTTGAGACGCCTGAGCGTCTGGCAACATCTTCAATCGTAATCTTTTTCATTGTCATTCTCCGGCACTTTTTGAAAAAAGTGCTATTTTTTGAACCGGTTTAATATATTTATTATCTGATGTAAAATCAAATAATATAGCTCTGGTGAATAAGAATTTTGCGCAAAATTGGATTAAATACAGTTTTCACTTATTTGAAGGCAAAAAATATCCAAAATTTTGATCGAAATAAGCAAATCCGTGAACCGGTCGGTCCGAGAATAGTGACAAAAAAAAAATCAAATCAATTATTACATCTCCTCTTCTTTATACAATAGAATTATAAGATAAATCATATTTCCTTGCTACACGAAAGAGCTTTCAAGAGATTAGAGTCATTACCCCAAATCCAATTTGCTACGCCAGGTCAAAAATTAGCACCGATTTATTTTCTTATCAACAAAGTTATCACATAGCAATCTCTTTTTTTGCTTGCCTTTTTAGTGCATCCTCTTTATTATTGAAACGGTTCAATGATTATTTAACCCGTTAAACTTTTCCACACTTCTTTTCCCTTTAGAGCGAAAAAAAAGAATTCCTACTAAAAAAATGCAAGGCGAACGTGGTCAAACCGACAAATTATTATCGACTCCTCGGCACAATAGTAGCGTTCAATCGGGTATCAAAGTTGAAATACTTTAACAAACGAAAGAGTGTAAATTGATGAATGAGCCCCTGGATAACTTATCATCCATAATGGATACTCTATGAAAAACGAATGCGTGATATTCCCTATTCTTCTGTTCATGCTATCCTCTTCTTCCTGTGGATTATCTCATTCGAGTACTGCTTCAACGGGCAGTGCCAAGGGCTTATTTCCGATGTCACAAGTGAATTCCCTACAAGATTCAAATCGCCAAGGTTCTTTCACTTCAGGGAGATATCAAAACCTCTTTACAGAGATGCTGGGTAAAAGAGGAGATGAAATCCAGAGCAAAATTAACGGAGCGTTCCATCAACTGTTCTATGGAGACGATTCAACACAGCGGGTCTACTATCCTGTAGGGGCCGATTTGGGTTACATCAAAGATATTAACAATAATGATATTCGAACCGAAGGGATGTCATACGGTATGATGATCGCCGTGCAGCTTGACAAGAAGGAGGTCTTTGACCGGTTATGGAAATGGGCGAAGACCTTTATGCAGCATCACCAAGGTCCAAGAAAGAATTACTTTGCATGGCACTGCCGTACGGACGGCTCCAAGATTTCTTCTACGGCCGCTTCGGATGGAGAAGAGTGGTTTGTCACCGCGCTTTTTTTTGCCTCAGCACGCTGGGGGAATGGGGAGGGAATTTTTCACTATCGAAATGAGGCACAAGCAATTCTCGACGCGATGCTAACGCAGGAGTCTCAGCCGGAACATGACGACACTAGTACGAATATGTTCAATGCAAAAGAGCAACAGGTTGTTTTTGTTCCAGAAATTCAAGGCGCCGGATTTACCGATCCCTCCTATCACCTCCCCCACTTTTATGAACTCTGGGCGCTGTGGGCAACAAAGGAGAATCGGTTTTGGGCTGAGGCCGCAGCAACAAGCCGGCAATTCCTCAAAAAAGCTGCTCACCCCGTTACCGGACTTGCACCTGATTATGCTCGGTTCGATGGTACGCCATTCAGTCCATGGGGTGGAGGTCATCAATACTTTCAATTCGACGCCTGGAGGGTGGCGATGAATGTTGCTGTTGATTATTCCTGGTTTGCAAAAGACAATTGGGAAGTGTCTCAATCCAACCGCATTCTGCGGTTCTTTTATTCCAAGGGAATAGGTGTCCATGGAAATGTATACACACTGGAGGGAGAACAACTCTCATCGGACCATAGTACCGGCCTTGTCGCCATGAACGCTGTCGCAGCGCTTGCAGCAACGATTCCCGAGAGGAAAGAGTTCGTGGAAGAACTCTGGAATGCTGCTATCCCCTCAGGCCATTACCGATACTATGATGGCATGCTCTATCTGCTGGCGTTCCTGCATGTCAGTGGTAGTTATAAAATTCTCTCTCCACCCCAGTAATCGGCTTGGCATGGATCGATCGAGTGCAACAGGAATACTACATATCCAAACGAAACAAGATACGGGGCTGCGTATGATTGACACGCTCTTCAAGCGATCACAACCGGAACAGATCCGGGGTTTTCAGGAGAAGTTCTTTCAGCAACGCAAAGGATTACACCATGCACTTCAGGTGTTGGTAGTTCTTGCTTGTGTTATCCAGAGTGTGAACGCACAACCTTCACACTCGTACGTCTCGGCAACAAAGAGCAGTGGGTCTTTTACACTCTCCGCATCGGGAACGTCAGCGGCTCTCCTTGCGAGTTCAGAGGATTATCCAGGAGTTCTTCGTGTTCTCAACCATCTCCAATCTGATATCGAACGGGTGACAGGTACCAAACCCGCTATCGTCTCTGATGTTCTTCCTTCAACAAAAGAATTCATCCTTGTTGGAACATTGGGCAAAAACTCCTTCATCGACAAACTGGTACAAGAGAAGAAACTCCGCGTCGATGATCTCACAGGCCGCCGTGAGAAATTTTTTATTCAGCTTGTAGAAAAGCCTTTCCCGCAAGTCGATCGTGCACTGGTAATTGTCGGAAGCGAGAAGCGCGGAACCATCTATGGCATGTATGATCTCTCCTCTGCTATCGGTGTCTCACCATGGTATTGGTGGGCCGACGTTCCGGTAAGAAAACAATCCTCTCTTTTTGTTCTGCCAGGCCGCCACACCCAGGGTGAGCCCAAGGTTCAATACCGTGGTATTTTTATTAACGATGAAGCACCGGCATTATCAGGCTGGGCCTATGAGAAGTTCGGCGGATTCAACAGCAAGTTTTATGACCATGTCTTCGAACTGATTCTACGGTTGAAAGGAAACTTCCTCTGGCCCGCGATGTGGGGAAGAGCGTTTTACGTCGACGATCCAGTCAATCCAACACTTGCCGATGAATATGGTGTCGTGATTGGAACATCTCACCATGAACCGATGATGCGTGCTCATGCCGAATGGGCACAGTTCGGCAATGGACCCTGGAACTATGAGAAGAATGAGTCTGTGCTGAAAAACTTTTGGCGCCAAGGCATTCAGCGAATGGGGACGAATGAAAGTATCGTGACGTTGGCCATGAGAGGTGACGGTGACGAACCGATGACCGAAGAATCAAACATTGCTCTGCTCCAAAAAATTGTTCGCGATCAGCGCACCATCCTTGGCGACGTGACGGGAAAAGATATTACTGCCATTCCACAAGTGTGGGCTCTCTACAAGGAAGTGCAGGACTATTATGATAAAGGGATGCGTGCACCGGAGGATGTAACACTCCTTTTGTGCGACGACAATTGGGGAAACATCCGCAAGCTGCCGAAACTCACCGATCCTCCGCACCCCGGCGGCTACGGTATCTATTATCATTATGATTACGTCGGGGGTCCAAGAAATTATAAATGGCTAAACACAAACCAGATCTCCAGAGTCTGGGAACAAATGCACCTGGCCTACGAATATGGGGCAACACGTATTTGGATTGTGAATGTCGGTGACATTAAACCGATGGAGTTCCCGATCGAGTTCTTTCTCGATTATGCATGGAATCCCGACCAGTGGCCCGCTGAACGCCTGCCGGATTACACCCGACGGTGGGCAGAAAAGCAATTTGGATCCGCTCACGCAAAAGAGATTGTGGAAATTCTCTCGCTTTATACAAAATATAATTCGCGCCGCAAGCCCGAGCTTCTGGCTCCCGACACATACAGTCTGGTGAATTATAGAGAAGCTGAAACAATCGTCGCCGATTATAATGCTCTCGCTGATAGAGCCCAGCGTCTTTACGATACCCTCTCCCCGGAATATAAAGCTGCTTTTTACCAACTTGTGCTGCATCCGACACTTGCCTGCTCGAACCTCAACGAACTCTATTTCACCGTCGGAAAGAATCGATTCTATGCACAGCAGGGTCGCGCGGCAACGAATGGTCTTGCAGTAAAAGCACGGGAATTGTATAATCGTGACACAACAATCACACATTATTACAATACAATTCTGGCAAGCGGTAAGTGGAATCACATGATGGATCAAACACACATTGGATATACATACTGGCAGCAGCCGGAAACCAACACTATGCCCGATGTGAAAGAGATTCAGCTTCCCTCCACGCCGAGTATGGGTGTTGCGATCGAAGGATCCCAGGACTGCTGGCCTGACACGGCAATGACCGGTGAACAACGTGAAGCGGTCTTACCGGAATTCGATGTTTACCATCGACAAACATATTATATAGAGGTATTTAACCGGGGAACAACACCATTCGAGTATTCTGTCCAATCAGAACAATCCTGGATCAAAATCTCTTCTCCGCGAGGAACAATAGATAGAGAGAAACGGTTGGGGATCAGCATTGATTGGAACCATGTGCCTTCAGGCCGGCATCGTGTTCCGTTGACGATTGCCGGGCCGAGCAACACCGCTGTGATCGTCTATGCAGTCATCCACAAACCCATCTCCCCTAAACGAGAAGAACTGAATCGATTCATCGAGAGTAATAATTATATCTCCATCGAAGCGGACCATTTCACCCGTGCAGTAAATACACATCCCATCACCTGGCAGCGAATTCCTGATTTAGGTCGTACCGGATCTTCAATGACACCTTTTCCGGTGACAGTGCCGGCGCAAATGCCCGAGGGAGACAGTCCGCGACTGGAGTATAGCGTACATCTCTTTTCAAAAGGGGAAGTAACGGTGAAAGCCTATCTCTCCCCCACATTAAACTTTCACAACAATCAAGGTCTGCGCTATGGAATTTCATTCGATGCCGAACGACCTCAGATCGTGAATATGCATTCAAAGAAGACCTTCCAGGATTGGGAAGAGTCCGTGAGAAATAATGTTACAGTCGAAGCCTCCAAGCATACATTCAACGAACCTGGAGGCCACGTACTGAAGTTCTGGGCTGTCGATCCAGGAGTGGTTCTGCAAAAGATCGTCATCGAGACTGACAGCGTTCGTTCCAGCTATTTAGGACCGCCGGAGAGTTTCCATGGAACCGGAAAAGCTGCCAGCACAACAAAATAGAAGTATTTCATGCAGCGACTTTCAAGATAGAGGAAGTCATAGGATCTGATCTTATAAAAACGATTGGCAGGAGTTGAAATGAACAAATCGCTCATACTCGCGATTGGCCTTTGCATCTGTTTTCTCTTCATCGCTCTTCACACCTTACCACAGAACGAGAAAGGCTTCAGCAATCCAATCCTCGCCGGATTTTATCCCGATCCAAGCATCTGCCGCGTGGGCAGCGACTATTATCTGGTCACTTCATCATTCTCTTATTATCCGGGGATTCCAATTTTTCAAAGCAAAGATCTCGTCAACTGGAAACTTCTCGGGCATGTGCTTGACAGGCCTGAACAATTGAACCTTGACGGCCTTGGTGTTTCGCGCGGAATCTTTGCCCCATCGATACGGCATCACAACGGCAAATTCTATACAACCTGTACGTTGGTTGATGCAGGCGGAAATTTTATCGTCACGTCGGCATCTCCGAACGGCCCATGGTCAAATCCTGTCTGGATCCCGCAAATCAACGGAATCGATCCATCGCCATACTTTGATGATGATGGCAAAGCTTACATCCTCTATAATAGTATTCCTCCTGACGATAAATCATTATACAATGGACACAGAACAATCAGGATGTATGAATTCGATCCTGTTGGTCTTAAGGTGATAGGAGAAGAAATTCTCCTGATCAACGGTGGTGTCGACATCACCAAAAAGCCGGTGTGGATTGAAGCACCCCACATCTTTAAAACGGACGGAACGTATTTCCTGATCGCTGCAGAAGGCGGAACAGCCGATCAGCATTCGGAAGTTGTTTTCAAAAGTACATCGGTTAAGGGTCCCTATCGACCCTACGCAAAGAATCCCATTCTCACACAACGCCATCTCGATCCTCAAAGAAATTTTCCAATTACGTCAACCGGGCATGCCGACTTTGTGGAAACTGAAACCGGTGATTGGTGGGCAGTCTTTCTCGGATGCAGGCCTTATAAACCGTATGAGGATCATTATTATAACACCGGGCGGGAGACCTTCCTTGCACCAGTGAAATGGATCGACGGCTGGCCTATCATCAATCCCGGTTATGAAAAGGTTCAATATCATTACCCCTCCCCCATCCGTCCATTGGGCAATCCATCCGAGATCCGTTATAGCGGGAATTTTCGTATCAAAGATAATTTCGACTCGAGTGCATTACATCCGGATTGGATATTCCTAAGAACACCTCGAGAGAAATGGTATGACCTGAGCAGCAGGAAAGGCTATGTTACGCTTTCGCTTCGTCCGGAACGATGTTCGGACTCCGCGAATCCCAGTTTTATCGGACGACGCCAGCCGCACACTCAGGGCTCGGCAGCTATTGCGTTGGAGTTTACCGCACAATCAGAAAACGAAAAAGCAGGGCTCCTTGTCTTCCATAACGAGAAGCATTTTTACTATCTGTGCAAATCAGCAAATGGAAAGGAATCGGTTGTTCAACTGTTCCGTTCTTCCACAAGTCAGCCTCAACAAATGGATCTGATTGTTTCTCAAGTGATTCAAGATGAATTTTCACGGAAACCGGTGTATCTGAAAGTTGAAGCTCATGGACCCACGTATTCATTCCTCTACTCCTTCTCACCTGATCATTGGATGGTGTTGAAGGAACATGTGGATGGGACATTTGTGAGCACAAGAGTTGCCGGAGGGTTTGTTGGAACACTGTACGCACTGTATGCAACCTCGATGGGCAAGCCCAGCACGACGAAAGCATACTTCGATTGGTATGACTATCAAGGGAACGATGAGGTGTATCAATAACTATTGATCGATCCAATATTCTTTTGACGATGAAAATAGCGTAATTACTCACTAAATTCTCCACGCCTGCCTGCCGCAGGCAGGGATGACACACCGAGATACACAGATATTGATTCTATTTGTTATTTCTTCGGACAAGATCTCACACCACTTGCTTTTCTCGGTGATGATCAGTGTGCCATCAGTGGTTAAATATGATTTAAATGGATATACTCATGAAGAGCAGTTGACAATGCCACTTCGCACTCAAAAGGATTGACACTATGACCGATCATCAATGGGAGTCGCTGAGGAAGATTATTAACGGAGAAGTTTTCCATCCATTACCGACCGGATTTGTTATCGATTGTCCATGGCTGCCAAACTGGTACGGCATACAGATCCTCGATTATTTTTCAAACGATGAGTTATGGCTGAAGGCAAACTTGAAGGCCTTGAACGATTTCCCTGATGTACTGTTTCTGCCTGGTTTCTGGTCTGAGTTCGGCATGTGTACGGAACCTTCAGCCTTTGGTGCACGCTGTTCATTTCCGCCGAACGAATTTCCTCATGCATATAAAATTCTGAACTCAACCGACGATATCGCCTCGCTCCCGGTACCAAATCCCAAAATCGACGGCCTCCTACCGTTTGTGTTGAACCGGTTAAAGATCGCACAGCCGAAGATCGAGGAAGCAGGCCATAAGATTCGCTTTGCCGTCGCACGGGGCCCGCTCAATATCGCCAGCTACCTGATGGGTTCGACCGAATTTATGATGGCGCTGATGATGGAACCTCAAAAAATCGAAGTACTCATGAAAAAGATCACGGTATATCTCAAAGACTGGCTGAACCTCCAGATGGAAACGTTTCCTTCAATCGATGGCATCTTTCTCCTCGACGACATCATCGGCTTTATTGGAGAAACCGAGTTCTGCACGTTTGGACTTCCGTATTTTAAAGAATTATATAATACTACTGTCTCGGTAAAATTTTTACACAACGACGCTCCATGTAAGGTCTCAGCTCCCTATCTGCCCGAGATGGGGGTTAACCTGTTCAATATGGGATTTGACATCACCTTGAATGAATTGAAACAGTTAACCCACAACAGTGTAACCCTCCTTGGCAATATACCACCGCGTGATGTGCTGGCTAACGGAACTCCGGCAGAGATCACGACTGCCACGATTGAACTCATGAACTCCCAGCAAAACCAGTCGAGAGTGATTCTCTCATGCGGAGGCGGGATGCCGCCAGGTGTCAGCACAGAGAATATCAAGGCTTTTCTCCATGCAGTAAACACATTTCCAGGCAGGAAGGGATAATTCGTTCGACGACGTTGCCACAGAACAATACCAATGATCGCATATAATCGTTCACTTTTTACTATCGGAGTTCTCTGCTTCCTGTCGTTGCCAGCATTGGCGCAGGACTCTCTGTCCACAGAGCGAAAACTTCGCTCCATTGCAGATGGAGTGCTCAAGAAGGCATCCTTCGAATTTCTGGATCAAAAAAGCGGAACCCGGTTTGCCTCTCCTGACGAAGCACCACGAGACTCTCAACTGCGACCTGAAAGCCCCTACACCGATTGGCGCTATTGGAATGGTGTTCTCAACTTAGCGATGATGCGATTAGGAGATGTGCTCCGTGATTCAACCTATATCTCCTTTGCTTACAAAAACGTCGACTTCGGATTTGATCACTACCGCTATTTCCAGAATAACTATACGGGTGAGAACAAATGGGATTATCCCTTTGGAGAGTTCTTCATTATGGAAGAACTTGACGATTGTGGCGCGATGGGAGCAAGCGTCATCGAGGTCTATCGGCACAGTCAACAAGAGAGATACAAACAATATATTGACCTCACGGCCTCTCATATGCAGAAGCGCCAGCAGCGGCTGAAGGACGGTACATTCGTCCGGTCATTCCCGCATCAGTGGACACTCTGGGCAGATGACCTCTATATGAGCATTTCATTTCTTGCCCGCATGGGTGAACTCACACACGACAGGCGCTATTTCAATGATGCTGCACAACAGGTCATTAACTTTCAAAAGTACCTGTTCGATGAAAGAACCGGAATTATGCATCATTGTTGGTATTCGGATGTGAACCGTCCCGGTATTGCATTTTGGGGGCGAGCGAACGGATGGGCCCTGATTGCACAGGTCGACCTCTTGGACCGTTTGCCGAAGAATCATCCTCATCGCCAGAGATTGCTTTCTCTCTTTCGCCGGCACATCTTTGGTGTTGCACAGTACCAAAGCGAAACCGGACTATGGCATCAACTGCTCGACAAGGTTGATTCGTATCTGGAGACTTCTGGCAGTGCAATGATTACCTACACGATTGCCCGCGCAGTTAACAATGGCTATATCGAGCCGCGCTATGCCTCCATCGCAGAGCGTGGATGGGAGGGAATTCTCTCAAGGATACGTTCCGATGGTATGGTCGAAGGAGTCTGCGCCGGTACCGTTGTAAGCGACGATCTCGTTCATTATTATCAACGGCCAACGCCACTCAATGACATTCATGGTATCGGCGCCATTCTCTTAGCCGGCAGCGAGATGCTTCGATTGTCGAAAAAGTCTTAAGAGCCCGACAAAGCGGTGAGAAAGTAACTCTTGTGTCAATACTTTTTTTCGAGAATCGCATTGAACACACCAAATTGCACTCCTGCCAAAATTCTCTCACACGATATAATGTACTACGGTTATTTCACGTATGCAGGTTGAGTTTTTATGCGAAAACTTCTTGTTAGATTATTCGAGGTCGTAGGAAGTGCAGTAGCACTTATTTTTTTCGTACCAGGAGGTTGTCTTGCGCAAGGAACGACGGCGCAACTAAGATTAAACGATCGCGAATATTATGAAGCGCGCGGCCTGAATGTCTTGGTCTTCAGTAATTGGTACGACGGGAACTTCAGCGATGCAAAGATCAGTGGCATCGAGATTATCCATCATGGTGTGAGAACCGCTACAAACGGAGATGTCCGGTTAAATCCAACGCCAGAGCAATGGGATTCTCTACCGAAATTTGTACGGCGCACAATAAACAGAGAAACCAATAGCATAGAAGCATCTCTCTCCTACCCGCACTATGGCTTTGAGTACACGATCAAAACAGAATCAGTCAAAGAGGGAATACTGATCAGTGTTCATTTTCAAAAGCCGCTTCCCCCGGGGCTAGAGGGTAGAGCAGGACTGAACCTGGAATTTCTTCCCTCTGCATATTTCGAAAAAGGGTACATCATGGATGGCAAGAGTGGAATCTTTCCACTTTATCCTGGTGGCCCGATGGAACAAACACCATGGGGTACAGTCGAACCAAAGCCAATTGTTACGGGCAGGCAGATAGTGTTCGCCCCGGAAGATCCTGAACGTCATGTAACAATCAGCGGAATCGATGGAACCATCGCATTGTATGACGGCCGGAATAAAGCACAGAATGGATGGTTTGTCGTCCGATCGCTCCTCCCTTCCGGCACAACGGGAACAGTGTTAAGATGGCTGCTCACCGCAACAACAATACCAGGCTGGAAACGAGCGCCGATGATTGCTCATTCACAACTCGGTTATCACCCGCAGCAAAACAAAATAGGCGTCATTGAATTTGATGCAAATGATTCACTGCACACCGCAGCACGATTGCTCAAAGTGACAGAGCGTGGAGAATACAAGGTAACCTATACTGCCTCGCTACAACCATGGGGAACATATCTTAGGTACCGCTACGCACGGTTCGATTTTTCCCCGGTGAGCGAAAGCGGACTTTACATTATCGAATACGATACACTTCATACCAAACCCTTCCGCATCGATCAGGATGTGTATCGCAGTGCGTGGCACCCCACACTCGATGTCTTCTTCCCTGTTCAAATGGATCATATGTTTGTGAATGAGGCATACAGAGTATGGCATGGTGCATCTCATCTCGATGATGCACTTCAGGCGCCAGTCAATCATCTCCATTTTGATCTCTACGCTCAAGGGCCTACAACAGATTCACCATACACACCGGGAGAACATATCCCAGGCTTGAATATTGGAGGATGGTACGATGCCGGGGATCATGATATCCGGACACAAACACAGTACCAAACTGTGCTAAGCCTGGTTTACACATGGGAAGCGTTCAAACCCACGAGAGATCAGACGACAATCGATCAACAACGGCGGTACGTCGATATTCACATGCCTGACAGGAAACCCGATGTCCTGCAGCAAATAGAGCATGGGACTCTCGCTCTCATAGCACAACATCGATCCATTGGCCATGCGATTCCGGGAATCATCGTTTCTTCTCTTTCTCAATACACACACTTGGGTGATGCCATAACGATAACGGATAACCTTGTTTATGCTCCAGCGCTGAAGTCCTCATCAGCGGATGGATTGACAAGCAGCACCTACGATGACCGATGGGCATTTACCACCAAATCGACACCATTGAATTATGGATCGATCGCAGCCCTGGCAGCAGCCAGCCGCGTACTCCGCGGATTCAACGATACCCTCGCCGAAGAATGTCTTGCAACGGCGATACGAGTCTGGGATGAGGAACAGACCCATCCACCAAACATCTTCTCCCATGGTAATACGACCGGAGGGAGATTAGAGGACGAAGCATTGAAAGCGGCAGTTGAGTTATTGATTTGCACACGCAACGCAACGTATGCAAAAAGAATCCACGAACTGCTGCCGGCAATTGAAAATCGATTTAGCTTGAATGCTGTACCGGCACTTCGTGCCCTGCCGTTTATGGATGAAGGATTTAAGAAACAGATCGAGTCCTTTGCTCACAACTACAACAGAACACTTAGCGACCTCATCAAACAGAACCCATTTGGAGTTCCTATTACCACAACTGGATGGGCTGGAGGTGGTACGGTGATGGGATTTGCCCTCACAACTTATCATCTCCACAAAGTGTTTCCACACCTCATCGATAAGGAACACGTTTTTGCTGGATTGAACTATCTCTATGGCTGTCATCCCGGATCGAATACCTCATTCGTCTCAGGTGTTGGGACCGTGTCGAAACGTGTTGCCTATGGGAACAACCGTGCTGACTTCTCATTTATCGCCGGTGGTATCGTCCCAGGAGTTCTGATTCTCAAACCTGATTTCCCTGAAAGTAAGGACGACTGGCCCTTTTTGTGGGGAGAGAATGAATATGTCATCAATATGGGTTCAAGTTATATTTTCTTAGTGAATGCGGTAAACGATTTGCTTAACAATAGATAGAAAAAGTACAAGATAGACAAGAAAAGAAAACGCGGAGCGCACATTCATATTCATATGATAAGGAAAGAAATTAATATTTAGCCCGGTATTTTTATTTGACGCGTATTTGATTTAAGGATGGTTTGTTGTATTATTGAATCGGTTCAATAATAATTGAACTGATAAAAATCCAGATTTCTATCATAATGTTGCCTCTCACAACTCGTTTTTTCTGATAATATATTGATCGAAAGTTCCTCAATGCAAAATAATCTCTGCACGTCGATCCTACTCCTGATACTTCTTCTGCCACTCTCCTCACCCTCGAGTTATGGTCAAACCGCACGGGATCTTGTGAAGGGCAATCTGATACAATTCAACGATAATGGTTTTTGGTGCTGGTTCCAGGACGAACGAGTGATTATCGATATTAACAACAGTAAACTGATTCTCGGTTCTGCCGCATATGGAGGAGGAGTAGGCGGTTCGGCGCGCAACGGAGCAAATGATGCTGTGATTTTTGATATACAGACGGCAACTTCGAAGAGATACATTCTGTGGACAACCAGTCCCGATGATCACAATTCTGCTGGACTTATTGTCCGCCCCGATGGAAAGTATCTTGCGATGTATGATCAGCATTATGATAATAATGTAACTCGGTATCGAATATTTGATGGTACGACATGGGCTCCTGAAAAAACCTACGATTGGAGAACTAAGCCGGGAGGTATTGATTATACTCTTGCCTATAATAATGTCTACTATCTATCAGCGGAAAATCGGATGTACGATTTTCAACGAGCGAATCACCGAGCTCCCAATTTTCTTATATCGAACGACTTGGGTGATACATGGTCATGGGGCGGTCAATTAACCACAAATACCAGCAGCTCGTACAATAAAGGATATTATAAATACTGGAGTAACGGCATTGACCGCATTGATTTCGTCTTCACTGAGCAGCATCCACGCGATACATTGACGAGTATTTATCATGGATATATCAAAGGTGGCAAAGCATATGCATCGGATGGAACGCTTGCGGACAATGATATTACCGATACGACCTTTATACCTGCATTCTGGAATTTCACAAAAGTCTTTGGCAATAATACCATTATTGGAAATGATACAATGAGACGCTGTTGGCAGGCAGACCTTATGAGATACAATGATGGTTCTATTGCGACGATCATAACAGCACGCACAAATCAAAGTTTCAGCAATGGATATAATGTGGCACCGATAGCAAATCCAGAACATGCTTTCATTTACTGCCGCTATGATGGTACCAGGTGGTCATACACATACTTAGGGAAAGCTGGATTGAAATTTTATTCCTCTGAAGAAGACTATACAGGCTTAGGAGCTTTATGTCCCAACGATCCTAATACGCTATATATATCAACACCCAATGATCCACGTGATACTTCAATTAGTTTAGGAGTACGTGAAATTTGGAAAGGGGTGACAGCCAATCATGGTGCAATCTGGACATGGACACCGATTACGCAAAAATCTGTTCGTGATAATTTCCGTCCGGTTGTTCCACTTTGGGATAATAATAACACGGCTTTAGTATGGTGCCGTGGAACTTACACAAGTGCCCAGAATTTCGATGCGGCTGTTGTCGGTATTTTGGATAGGCGCTTGGAGACCATTGGAAAGAAAAATTATGTTGATGCGACAACTTCAAACACAACATTTGCAGACGGAGCTGCACTGGTAACTACCGGTCCGGATACAAGTGCTGGAACAATGGATAGCAAGTGGCATCTCCGGACTGGTCAGGGTAATGGTGGAACTGTTCTTACATCTGCTGAACTAACTGCTGGTGAAAATGCTCCTGCTCTAAAAACACAGATAGATTTACATGACGCAGGAACGTACGATGTATGGGTTAATTTCTGGGGAATTCCTCTGAAAACAGCAGATTGGCGAATTAAAGCTGGTCTTGCTGCAGACAAAATGCAAATTTTCAGATCGATGGCATGCAAAGAGGTAGAAGATGGCGATCATGAAGCGAGACTTGTTCTTGCCGGCAGCGG
The DNA here is from genome assembly GCA_043803945.1 of bacterium. Classification (GTDB taxonomy): domain Bacteria; phylum Bacteroidota; class Ignavibacteria; order UBA10030; family UBA10030; genus JAZDJN01. The sequence continues at coordinate 3,091 of JAZDJN010000047.1, read as the reverse complement.
CAACACATATCTCTACCAGGCATATCTCGGTCGAGTAGAGGTGACAACAAACAAGAGTATTGAGGTCTACATAGATGACGAAGCCACCCGATTGGGCACAACGAGCACAATGGCAGGTGATATAACGCGAACATGGTATGACGGTGTCAGTTATGCTCCCGTTAATCAAAGCAGTGTTGTTCAAGTGGAAGAAAACCATGTCTTGCCAGAAAAATTCAAGGTAGATCAAAACTATCCGAATCCATTCAATCCGACGACCACTATCTCCTTCCAGTTACCAACACGTAGTTACGTCAGCGTCAACGTTGTGGATCTGTTAGGCAGAGAGATTGCAGTATTGGTGCAGAAGGAACTCCCGGCGGGTATCCATCGCACTATCTGGAATTCTCAGGGGCTGCCTTCCGGTGTGTATTTTTACAGGATAACAGTCGGGAATTCATCTGAGACGAGAAAAATGATGCTGCTCAGATAACCTAGCCATTTAATGATGACGCGAGGAATCCAACAAAAGAATCTTTAAACAATTATGAGATCGAAAAAACCTTTGAACGAAATCAATCCTACACGAACAGAGTCAAATCCCTTTCCATCCCCCGCTAGTGACGGAGGAGTAGGCTCATATCGCTGGGCAGTATGTGCATTGTTGTTCTTTGCTACAACGATCAACTATGTCGATAGGCAGGTTTTAGGCCTGCTTGCCCCCGTTTTACAGGTAGAAATCGGCTGGACTGAAATCGAGTACGGTTACATTGTGACAGCCTTCACCGCTGCTTATGCGATCGGACTCCTTTTCGTTGGCAGGTATATCGATAAAATTGGAACGAAAATCGGTTTCTCTCTTTCTGTAATTTTTTGGAGCTTCGCAGCAATGTCCCACGCCCTGGCAAGTTCAGTCTTCGGCTTCGGACTTGCTCGATTTGCTTTGGGACTGGGGGAATCCGGGAATTTTCCAGCCGCGATAAAAACTACTGCTGAGTGGTTTCCTAAAAAAGAGCGCGCGCTGGCAACCGGATTGTTTAACTCCGGTGCCAATATCGGAGCACTACTTGTACCGATTGTCGTGCCATGGCTCACTGTCACATGGGGTTGGCAGGAGGCATTCATCTTTACAGGCTTGCTTGGATTCGTCTGGCTTATATTTTGGTTGTGGTTATACGAAGTGCCAGAAAAACACAAGAAGGTCACCAGAGAAGAGATCGCATTTATTCGAAGCGATCCATCAGAAACAACATCGGAAAAAATCCCCTGGGCGAGCCTCTTACGGTATCGCCAAACATGGGCATTTGTCATGGGAAAATTTCTGACCGACCCGATCTGGTGGTTCTATATTTATTGGCTTCCGAAATTCCTCCATCAGCGATACAATCTGGACCTGGTGCAATTGGGCTTGCCGCTGATCATCATCTACACCATGACAAGCATCGGCAGTATCGGTGGAGGATGGCTCTCGGGTGCATTTATCAAACGGGGCTGGAGTATCAACAAGGGCAGAAAGCGTGTCATGCTTCTTTGTGCTCTCCTGATCACTCCGATCGTGTTCGCATCGACCGTATCGCAATGGTGGGCTGTCTTCCTGATTGGACTTGCCTCTGCAGCTCACCAAGGGTGGTCGGCGAACTTATTTACCACGGTGTCAGATATGTTTCCGAAAAAAGCTATTGGCTCGGTGGTCGGTCTTGGTGGTATGGCCGGATCAATCGGTGGTATGTTAATTGCCACAGCCGCGGGCGTAATTCTTCAGCTCACCGGAAGTTACCTCATCCTGTTCATTATTGCCGGCTCAGCATACATGATTGCGTTGTTCGTCTTTAATTTACTCGTACCCGAAATAAAAGAATTTGAGATGAGTTAGTCCACAAATGCTCAGTTGCGGCTCTCCGTGCGAGAACTAGTATTTGCATTTATTCAATTTCACCTTCTGAAAAGAATCGAGTATGTTGTTGATTGCAGGTCGTTACACACACAGAGGAACTGCACCCCACTGCGTTTTTTTTCTTTGCGAAGATCAATCTAAACCGAGGGATCGTCTGATTCCCATCTCCATACCGCGTAATTCGGCCAGGCCCCGCATTCTTCCGAAGAGAGAATACCCCGGATAGATACCTTCCCTGTGTTTATCCGGTGTCATCAGGTGGCCATGATCCGGACGCATCGGCATGCGCGAAAAGTATAAGATCTTTTTCGAAGAAAGAACAAATAAAATCCTTATCGGAGTACATCGGTGTGTCATCCCTGCCTGCCCTCCTTCGTCGGGCAAAGCGGCAGGCAGGCGTGGAGATCTTACAGAGCAATTACGTTCAGGATAAAAAATGTTAAAAAAATATTTTCGAGTTTGTCCCAAAACAGGGAGATATACAGGCTTTAAACCATTGAGGAATATAACCTGTTTCCTGTTCCCATTAGTTGGCTTGGCTGCAATGGTTTGGGTGCTGATTCGAGTACTCCCTAAACCGAGCCGCTTGAGTTACCCTTGTGTTAAAACTGCCTTACCCATCGCGTCAGGATTTGTAGGTTACCTTGCGATGCTGGCCGTATCAGCAATGGCCCTCCTCCTCTCGAAGAAAACCATCCGTTATTATCCAGCATTTTTTCTTGGCTCCTTCGCCGTGTTCGGAGTGAGCGGTTTTTATTTGATTGATCGTGATGTGTTTCAACAGGATGTGCAGTTAACGGTCAATGCGACCGTCAATCCGTATGAACCCATTGGTATCGCAAAAGGAATATTTCCGGGTAGAGTCGTATGGGTTCACAATCCGAATGCAACAAATGAGAACTGTAATCCAAGCGCTGTCGGCCACGCATGGTTTATGCCCGAGAATAACAACCAATCAATCATCGATAGTATGGTTTCAACCGCTTTGCGCAGTCTTACAGGTCAGATAAGCGATAGTACCGCATGGAGAGCTATATTCCAGTACCACAATACCACCCGAGGGAAAGGTGCTGTCAATTGATCAACGTCAATTAAAATTACCCACCAACGACAATTATTTTTACCCACCTTCCAAGCCCGTATATTTAGTAGTTTAGCGTAACTGTAACGTCGTTTCGATTTAGTTCTTTTGTCCTTCCATTCCGATGGTTTTGCGCA
>JAZDJN010000046.1:0-37656 GCA_043803945.1 bacterium | reverse complement strand
CCTTTGGCTTAGATGTTTGTGCGCAGGAGATAATATCCTTCAGTGAGACGGGCCCAGTCGCTGTACGTATCGTGGATCGTCCAGGAGAGATCAGTCCTGCCATCACGTTCTTTCACATGGATATCGAAAAGCGGAGAGGCCCGGTTGTAGCGTTCGAGCAAGCGTCCGATACGGCGCTCGATAACGCTTGCATGCTTTGGACGTCCGGATGCACAACTCTTCTGTATTTTCTGAAGGCCTTGTTCTAATCGCTTGATGAAGCGATTGTGGATCGCTTGTTCTTTCTTCCTTCTGGCTTCACTGCGGCAGAGGATGAAGATCTCTTCTCCTCCATCCGGGGAAGGACAGAGCTTTACTTCGAGCCCTTCATGGACTTGCTTCCAGTTCTGCGTCAGAAGATGTTGCTCAAATTTCTTGAGTTGACTTTTGCTGGTACCAATGATGTAGCGGCGGCCTTCCTCTTCGAGTAATTCAAGAGTATCAGGACTGGTCATACCACGGTCCATAATCCAGACACGATCAGATTTGCCGTAGAGAGATTCCATCTTTTCGATAATGGTTTCAACGGTTGTTGAGTCATGACGATTCCCTTCAAAGATTTCGTAGCCCAGAGGAATGCCATCGTTCGTGACGACAAGACCGATGCACACTTGCTTGCAGTCAGCTCGGCTGTCGCGTGAGTAGCCATGCTTGGCTTGAGGGTTTCCGGATGCCTGTCCTTCAAAGTATGTGGACGTGACATCATACAGCAGAATATCGTAGGTGATATGAAAGAGTTCACCCAGTCGTTCTTTGAGATGTTTCTGGATGTCATCTTTGTATCCCAATAGTTTATCGAGCGAACGATAGAGACGGTTGTCGTAGATGTCTTCGTCAGGAATACCCATGAGATCTGATAAGGCGCTCTTGCGGTAGAACTGTTCGGCGATATGGAGTTCACTCGATGGTTCACAAAAGCGTGAGACAATCAAGACTTCCGCCAAACGGGCCCAGGAAATCTTCGGGTGAATATCTGGCATTATCCTATCGAAGAGTTCACCCAGACCGAGCTTCTTGATGAGCGCCAACGCAAGCCATACATCACCGAAGCGACGAGGCCGCTCAGCGCGAACTTTGCGCACATTGACCTCGACCCATTCCGGCAGTGGTCCATCGAAGAGTGACTTCTGGGTAGGACCATGGCCTTCTGCGGCATGGAGAATCTCTTGTCGCATCGCTGGATTATCCATGTCCCCAAGATGTGACACGACCCGTTGACGAGGGCCTCGCTCAGTCCGGTATGATTCCACCAGCTCCCAATAAGAGTGGGGCTTGCCGTCTTTATGTCGACACTTGCGTCTGAGAAACATGATGCGACAATATACTACATCGACCATGCCCTCCGCAAGGGGGTAGGTCGGCACTACATAGCACTTTCACAGAGAATCGCCCAATGCTCGCTCCATTCGCGGACTTTCATCAGAAAATGATCGAAAATAGTTCTGAACTGTCGAACTTGGGCTAGCACTCAAGGTCGAAGCTACTCTGAACATGCAATGACTTTTTATCACCAGTTGATTACAGGATTCTCATAGGAACATTTTGCCTCCAATATTTCCCATACACATACAGCGTTTATCCGATAATCTCTTGGATGTTCGGGCACTTGTTCAGATCCACGAAAAAATATCTGGCCTGGGACCTGGCTACGAGCATTATTTCGAAGTCTTGAATAAGAGTGCAATCGTCCTAATTGTTGCTTGTTGGGAGGCCTATGTAGAAGATCTTGCATCTTTTAGTTTTGATAGGATTCTCGCCGATGTTCCTGATCCAAAGAAATGGCCTCAGAATGTCTTCGCTTTGGCCACCAAAGAGATATTCAAATCTAATAAACCATCGCGACTCCTTGAGTTAACTGGCAACGGCTGGATAAATCTCTTGAAACACCATCGCGATAATACTATTCGGAGGCTTCATACACCGAACGCGATACGAGTGGACAGTCTCTTTGACGATCTGATTGGACTCCCGTCTTTATCTTCAAATTGGCATTGGCAGGGGCGCTCAAACGAAGCTGCAAAAAAGCGACTTCACGATTTACTCCAGTTGAGACATTCAATAGTCCACACGGTCATTGCACCTAAAAGAATATTCAAATGGAATGTATCCGCCGCTGTAGATTTGATCAACAGACTTGCCGTCATTTCATCCAATCGAGTCCGTGAATACTTAGCAAGGAAAGTCAATGTCACACCCTGGTTACCAGCAAGAGTCGGCAAGATCTGACTTGGCCACATTGCTGCAAAAATCTTTTTGAACGTTGATGGCTTTATAAATGATTACAGGCGATATTTTTAAAAGAAAAGGTCTGCCTTTCAAGACCAGGGTAAGACGTATTCGCCACGTATTTTTTTTTTATTGCCTTCACCTTGTTTGTTTTGTATCTTTGTTCGGTAGAAAATCAAGTAGGACTACCAAAGATATTTTTTCTGTTGCCCGGATGGTGAAATTGGCAGACACACCGTCTTGAGGGGGCGGCGCCCGAAAGGGTATGCGAGTTCAAGTCTCGCTCCGGGCACAACACTAGGGGGACGAACCATTCGTCCCTTTCTTTTTTTCCTCGGTGACGAATAGCATCAAACGTCAGTGTTTTCATGTTCGTCAAATAAATATTAGCTGATGTTACGCAGAAAGAAGAATCTTCTTTATTGAAGCGGCTAATCTTGTTCTTAACCTCCTCTTTTGGGGGTTGACCAAAAAGACTGTTTTGTCATTTCGAAGGCGCGCAGCAACTGAGAAATCTAAACAAAAAGCAAGATTTCTCCCTGCGGTCGAAATGACAAAGACTCTTTTTAGACAGCCTCATATTGGGAGGTTTGAGTTTGCTAAGAAAAACCTCCATGGATCGATGATTTTCTTTTTTGCGTAAGGTGGGTTATTAAATATCATTCAGCGACTATGGAGATTGGAGCGCATATCATCGTCAAAGGGCTGGTGCAAGGCGTCGGATATCGCTATTTTGTTTATCGCTACGCCATCAGCTATAAGCTTTTAGGATTTGTTCGGAATCTTTACGATGGTAATGTAGAAATCCAGGTTGAAGGTGAACGAGGCATGATTGAGGAGTTCATTCAACGCCTCAAAGTTGGACCCCGCTCGGCTCATGTAACCGATATGAAGATTGAATGGAGAAACGTTGAAAAAACATTCAAAGAATTCGACATCAAATAATATCCCGCGGATCGGCCTGGGGTATGATGTTCATCAATTTGCACAGCGAAGGAAATTAATTCTTGGAGGAGTGCGCATTCCCCATTCGGCTGGTCTCGACGGACATTCTGACGCCGATGTGCTGCTCCACGCTATTTGCGATGCACTTCTCGGAGCGGCTGGATTACCGGATATCGGGAAGCAATTTCCCAATACCTCGAAGAAATATAAGAACATCTCAAGCATCATCCTTCTACGTACCGTGGCTCACCTTTTAAAGAAGGAAGGTATGCTCATCGGTAATGTTGATTCCATGGTCATCCTTCAAAGCCCGAAGATCGGTGAATACATCCCATCGATGAAAAAGAAAATTTCAAAGGCACTTGGGATACCGCTGCACAGCATTTCTATCAAAGCAACGACAAACGAGCACCTTGGCTTTATCGGAAGGGAAGAAGGATGTGCGGCACTTGCGACAACACTGATTATTCATCAATAAACTGCTAACCCCACTATGGAAGAACTCATTAATCGCCTTCTTCAGATCGATCCCTTCTGGGTCTATGCAACAGTGGGTGCAGTTGCCTGCATCGAAAACATCTTTCCCCCGTTCCCGAGCGATGTGCTTGTCGTTTCGGCCGGCTCGCTTGTCGGACTTGGTTCCATCAATTTTATTCCAGCTCTCATCTCAGCTTCCATCGGAAGTACACTTGGTTTTGTGCTTATGTACAAAATCGGGCATTGGTTCGGCCATAGGATTCTTGAAGCAGGAAAGATCAAATTTATTCCAAAGGAAAGTGTATTCAAAGTCGAAGCATGGTTTCAGAAATATGGATATTTCCTCGTCGTGGCAAATCGTTTTCTTTCAGGAACAAGAGCCGTTGTTTCTTTTTTCGCGGGGATGTCTGAATTGTCATTGCTGAAAACAACGATACTCTCATTTGTCAGTGCACTCATCTGGAATTTCATTCTCCTCTATGCCGGAATGAAGCTCGGCCAAAACTGGCAGAATATCTCATACTATCTTGAGACCTATAGTAAGACTGTGACAGGAATTCTCATCATTGTCGTGCTTCTCTGGGTTGCGCGGTATTTGTATAAACGAAGTAATGGTTCAAAACCTGCCGGGAATGATAAATAGGGAAACAGGTGACTGATCTTTTTTATTCATTCGATATCAATTTCTTCTATGCAATTAATCATGGATTAGCGAATCCCGTTTTTGATTTCCTTATGCCGCTTCTGACAGATCTGAATAAATTTCTCCTTGTACGGATTCTTGTTGCACTGATCCTTCTGCTCCTCCTCGTCAAAGGAGGTAACCTGGGGCGCTCTGCGGTGCTGATGCTCATTGTGACAATTATTTTCAGCGATCAATTCAATAGTACTGTCCTGAAGCATCTCATTGAACGCCTGAGGCCCTGCCATGAACTGCCTGATGTTCACCTGCTCGTGAGCTGCGGCAGCGGATTATCATTTCCTTCCTCTCACGCAGTAAATAATTTTGCAGGAGCGATCCTCCTCTCATTTTTTTATCCCAAAGCACGGTTGGGATTATTTAGTTTTGCCTCATTGGTTGCTTTTTCCCGTGTGTATGTCGGTGTTCATTATCCCTCCGATGTTATTGCCGGTGGTATCATCGGACTTTGTTGCGGCGGCTTTATGATAGTTCTCTTTAGTTCACTGCAATCATTCTGGCTGAAGCGAAAGGCACTCGCATCTCACAATCAGAACAAAACAACGCACTAACCCGATCAACCAGCATTATGTCAATACGAATGCGGCTGCTTCTGGCAGCACTCTCAGGATTGTTGCTCGGGATTTCATTTCAACCCTCGACTCTGTATACATCCGCCTATGTTGGCTTGCTGCCACTTTTATTTATGCTGGAAACCTCGAAGGGATTTTGGCAATCGCTTCGTTATTCTTACCTGGCTTTTTTTATTTTCCATTGCTGTATCGTTTACTGGACTGGCGGATTCGTTCACGCAAAAGATCCATGGATGATGGCAGCGGGCGCCGCTCTCTTGATATTCCATCCTCTCTTCTATGTGGCAGTCATCGCGATTTATCTTCTCTTCCGAAAAAGATTAGGAGCCATACTGGCGATTATCGGATTTCCATTTCTATGGACCTCATATGAATATTCACACTCCCTCGGTGAGTTCTCTTTTCCATGGCTTACCCTTGGGAATAGTCAGGCATACGATCTCTACAGAAGCCAAATTATTGAATATACCTCTGTCTATGGCCTATCATTCCTGATCGTACTCATTAATGCAATTCTCTTTTTACTCATTCTTGTTCTCACAAAAAATGGTTGGAAGTGGAAGTCGCCAATTCCTATCGCTATGATCGTTGTTCTGTTCATCCTGTATTCTATTCCCTATGGATACGGGTTTTGGAAAATGCAGCAGGTGCAGAGTCGAAGGCCGAATAAGCAAATGACCGTTGCGATGATTCAACCAAATCTTGACCCGTGGGAGAAGTGGGGGAAGGATTACAGCGGAAGATGGAATTCCTACACAATGCAACTTCAAACATACCTGCAAAAAACAAAGGAACTAGCAGCTTCAAAACCCGATCTGATCATTTGGCCGGAGACCGCAATTCCATTCCGCATTTTAGCGCCACGCTACCAACAGTACTATCAGTATTTGAGGCAGAGTTTAGATGAAACCGGAATCCCAGTCTTCACAGGATTGGCACATACCGAATTCTATGATTCATCCCATGCACCCTTGACGGCAAATCGCTCCATAGAGCCTGGAGTCTACTACGACGATTTTAATTCGACAGCACTTCTTCTGCCCTATGCTCCGGTGACTCAAATCTATAAGAAAATCGTCCTCGTCCCCTATGCAGAAAGAATTCCCTATGCGGAATCGTTTCGATTTCTGATTGAGCCGCTGAAATGGAATGTTGGAATCGGTATGTGGGGTATAGGAAAAGACACGATCGTCTTTTCGATGCCGTTACGAAATGACTCTGTGAGATTTGCCGGCATCATCTGCTACGAATCTGTGTATCCCAACTTCATCCGCGAGTTCACCAAACGGGGTGTTCAGTTCCTTATTGTCGTTTCGAATGACAGTTGGTGGGGAAATACATCAGGTGCGTACCAGCACGTTAGCATAGCTTCCCTCCGTGCAATTGAAAACCGGCGATGGATACTCCATTGCACCAACGGCGGCATCTCTGGCTTTATCGATCCTTCAGGAAGAATACACAAGGCAACACCACTTTTCACAAGCACAACTCTCGCTCAACAGATATCTATTGAGGATGAATTGACCTTTTATGCAAAGAACGGGGATCTCTTTGCACAAACCTGTGTCGCAGTTCTCCTCTGTATGAGCATTGGAGCAGTCGCTGTAAATCGGAAAAAAGGATAGGTGCATGATGACCACATACGCAATTGATTTACGCAGTGATACCATTACGAAACCCTCACCTGAGATGAGAAGAGCCATGGCTGAAGCTGAGGTTGGCGATGATGTCTTCGGCGAAGATCCAACGGTGAATAAGTTACAAGAACATGTTGCAGCTCTTTTGGGAAAACAGGCAGCACTATTTGTTCCCACAGGAGTAATGGCAAACCAGATTGCCATCAAATCCCAAACATTGCCGGGAGATGAGATTATCGTCGAACAACAATCCCATATTTTTAAATATGAAGCAGCCGGGCCGGCAGTCCTCTCCGGCGTACAGCTTGCAACGCTGCAAGCTCCTTTAGGGGTTATGAAGGTAGAAAAGATTGCCGGAGCGATTCGACCGAATGATCCTCACCAACCCAGAACCTCACTTGTTTGCCTTGAAAATACACATAATCGTGCCGGGGGTACAATTTATCCGCTCGACGAAATAAAGAAAATCCGGGAATACACAAAAGCAATCGGTATCAAAATGCATCTTGATGGAGCACGCCTCTGGAATGCCTGGATGGCAACGGGTATTCATCCGAAAGAGTATGCAAAATATTTTGATTCCGTCTCAGTTTGCTTTTCGAAAGGATTAGGTGCCCCGATCGGTTCGATGATTGCCGGCTCTGAAGAACTAATTGCAAAGGCTCGAAGAGTGAGAAAACTCTTTGGCGGCGGTATGCGGCAGGTTGGTATTCTCGCTGCTGCAGCTCAGTACGCAATGGATCATAATATCGAGCGTCTGAAAGAAGATCATGAAAAAGCATCCTACCTTGCAGAACGAGTGTCTCAATTACCAGGATTCTCTATCGATCTGGCTACCGTCCAGACGAATATCATCTATATCGATACCGTCAACTGTGATAAGACCGCCGCTGAAGTAGCAGCTATGTTACAGGAGAAAAATCTACTTCTTCTGGATCTGGGCATATCGACGCTCCGGGCAGTAACACATCTTGATGTATCCTTTGAAGAAATTAAAACTGCCGCACTGATTTTCGACCAAATTTCGAAGGAGATGAGGAGCTGATGGATAAACGGAAATTCAAGCATACACTGACGCTGAGGGTACGCAATTATGAAGGTGAGGATTGTGAATTCCAGACAGGAGTCATAGCCTGAAATGACATATCGTATAAACCAGTGACGGGTGGATAACTGAAGGGAAATTGTATGAATGACCAGGAACGACAATTTTTACACGAATTCTCACAAGATGCCCAGCTTCGACAATTAATGACAGCTCAAAATGACATTTGGCGCATCTTCAGGATTATGGCTGAGTTTGTCGATGGATTTACATTAATGTCGCAGCAAAAAAATCTCGTTTCGATTTTTGGATCTGCACGCACTCTCCCTGGGACTCGGCATTACGAGCTTGCGGTTAATGTGGCGAAAGAGCTAGTTCAGAATGGATTTAACATTCTCACCGGTGGAGGCCCCGGTATTATGGAAGCGGCAAATAAGGGAGCACAGGAAGCCAACGGTGCATCAGTAGGGGTCAATATTGATCTTCCATTTGAGCAGGAGGCGAATCGTTACATCGATAGGGGCAGAGTAGTAACATTCAGGCATTTCTTTGTCCGGAAAGTGATGTTCGTAAAGTATGCACATGGATTTGTTGTGTTGCCTGGTGGTTTTGGAACGTTGGATGAATTCTTTGAGGCGGTTACTCTCATTCAAACCTCGAAAACGAAAAAGTTTCCTGTCATCCTGGTCGATTCCTCCTTTTGGTCCGGCCTTTTAGATTGGATTAACGAAACCTTAATAAAACAGGGAATGATTTCGAAAGAAGATTTGCAAATTTTTCACATTATTGATGATCCCAAAGAAGTGGCACTAAAAATTAATGAATTCTATAGAACCGAGCACGTTATCACAAACTTTTAGGCAGAAGGCTTGCATCTCTTGGCAGGATTCCTTATATTTTCAACGCCTCGATGTTGAGATAGCCCGCCATTCGGGCTATTTTTTTTTAAAATGAAATATGATTGCTCAAATTAAAGAAAAAATAAAGGCTTTAGTCGAACCGATCATCGAAGAGGGCAATGCGTTCCTTGTCGATATAGTGATCGGTAGCGATCATGGGATAAAACTCATCCAGATATTCCTTGATACCGATTCAGGAATTCGGATTTCTGAATGTGCGGCATTAGGTCGTTCTATAAGCAAGGCGCTTGAATTGTCAGGAGTGTTCGAACATGCGTATAGGCTTGAGGTTTCTTCTCCTGGCATTGATAAACCGATCAGGTTGTTAAGACAGTATAGGAAAAATATCGGCAGGACCTTTCGGGTCCGATATCAGAAAGGCACAACGAGCCAAACCCTGGTCGGAACCTTGACAGCAATAGACAATGAGGTTCTAACAGTTACATCTGAGAATTCTGAACCTATTCGTATAGAATTCTCTCAAATACTTGAATCAAAAGAAGAATTGCCCTGGTAGATTACCATGCACCACTTCTTTGTATGTAGGAGGAATAGATGAATCACGAAATTGTTGAATCTTTTGCCCAAATGGCCCGTGAGAAAGGCATTGATAAAGATATCCTCGTTGGCATAATTGAGGATATCTTTGGAATGATAGTGAGGAAAAAATATGGTCTAACTGCAAAGTTTGAAGTGGTTGTAAACATGGATAAGGGCGATATCGAAATTTATCTTGAGCGAGAAGTTGTGGATGAGGTGACAGATCCCATTATTCAAATTGATATCAAAGAGGCAAGAAAAAGAAGTGGTGAGGAAATGGAGGTCGGTGAGGATTATGTGGAAATTGTCCCCCTTCATAGTTTTGGCAGACGATTGGTTGTCAGCGCCAAACAGAATTTGAATCAACGCATTAAGGAAATTGAGAGGGAAGCGATCTATAACGAGTATTCGTCAGCGCTCGGTGAGATCGTGGTTGGAGAAATTTATCAAATCAGGAAGGGAAAAGGGGAAATTCTTGTCATCAACAATAAGAATGAGCTTCTTTTACCAAGGAGCGAACAGATCTACAAGGAACGCTATAAGAAGGGCGATACGATTCGTGCCGTTGTCAAGGAAGTGCGCAAGGGAGCCGGCAATCCAACCGTTATTATTTCGCGGACCGATCCGAAATTTCTCATGCGGCTCTTCGAACTAGAAATTCCCGAGATTTACGATGGTATCATCGAAATCAAAGCGATTGCACGGGAGCCGGGTGATCGGGCAAAGGTTTCAGTCCTATCCCATGATGACAGGATCGATGCGGTAGGAGCATGCGTGGGAATGAAAGGTGTGCGTATCCATGCAATCGTGCGTGAGTTGAATAATGAGAATATCGACGTGATCAACTGGACAGATGATTCGACGGCCTTTATCACTCGCTCACTTGCTCCGGCAAAACTAAAAGAAATTCAGATTGATAAAGAAAATAAGAAAGCAACGGTTCTTGTTATTGCCGATCAGGTCTCGTTGGCGATCGGAAAGAATGGTCAGAACGTGCGGCTTGCTTCAAAGTTAACCGGCTATGATATCCAACTGATTAAAGAGGGCGGGGAAGAAGACGAAGAATATGATATGGATCTATCGGAATTCCGGGAAGAACTCGGCGAGGTCCTCTTCCATAAGTTCTTCGACGAGAAGTTTGATACCGTTCGTGATGTTATTGATACACCGGTTGATGAACTCGTCTCGACCATTGGTGAAGAAAAGGGAAAAATAGTTGAAATCGTCGAGATGCTGAAGAAGGGATTAGAAGAAGCGGAAATTGAGGAGGCAGAAGAATCCGGGCAACTCCCGCAACCCAGTCTGAAGAAGAATGAGGAAGAGGAGGCGAAAGTACCGGAACAACTTAAAGAGGAAAAGCTGTCTGTTAACGACTCTGCAGGCGAGCAAAGTCAAACAGACGACGAACAATCATCTTCATAACGTTGTGTACCAAACCTGACAGGTAATGCATGGTAGAGCATGCTTCAAAAAAGATTAAGATCTACAAATTAGCGACAGAGTTGAATCTTTCGAGTGAAACGATTTTGGAATTTCTTCACAAGAAAGGTTTTAATGTGAAGAGCCATATGAGTCCTGCGACTGATGAAATGATGAGCGCGATCATGTCGCATTTCAAAAAGGATAAGGATGTTGCAGAACGGCATCAACGAAAGCTGCAGGAATTCAGAAGCTCCAGGACAAAAAAAGAAACTCCTGAGAAGATCGAGAAAAAGGCCGCAGTGGTGGAAGAAGTACCTCCACCACCTCCTCCTCCGGTTGTTTACCCGGAACAGGGTATAGTACAGAAACCGGTTGCAGCACCGGTTCACTCTGAGGTCGAGCAGCCACTTCTTGAAGAATCACCCGTGCCTGAAGCACCAGTACCATCAGTCGAACCAACACCCGCTTCTGAAGAAGAACACATTCCTGAAGCTCAACAGCCAGCCCCGGTTTCTGAAAAAACAGAAACCGCAGTTCAGAAAAAAGAGGGAGAGGAAGAGAAGAAAGGAAAGGCAGATGAGAAACCACACAAAAAAGAGGAGAAGAAGAAAGCCGATTTATCACCTCTTGAAAAAGCAATAGCTCGTCCGCGTAAAGGACTGACCATCAAGGGAAAGATGGAAATTGAACAGCCGAAGATCGAACAAAAAACTGCTCTCGCAGCCGAACCTGAGGAGGAAGAGAAGAAAAAGAAGAAGAAAAAGAAGAAAAAAGTTCGGCAAGAGTCAAAAAAGACTGTCGGCAAGGCACAACAGCCTGAAGATGAGCTTGAGATTAAAAGCAAAAAGCGGAAAAAGCTGCGGCATAGTGAAGTGAATGAAGAGGAAGTGGAACGAGCGATCAGGGATACTCTCGCCGAAATGGAAGACGATTCTGTCAGTGCTCGAGCAGCGATGAGGAAGAAACGGAAGAAAGAGCGTGAAGAAGAGGAACAGCGGATTCTTGAAGAGCTTGAAAAGGAAAAATCAATTCTCCGGGTGACTGAATTCGTTACTGTGGGGGAGCTGGCCGATTTAATGCGTGTAACAGTGGCAGAGGTTATTCAAAAGTGTATCGGTCTCGGTATTATGGTCTCTATCAACCAGCGTCTGGATAAGGATACGATTACGCTTGTCTCTGATGAATTCGGCCTTCAGGTGCAATTTGATACAGAATTTACTTCAGATATCCTTTTTGATGCAGAGGATGATCCTGAATCACTGCGCCCGCGGCCACCAGTGGTTACAATCATGGGTCATGTTGACCACGGGAAAACTTCTTTACTCGATTATATCCGCAGTGCAAATGTTGTTGCAGGCGAAGCCGGTGGTATTACTCAGCACATCGGTGCTTATGAAGTATCACTCGAAGGCAATAAAGAGATCACCTTCCTCGATACGCCTGGCCACGAAGCATTCACTGCAATGCGTGCACGCGGCGCCCAGGTGACTGATATCGTTGTGCTCGTTGTAGCAGCTGATGACAGTGTGATGCCTCAAACGGTCGAGGCAATCAGCCATGCTCAGGCGGCCGGGGTACCGATCATTATCGCAATCAATAAGATGGATAAAGGCGACGCCAATCCCGAACGGATTAAACAACAATTATCCGAAAAAAGTGTTCTCGTCGAGGAATGGGGCGGGAAGCATCAGACTGTGGAACTTTCGGCGAAGACTGGTGAAAAAGTCGATCAATTACTGGAGAAGATTCTTCTTGAAGCTGAAGTGCTTGAATTGACAGCCAATCCAAATAGGTTAGCGCGGGGCGTTGTTATTGAATCTGAATTGGATAAAGGAAAAGGCATTCTTGCAACGGTGTTGGTGCAAAAAGGTACTATGAGAGTCGGTGATTCCTTCATCTGCGGCATATGGAGCGGCCGTGTCCGAGCAATGTTTGATGAGCGGGGGCGCCGCATTGAAGCTGCGAAACCTTCTCAACCCGTGCAGATGATCGGATTCGATGGAATTCCTCAGGCGGGTGATGAACTCGTTGTTCTTGAAAGCGAGCGGGAGGCTCGCGATATCAGCTTGAAGCGGCAACAGCTTAAGCGGGAACAAGATTTCAGGCAGCGTCGTATGATCACGCTTGATGATCTCTCCAAGCAAATTAAGGAAGGACGCGTGAAAGACCTTCCAATCATCGTAAAAGGTGATGTGGATGGCTCTGTGGAAGCACTCTCCGATTCGTTAATGAAACTATCGACGAAGGAAGTCAAGGTTGTTGTTATTCACAAAGGAGTCGGAGGAATTTCTGAATCGGATGTACTGCTGGCAACTGCTTCTGCTGCGGTTATCATTGGCTTCCATGTGCGCCCCAACCTGAATGCCCGAAGGCTGGCAGAAAAGGAAGAGGTCGATATTAGACTTTACAATATCATCTACGATGCCATTGAAGAAGTGAGAAAAGCTCTTGAAGGGATGCTTGCGCCAACCATTTCTGAAATGGTGTTGGCAACTGTGGAAGTGCGCGAAGTCTTCAAAATCTCTAAGGTTGGATCAATCGCAGGATGTAATGTTCAGGATGGGAAAATCATTCGGAATAATAATGTCCGACTCGTTCGTGAAGGACTGGTGATTTTCGATGGATCCATCGCATCTCTGAAGCGTTTTAAAGAAGATGTTCGGGAAGTTGAACAAGGATTCGAATGTGGAATCATGCTTGATGGATACAACGACATCAAGGCCGGCGATATCATCGAAGCTTATACGACAATCGAAACAAAGCGGAAGTTGTAGGGAAGGTGAACGAGCAATGTCAGTGCGGACGCAAAAAGTATCCTCGGTGATAAAAGAAATTATAAGCGACATCTTGCAGAAAAATTATTCCATGGAGAAGTATGGGCTCATTACAGTAACAGAAGTCCGGATGAGTCCAGACTTGAAAAACGCAAAAATCTTTATAAGTATTTTTGGCGATACGGAGAAGAAAAGGAAAACCCTGACATTCCTTGGAACCGAGAAGTCTTTTATCCGGTCAGAATTAGGGCACGGATTGCGGCTGAAATACACCCCTGCACTCTCATTCTATTTGGATGAGTCATTGGATACGGCGATGAGAATTGAGACGCTGCTCAATGAAATCCATAAACAGTCGGAAGGAACAAGTGCTGAACCGGATAGCTCCTCCTGACTCTCAATGGAATCCAGGGCAGTTCAACGGAGCGGGGGAATTGCTGCTCTTTGATAAGCCGCTGGAATGGACATCGATGGATGCAATAACGAAGGTCCGTCATCTTTTTCAGATCGATAAAGCAGGGCATGCAGGAACGCTCGATCCGAAAGCAACAGGTCTTTTAATACTCTGTACTGGCAGAAAGACAAAAGAACTCAATACCTTTATGGGATTGGAGAAAGAGTATCGCGGCAGATTCGAACTTGGTATTCACACTCCCAGCTTCGATACCGAAACGAGTGTTGCCGAGAGAAAGAACTATGATCACGTCACGCAAAAAATGCTTGAGGAAACGTTTATAAAATTTACCGGCAAGCAAACACAAGTGCCTCCAATGTATTCGGCTGTAAAATATAAAGGCAAACCGCTATATAAGTATGCCCGAAAGGGAAGAACAGTCGAGAGGGAAGCGAAAGTCATCGACATCTCCCTTTTTGACTTGCTTCGCTATGAAGCACCCTACGTTGATTTCCGTGTGATTTGCTCGAAGGGGACCTATATACGGAGCCTCGTGAATGATCTTGGCATCCACTTGAGTTGTGGGGCATCACTGTTAACTCTTCGACGGACTCGGATCGGAGAGTATCGCATTGAAGATGCTTTTACCTATGAAGAATTGAAAACATTATCAGAGACAATCAAACTGTCGGCAGTGCCATACCATGAAAGTGACGCAATACATACAGGACATTGACAATGTCAAAAACTCGGTTGTCACTGTGGGATCTTTCGATGGTGTGCATCTGGGACATCAGATACTTTTAAAAGAAGTCGTCGAACGTGCCCTTGATATGAAGGGGAGGAGCGTTGTTGTTACATTTGAACCACACCCGAAAGAGGTGCTTCGGGGGAACAACATACAGCTCTTAACAACCTTGGAGGAACGGGTAGCACTCTGTGGTGAAGCGGGAATAGATATCCTCTATGTTATTCCGTTTACCTATGAATTCTCCCGAAATAAGTCGCGTGACTTCTACCTGAAATTCCTGGTCGAGGGAATCGGGGTGAGTGAGGTGGTTGAAGGATACGACCATCACTTCGGACGTGATCGTGAAGGGGGAGTTGAGAGCTTGCTCCAATTGGGGAAAGAATTCGAATTTTCCGTCACGGCGATCAAACCTGTTCACGTTGACGGAGAACTCGTGAGCAGCTCGGGAATCCGTCAACATTTACTCGATGGCGAGGTTGATCGTGCATCTGCATTACTTGGAAGACACTACGGCCTCAGTGGATTTGTCATACGAGGAGACGGTCGGGGAAAAACACTAGGCTATCCAACAGCGAACGTTCAACCGCTTTCGCCGAAGAAACTGACCCCTGGCAACGGAATCTATTTCGTCAAAGTGAAAATCCAGGGAAAGAAATATTACGGGATGCTGAGCATCGGAGTGAGGCCGACCTTCTATAAACATGGCCAGCGGGTTATAGAGGTGTATGTGTCGGATTTCGAGGGTGATCTTTACAACCAGCAACTGGAGCTTTTCTTCATTCTAAAACTGCGCGACGAAGTAAAGTTTGATTCATCAGAGGCGCTCATCGCCCAAATGAATCTTGATAAACAACGAAGTGCTGAATTGCAGAAAGTATATCCCCTCTAACGATGGAAAAAAAATGAGCAATAGTATACCATTATTAATAAAGGAGTAACAATGCCAATCTCGAAAGAACAGAAGCTGCAGATCATTAAAAAGTTTGGGAAGAGTGAAACGGATTCCGGTACTCCGGAAGTCCAAATTGCTATTCTCACGGCAAACCTCACCTTGCTTTCTCCTCATCTTGAAAGCCACAAAAAGGATAACCATAGCCGTGTCGGATTACTCAAAATCGTTGGTAAGCGGCGGCGCCTTCTGGATTATCTGATGAAGAAAGACATTAATCGATACCGGAAGATCATTCAAGAGCTCGAAATTCGAAAATAGCGCAGTATCTGGTATACGTGTAGTATCATACCAGACTTTCCATATAACTGATAGGCAGAATTATGAAGGTAACGAAAGAAGTAACTCTTGGCGGAAAAACTTTTTCATTTGAAACAGGACGTTTCGCCAAACAAGCAGATGGTGCAGTCATGGTTCGATATGCGGACACCATGGTCCTGGCAACAGTTGTAAGCGAACGTGAAGCAAAACTCGATCAAGATTTCTTCCCACTACAGGTTGAGTATCGTGAAAAGACAGCCGCAGCAGGAAAAATTCCGGGCGGATTTTTTAAACGAGAAGGCAGGCCGAATGAGAAAGAAGTCCTCTCCTCACGGCTTATCGATCGACCCATTCGGCCTATGTTCCCCAAGGATTACAGAAACGAGACTCAACTATTGGTGACTGTGTATTCCTCTGACATGCAACATGACGGAGATATCCTCGGTGCATGCGCCGCGTCTGCCGCACTAATGGTCTCCGACATTCCTTTTGACGGACCCATCGCTGAAGTACGCGTGGGAAGAATCAAAGGGGAGTTTGTTGTAAATCCTACCTATCTGGAGCTCGAACAAAGCGATTTAGATGTTACGGTTGCGGGAAGTGACGATTCCATCGTGATGGTAGAAGGCGAATCCCATGAGATCTCTGAAACCGACATGATTGCTGCTTTAAAGTATGGACACGAGTTCATAAAAATTCTCTGTGCAGTTCAAAAAGAACTTGCCGAAGCAGTCAAAATTCAGAAACGATCTATCATTGTACCAGAAATTCCGGCTGGCATTGTAGAAGAAATCCAGTCACTTGCCGCTGCACGATTAAAAGTGTTAAGCCGGACCGTCATGACCAAGGAGGAGCGATCGAAAGCAACTCATGCGGTCTATGACGAAGTCTCTCAAGCATTGCTCTTGAAATTCCCGGAGAAGTCTCCTCTCATCAATGAAATTATCCATAGCATTGAACAAGATGCAATGCGTTCAACCATTTTAGATGAACAGAAAAGACTTGATGGACGAGGATTAACCGATATTCGCCCAATAACCTGCGAGGTTGGTCTGCTTCCAAGAACTCATGGTTCGGCATTGTTTACCCGGGGCGAAACACAAAGCTTAACATCGGCAACACTAGGGACAAAGCTTGATGAACAAATTCTGGATGGATTGATTCCGGATACGACAAAACGTTTTATGCTTCATTATAACTTCCCTCCCTTCAGCGTCGGTGAAATCGGAAGGGTCGGTTCAACAGGACGCAGGGAAGTGGGGCATGGAAACCTTGCAGAACGCTCTTTAAAAAACCTGATCCCAAGCGAGAAAGATTTCCCCTACACAATCCGTATCGTATCCGATATCCTGGAATCGAATGGATCCTCGTCAATGGCTACGGTATGCGCCGGAACACTCTCCTTGTTCGATGCTGGCATCCCATTGAAACGTCCTGTTGCTGGTATTGCTATGGGACTCGTAAAGGAAGGAGAGCGTGTTGCAATCTTAAGTGATATACTTGGCAATGAAGATCATCTTGGCGATATGGATTTTAAAGTTGCCGGAACGACTGAAGGTATCACTGCCTTTCAAATGGATATCAAGATTAAGGGAATTTCCTTTGAGATCATGGAGCGGGCGCTGCAACAGGCGAAGGATGGGAGATTCAAGATCCTCGACGTAATGGGTCAAACTTTGAATACTTGCAGGCCCGATATTTCGGCCTATGCACCACGCCTGCAAACTATAAAAATCCCTGTTGATATGATCGGAGCGCTTATCGGTCCAGGTGGAAAAAATATCCGTCAACTTGTCAAGGATAGCGGTGCTGAAATCAACATCGAAGACGATGGTACGGTGACTATTGCTGCAGTCCTGAAGGAATCAGCAGATATCGCATTAAATGCTATTAAGAAACTCACTGCCTTGCCCGAAGTTGGCCAGATATATCACGCTACAGTAAAAAAGATAACGGACTTCGGCGCATTTGTAGAAATCCTTCCTGGGAAAGAGGGCCTTGTGCACATTTCGCAACTCGACGTTCAACGTGTTGAAAAAGTTGAACATATATTAAAGTTGGGAGATGTTATAGAAGTAAAGCTCATGGGAATCGATGATGAAGGTCGACTTAAATTGAGCAGGAAAGCCCTGATGCCAGGCGGAGAAAATGCACAGGAAGAGATGAACAGGCCTCGTCAAAAAAGGGAACATTCAGATAGAGACCGTAATCGAGGTGACAATAGGCGTCATTAATTCCCAGTTTGTTTGCAGTTAACTATCTCCCCACGAGAAAGGCCTCCCTGGTAAATCTGCAGTGGGGATTTTTATGGAAATCCTATGGATCAAATTATTTCGCAGACAAAAGAATTGCGAGGTGAGGTCCAATTACCACGCGACAAATCTATTTTGCACAGAGCTTTAATGATCAGTTCATTTGCAGAAGGCAGATCAGAAATTGATTGCATCCCCGCTGCTTCTGACCCTATTAGCACGATGAATTGTTTGCGGCAACTTGCTGGAAACATAGAAGTTAGTGGCAATCACCTCATAATCCACGGAAAGGGTCTCAAGAGTTTTTTATCTCCTAATGGATCTCTGGACACAGGGAATTCAGGAACAACAATGAGACTGCTCTCAGGCATATTGGCTGGACAAAATTTCAATTCAGAAATTACCGGCGATGCTTCCCTTATCAAAAGGCCAATGAAAAGGATTCTTGAACCACTCTTACTGATGGGTGCAAAAATTGAGGCAAGTGAGAGAAGCACAGCACCTCTTAAAATATCTGGAAGATACCCTCTTAAAGCAATCGACTATCAACTTCCTGTTCCTAGTGCTCAGGTAAAATCAGCAGTCTTGCTTGCAGGCCTTTATACCAATGGAATTACAAGAGTGTTTGAACCCATTCTCACGAGAGACCATACTGAAAGAATGCTTGATTTGCCAATAGAGGTTAAGGAGTCTGTCAGAATTATTAGCATTTCAAGGGATAATGCACCCCTTGGCAGAAAATTTGAAATTCCTGGAGATTTCTCTGCAGCAGCTTTCTTTATCGCTGCAGGATTGATTGTTCCAAATTCCGAAATTATAATTAAAAATGTCGGTCTGAATCCCACAAGAACTGCATTTCTGAAGATACTGGAACAACTTGGAGGGAATATCCAGATTTCAAATACTCGAGCAATTTCCGGCGAACTATTGGGTGACATTTCTGTGAGAACAACTCAGTTAAAAGGGAAGTTAACTCTCTCCAGTCCAGATGTTGCCCTGTTGATTGATGAACTACCAATATTAGCAGTTACTGCTGCATGCAATCAATGTTCATTAGAGATTCGCGATGCGGGGGAGCTGAGACATAAGGAATCTGACAGGATAAGGACTGTTGTAGAGAATTTACGGAATATTGGCGTTGAGGTTGAAGAGTACAAAGATGGTTTTGGTTTTGAGAGCACAAGTATAATTCATGGAGCTGCTATTGAATCAAGTCTCGATCATAGGATCGCTATGGCTTTTGCAATTGGGGCACTTGTAGCAAGAGGAGAGAGCATTATTAGGCAAGCTGAGTGTGTGGATATTTCGTTCCCAACATTCTGGGAAACAATAAAAGCTCTTAAGAATTAGTCAAACATTATTTACCATAAGAAGGCAAATATCTATTACTGTAATAGGTTAGTGATATAGATATCTTCTAGTACTGGAAGCCTTATAAAAAAATTATCTGGTGTTCAAAAACATCAATCTTCATTTCGGTGTAAAGCCATCGCACGAACTCTAGGCCATATTTGTTCAGAAAATGGAGGATATTTATCGTTCGTTCTTGAAATTGCCCTCCAGGGAAAAGATGATTAGCTGCCTTTTCCACCTGCCGTAATGATACTTCATGCTGCCTTTTTTGAGCTGCGACAGATTTTTCCCGCAACACAGTGAGATGAGATTCAAATTTCTGCTGTGTGTTTTGTACTGCGCCGAGTAATGTAGGATCAAGCTGTTGGAGCCCAGGTTTCATTTGTTCCAATATTTCCCGTATAGCGATTCCAGACCCCCCAAATATTTCGTCGATATTAATATCCGAGATTTGATTTGCTACTTTTGCTTTAGCGATTTCCACATCATGAAGAATCTCAGAAATTCGAAGAGAATATCGCTGAAGAACTTTCTCTACCTTCTCCTCAACAATTGTTACACTAGCTCGAGGGAAGATCATCGGTTCTGGAATACCTACATCCTCGTAAAGAGTTTTTAATTGTGCGAAATATGCAATTTCAGATGGCCCGGCTACATATGCGATGGTAGGCAGGAGCGTATCCTGACATATTGGCCTTAGAACCACATTTGAGCTAAATTTTTCAGGTGTATTTTCCAATGCTTCCTCAACTTGCTCCTTGCTCAAATGCTGGCGGGTCCCTTTGAGAGAATAACCATCAGATTTAGGTTCTAGAAGATATCTGCCTTCATTGTGGAAGAAAAACAGATTTATCGATTTCGGTTTAATTTGAGCGTGGTATGCTTTTTCTAATCGAGCGCTTTGATCAATGACAAGCTGGCAAAATCTAGGAGTCTCAGATAATTCACGCTTGAAAAGAGGCTTCAGTAATTGCTTTACTTCAACGTCGTTAGGATCCAGAAAAATCAATCCGCTTTCGGGTAATAAATCATTTAGAATATTCATGAAGGACTTGTTAAAACTCATCCCTGTCTGGTAGGACACTCGAAATAGGTCCATTACTTTTTGTGTATACTCTGTCTGAACTAGCGAAGATTGAAGCGAATCGAATAGCAAATTTATTTTATCTTCAAATCGTAACTTGCCTACTGCACCGAGGTTCTTTTCGTTTCCTTTTCCTGCGATATCATATGTAGCTGTCATTAAGTCATTTGCCTGGTTCATAAGATGGATCGATATTACTTCATCAATATCGTGATCTTCACCTTCGAGCCAGAATATCGGAACGAAAGAGTAATCTGGAAATCGTTCATTCAGATTCTCGACGAGTTTTAGGCAGGTCAATGTTTTATAAATGGTATAGAGTGGGCCTGTAAAAATTCCAACCTGTTGACCTGTGACAACTGCAACAGTATTGTCGTTAAGCAGTAGGTCGATATTTGCGAGTGTTTTCACACCGCAGTGATTTTCCTTGTTTTGCCTGGAAAGTATCTGCGCAATTGCCGACCTATCTAATGATCGGTTTGTAACTTTTTTTAGCAAAGACTTCCAATCACTATCCTTCTTAAAATTACCATTAAAGAAAGTCTCTACCTTTGAATTGTTCTCAATGTAATCGAGAAATAGCTGAGAATATCCATTGGTGCTGGAAGGAAGATCAGAAAACGGAATAGAATTCATAATATCCTATTTATGAAATGGATAACGATAAAGTCTTCATTGAAAAGTCACGTTACGCACAAACAAAAGATGAGTCTCTTTGTAAGAAAATCTGGCCGCCAAGTGCGCCCCAGCCCGCCATGCGGTCTGGCGGGAAGAATATTATTATTTGATTGTTTTTCATAAGGATGTGAAAATCTATCACATTTAACTCTTGGCGTTTTGGCGTTCTTGCCCGCCTGTGCGCCGCTTGCGGCGGGCAGGCGGCAAATCTTTTTCATTTTCTGGTCTTGCTCTGTTCCATGCGCAATATAAGTTAATGACACAAAAGATAATGTAACTCGTTAATGAAATATCTCTTTTAAGAAGAGAAACTCATTATCGAATCAAAAGCAAAACGACAAAATGTATCCTTCACCTTCATGGCAACTTCTGTTACCTCGCTGTGAGAAAGTTTATTTTGAGAAAGCCCAGTTGAAAGATTTGAAATAAGCGAAACACCGGCTACTTTCATTCCAAGATACGAAGCGACTAGGATTTCTGGAACAGTCGACATGCCTACTGCATCTGCTCCCAACCTTCGCATCATCTCAATCTCAGCGCTCGATTCGTAAGAGGGACCGTTCACCCAACAGTATGTCCCACGGTGAAGTGTCATATTAAGGTAAGTCGCAGCGTTCTGAATTATCGCGCTAAATGCTTTATCGAGAAGAGGCTTTCTATCTCTTTGCAACTCATTGAAGCCAATAGTATTGATTGAAGCCAACTCTGTATACTTGATACGTTGCAGGGAGAGATTGATCACGTCATCGATGAGCATCAGGTCGCCAGCCTGGAATCGAGGATTGATTCCTCCTGCTGCATTTGTCACGAAAAGATGTGTAGCACCAAGAGCGCTGGCAATTTCGATAGGGAAGTAAACTTTCTGAAGATCACCCGATTCGTAGAGATGGACCCTTCCCTTAAAAACAAGCAAAGGGCATGACCTCCTATTCTCTTCTTTGAGATACCCGAAAATCAGTTTCCCTTCATGACCTTGAACAGAAGAATGCGGATAATGAGGTATCGATGTCGTATTAATAATAATTGTTTCTTGCAGGTAATCTGCAAAATCTCCCAGTCCTGATCCTAAAATAAGCGCGAGTTTTGGTTGAACTGCTGAGATTGATCTGATATAAGCTAAGGCTTCTGTAATTCGTGAGTTATTTGCATCCATAGGAATTCTTGAATTTTCGTTCACACCCGATGGAAAAGCAGCAGAGATTTGTAAAGCAATTTATCCTCATAGCAGTCATTCACTTGGAGCCTGATGGCATCTTCTGCAGCGAGCTTCGTACAACTCCTTGGCTCCGACAATGACACGTTCGCTTGAGGTTGATTTACGCTGCGTCCGGTCAGCAGGATTACCGCAAACCACACAGATCGCCAATGTTTTCGTAATATATTCTGCAATGGCGAGAAGCTGCGGCATTGGTTCAAATGGTTTTCCCCGATAATCCTGATCAAGGCCTGCGATAATAACACGCTTGCCGTGATTTGCGAGTGATTCACAAACATCAACAACATTTGCCTTGAAAAATTGTGCCTCATCTATTCCAATTACCTGCGCATCGCCAGCGAGTTCTGGAATCTGAGCAGCATCATCAATGGATTGAGAGATTAGCGATTGTTCACTGTGAGAGACTATGTGTTCAACACTGTATCTTGTATCGATTCGCGGCTTAAATATTGCAACTTTTTGTTTAGCAATTTGAGCTCTTCGAATTCTCCGAATAAGTTCTTCAGTCTTACCGCTGAACATACAGCCGCAGACGACTTCTATCCACCCGGTGTCCCGCGGTACATTGTGGAGTGCTGATGTATCCATACTTACCTTCTTTTAGTTTTTGTTCTCTCAAGATTATTTTTTCCAAAAGCATGAGGGAGCAACTTTGCCAGTTTGAGGATTTTTGTCTGCTTTTTTCCATTTAACATAATAATATCGATGTCACCGGCAAGATCCATAAGCACCTGTCGGCATGCACCACAGGGGGGAATATAGTCAGGGTCGTCCGAAGAGATGGCGATGGCTTTGAATTCGTTTTCACCTTCAGATATTGCCTTGAAGATTGCAGTCCGTTCGGCACAAATTGTCAATGCATAGGTGCTGATTTCAATGTTACAGCCAGTGATAATTCTCCCTGACGCAGTAAGGAGCGCTGCACCAACATGAAAATCCGAGTAGGGAGCATAGGATCTCTTTTTTGCCTCTATGGCGAATTTCACAAGTTCATGATATCGATCCTGCATAATACCCCGGTCTATTCTTGGCATTTATCTTGAAAGAAAACCAGTATGAACTTGTTATGGTATTCTTCGAGGGAAATATACCCAAGAATGGAGTTATATGCAATTTGATAGAAAATCACGACGAAATTCTGCAAAATCATCCTGCAAGAAACCGAGTCATGATCCTGTTCAGTTGATCAAATTCCATAAGGAAGGCATCGTGACCGTGAATCGATTCAATTTCTTCGTAGTGGGCTGAGGGAATCTCCGCTGCAATTGCCCGTTGCTCGGAAGCAGGGTAGAGAATATCAGATGATATGCCGATGCACAACGCATCTGCTTTGATTGTACCAAGTGCAGTTTTAAGCGAACCCCGGCCACGTGCAATATCGTGTGAATCCATGGCCCGTGTGATGGTGAGGTATGTGTTTGCATCAAATCGATCGACGAGCTTTTTCCCCTGGTATCGCAGGTATTGCTCCACCTCAAAAATACTCGGTTCATTGCTAAAGAGGTCGTTGAATTTCTTTTTGTTGATGTCTGTAAGGCTTCTTCCAAATTTGTTCTGAAATGAATTCGCACTGCGATACGAGACCATCGCCACCATTCGTGCAAGGGCGAGTCCATGGGTTGGTTGTTCTTCATAGCATCCCTTGTTCCAGGTCGGATCATTCGTAATGGAGAGGCGGGTGATTTCATTCAAGGCGATGCACCATGGAGAATGTTGAGCGGATGTGCCGATGGGAATAATGGAATGCACAATCTCAGGATAGAGCAACGCCCACTCGAGAGCCTGCATTCCACCCAGAGATCCACCGGCAACTGTATGGAGTTTTTTGATACCAAGCTTTTCAATCAGCGCTCGCTGGACCTTCACCATATCACGAACGGTTATCTGAGGAAATGAAGGGCCATAGTGACGACCTGTAACTGGATTAATACTTCTTGGTCCCGTGGTGCCATAGCAACCGCCGAGAATATTTGAACAAATGATAAAATGATTCTGAGGGTCAAAAGCTTTTCCGAATCCGATAACGCCATCCCACCACCCGGATTGACCAGGCGCATGCAAACAGTTCGCGTGGTTTGCCGCATGAGAATTTCCAGTCAATGCATGGCAGAGGAGAATGGCATTCGTACCTTCATGATTGAGCGTCCCATAGGTTTCATACGCAACTTCGACAAGGGGAAGGGATTCACCTGATTCGAGTTTCAAAGGATTGTTGCCGTTGAACAGGATAGCCGTGGAAGCAGCAATAGGAAATCTTGCCTGTTCTTCGTGAGTACGAGTTGTTGAAGAATATTGTGAGATCAAGGGTATTCTGTCGTGCTATGATAGTGTTATGCGTTAGACCATCGTTGTCTCTCTAGGCATCCAGTGCTTCTGAAAAATCTTCCAAAATATCATCGATATGTTCTATCCCGACGGAGACTCTGATCAATTCGGGTGAAACACCAGCGTCTCGCTGCTCTTGTTCAGATAATTGCTGGTGCGTTGTCGACGCCGGGTGAATCACGAGCGTTTTCGCATCACCGACATTTGCTAAATGGCTTGCAAGTTTAAGGTTATTAATAAGTTTTTTCCCTGATTCCAGACCGCCATGCACACCAAACACGACTATTCCGCCAAATCCGTTGCTTAAATATTTTGAGGCGAGTGTGTGATAGGGATGATCCTGTAACCCGGGATACCAAATCCAATCAATCTTGGGGTGATTCTTCAGAAAGGAAGCAAGCTTGAGGGCATTATCACAGTGCCGTTGTACGCGGAGAGATAACGTTTCAATACCTTGTAACAGGAGAAAGGAATTGAATGGGCTAATACAGGGACCTAGGTCGCGCAATTGTTCCACTCGTGCACGAATGATAAACGCGATATTCTTTTCAGGATTCTGTGCTCCGAATACATCCCAAAAATTTAGACCATGATACCCTGGACTCGGTTGGGTGAATAGAGGGAAATTTCCGTTTGCCCAGTTAAATTTTCCTGAATCGATTATAACACCGCCGATCGAAGTGCCATGCCCTCCGATCCATTTCGTTGCAGAGTGGACAATGATATCGGCGCCAAACTCAATAGGCCTGCAAAGATATCCACCGGCCCCAAATGTATTATCAACAATCAGAGGAATCCCATGATCATGCGCAATTCTTGCGATCGCTTCAATATCGGGGACATTCAGGCGAGGATTGCCGATGGTTTCAATGTAGAGGGCTTTGGTAGACTTATTTATTTTTGAAGCAAAAAGTTCAGAAGTATCACTCTCCACAAATTTTACATCGATGCCGAGGCGGGGCAGGGTCACCTTAAAGAGATTGTAAGTACCGCCATAGAGGAGGCTTGTCGAAACAATATTGTCTCCAGCCTGGGCAATTGTCGAAATAGCGAGGAATTCCGCAGCCTGGCCTGAAGAAGTAGCGAGAGCGGCCAGTCCGCCTTCAAGGGAAGCAATACGTTCCTCAAGCACAGCTGTTGTCGGATTCATAATTCTCGTGTATATATTTCCAAACTCCTTCAGCCCGAATAGCGCTGCTGCATGTTCTGAACTATCAAACGTGTATGAGGATGTCTGATAGATTGGAACTGCTCGAGCATGGGTAGACGGGTCGGTATGCTGCCCCGCATGGAGTTGAAGGGTCTCAAACCTGTGTTTCTTCGTATGTGGTACATCGTTCATGAAATCATTCCTTTGATTTTGCAGGTAATATTGATTTTCGATGTTCAAAAAAAAACCTCTTCGGAAAAAATCCAGAAGAGGTTTTGATAAATCAAAAACTGATCTTCCCTCATCTTTCCCAATGCGAATACCATGGGCAGGAGTTAGCACCTGACATTTCAGCATCGAAATCGGTTGCTAAGGCTTCAACGGGCCTGTACCCTCAGCCTTTCTTGATAAGAGCCAAAATTACTTTTTGAAAGAACAATAATTCTTTGTGCAATATACGATATGAGATATCATATGTCAAGAATAACATCACTGAAAGGTACAGAGTTCCTTCTGATGGAAAAGAAGAAGCATTTATTCAGGAGCTAAGCAAGGGGGAAGTAGTGGAGATTCTTTTTTTTGTATGAACACAGGTTTTAGGAGCGATGGGTTTTCTTGTAAATCTTGTAAAGTATTTCTATATTTATAGTGAAATTATTTTTAAACCCATGAAAAAGAAATCCTTTCGAAAATTAAAAAAGCCTGCGATTATTCTAATAATTCTAATAGGATTATTTTTCCTGTTTGATTCACTGTTAATGCCAATCTACATCCAAAAAGATAATGTAGTTAGAGTTCCAAATACTTTAGGTAAAAACTACGTGGATGCAGTCCGATTACTTAAGGATAGCGGGCTAACAGCGAAAAAAGCAGACGTGCGAAATGATAAGCAATATCCGGAAGGAACTGTTGTTAGTCAAAATCCAATTGCTGGTGCAGTAGTGAAGATCGGACGGGGGGTGTATCTCACGATTAGTGGTGGAGAAGTACAGGCCACAGTCCCCGGATTAAAAGGGAAATCGATCCG
Organism: bacterium; assembly: GCA_043803945.1. GTDB lineage: Bacteria > Bacteroidota > Ignavibacteria > UBA10030 > UBA10030 > JAZDJN01. The sequence goes on along the minus strand of JAZDJN010000046.1, from coordinate 10,940 downwards.
TGATGCTACGTTCGCACTTGAAAAAACCGGATTCATTTTGGGTGGAATCACGTATGAAATTTCTGAAGAATTTCCTATTGGCACGATCATCTCTCAAGATATTTTAGAAGGGGTGAAAGCCTCCTCTGGAAGTCGTATCCAATTGATAGTGAGCCAGGGGAAGAGTGGTGAACGCGTAGTTGTTCCCATTTTACTGAAAATGAGTCTCGAAGAAGCTCAGCAACTCCTGGCAGGATTGGAATTGAAGGTTGGCAACATAACATATCGCCCCACAGTCGATTTATTACCCAACACTGTTATTGAACAATTTCCAAGAGCAAATGAACTTGTCCTCGCAGGTCAATCTATCGACCTTTTCTTAGCACAAAAAGTTCAAAAAAATGAATCAGAACATTAGGTCGAGATCCATACTCATAGCACCATCGCTCCTTGCTGCCGATTTCTCTCATCTGGCGAATCAAATTAGAATGGCCGAGGAGGGAGGGGCAGACTGGATCCATATCGATGTGATGGACGGTCATTTTGTTCCAAATATTACCATGGGTCCATTTATTGTAAAAGCCATTAGAAAATGCACAACGCTTCCACTGGATGTCCATTTAATGATCGAACATCCCGATCGCTTTCTCGAGAAGTTTAGGGATGCTGGTGCTGATATCATCACGGTTCATCAGGAAGCGAGCTATCACCTCCATCGTACCCTTCATCATATTCGAGAACTTGGGGCTAAATCGGGAGTTTCCTTGAATCCCGCTACTCCATGTCATACACTCTCTGAGGTACTCCATGATGTCGATCTGGTCCTTCTAATGACGGTCAATCCAGGATTTGGAGGTCAGAGCTTCATCCCCCGATCGATTGAAAAGATACGTGATCTTTGCTCGTTAAGAACAGAAGCGGATGCCTCATTCGATATTGAAGTCGATGGTGGAATCGATGCCTCCACGGCGACATTAGTTACTGCTGCGGGAGCCAACGTGCTCGTCGCAGGAACATATATCTTTTCTCATTCTGATATATCAGTCGCTATCAAATCACTGCGCAGTTACTAAACTCTTTCTAATCAGTTTTCCTGAGTCCAGGTTGTCATCCTATCGATGTCCATGCAGAAATGGATAATGTAATTCAACTGCATCTCGCTGCTGTCAAAACTAATCTTATGATCGCACAGATTCAGCAGATCTTACCTTGGAAAGATATTCTAAATATATTCGGTTCATGGCGATAACCTATGAGTAGCCCCCCCAGGGTGGAACTGAAACATCCACCGCAACCTACATACTCATTTCTTTACTCGTCCTAACACTCATTGGGATCATCTCTAGCCTCGAAATAGAACGATATTTCATTGATCGATTGAAAGCCGATATAGCTTCTGATATACAAGTCGTTGAAACAACACTGAGAGATCTCGAGAGAGACAAACCCAATCGACATCGGATGGCATCCTACCTGCAATCTTATTCTTCGATGAAGAAGGTTCGGGTCACCTTGATCGACTCCAGTGGGCGTGTGACATATGACTCATCCGTGCCAGACTCAGCATTACCTGCGCTTGAGAACCATTCCACGAGGCTTGAAATGCTTGAATCTCAACAGAAAGCTTTCAGAACTGATATTCGCCTTAGCAAGTCCGTGAACCAGGAGTTTCTGTACGTTGCTATGATGATCAGCGTTCAACCAACATTACATCTAAAAGCGGAGGGGCCAGCATTCATTCGGATTTCAGTAAATCTTCAGGAAATTCATAAGATGCTTTATGAAATTCGATTTAAGATCGTTGTCGCTGCACTCGCGGTCTTTTTAATAATTATTTTTGTCAGTCGCTTCATCGGTCGAACTATTACAGAACCTATAAACGAGATCTCTAGAATCGTTAAGGATATTAAAGCTGGCAACTATGACCAGAAACTGCCGGTGAAATCCAATGATGAGTTTGGCCAGCTTGCCGGCATGATCAACCAAATAACTGACACCATCAAGGCGGATATTGAGCAGATGCGAAAATTGGAACTGGTGTGGACGGAATTTCTAGGCAATGTTTCTCATGAACTCCGAACTCCCATCTTTTCGCTGAAAGGATTTTTGGAAACGCTGCTCGATGGTGCCATTGACGATAAAGCGGTAAATAGAAAGTTCGTGGAGAAGGCTTATCATCCTGCGGCACGATTGGATACGTTGTTGACCGACCTTATCGAAATCTCCAAGGCAATTGATTCCTTTGTCAACAACGACCCAGACCTTGCAAAAACGATTCTTTTAGAAGACGACTTTATTGATAACCTTGATAAACAGAATTTCAATCTTATGCTTCAACGCATGAATGAAGCTTCAGACAATATTACTCCAGCAGCTCATATCATGATCCTTTTACGAGACTCAGAACGCTTGGTAGATCACGCGACAAATATTGTCGAAGATGTGGTGTTTCTCGATAATGCGAGAATCATCAAGCACCATTCTGACGATCCTGCCTTGATATAATCTTTTATTTGATTGTTACGACAAATCTTCTATTTTAATCTATCATAACGATTTGAGAGGTATACTATGAGCGTTCACTTTACGAAAATGTCTGGTGCTGGAAATGATTTTATTGTCATTGATAACAGAGAAAGTTTAGTTAGACAGCATGGTAAAGTCGCCCGAAAATTGTGTGATAGAAAGTGGGGAATTGGTGCAGACGGCTTGCTATTGCTTGAAAATAGCAAGATTGCAGATTTTCGAATGAGATATTACAATGCAGATGGCAGTTATGGCGGAATGTGTGGAAATGGAGGGCGATGTATTTCGTTGTTTGCCTTTGAAGAAGGAATTGTCAAAAAAGCGCATCGGTTTGAAGCATTGGGTCACATCTATCGAGCTATTGTAAGCCGGAACGAGGTGTCATTGGTTATGAAAAATCCTTCGAATATCTGTTTCGACCTTGAGATACCATTTAATAAAAAGCGAATCAAAGCAGTTTTTTTAAACACCGGATCTCCGCACGTTGTAGTAGTAGTCTCAAATTTGAAAAGAACAATGAGCATTGAGAATGTCGATGTACTGGATATCGGAAGAAGCATTCGAAATATGAAATCACTATTCAAAGAAGGAACGAATGTGAATTTCATCGAAAGGAAAAAAGATGGCACGGTTCATATGAGGACATATGAACGCGGTGTAGAAGATGAGACTTTGGCTTGTGGAACCGGTTCGATTGCATGCGCTATTACAGCTGCACAGGAATGGGAATTAAATACACCAATAAAGATCGTTACACGCAGCAGAAAAATTTTAACTATCGACTACGATGCGGTAGGAAAAGAAATCAAAAATGTAATATTGAGAGGGCCAGCACTTACAGTGTTCAAAGGTGTGATTAACGTGAAAAAAAGCTTCACGCAAGAGTTCTTTCAATAAACAAGTCTTGTTGTATAATGTATATTATGTAAAGTTACATAGACATGAAAACATCTCATTATTGCTTATTCTCCGCCTAATCCCCCATTGCTTTTCTAATGGCATTAGAATACTCAGATCTTAGCTCGGTGACTTCTGTGTCTATGTAAGGCTGGATTGAAAATTTATCTTGAGTTGTGGTTTTACCAAGAACCTGACATTCAACTTTGTAAGACTCTGCCACTTGGACTATCTTTTCAATCTCAGAATCTTTTGCAGAGATAATTATCCTGGATTGCCCTTCTCCAAATAAAATGAAATCTGGTCTGCCTTGTTGCAGATCAATATTATCAATTTGGACTCCTAAGATAGACCTGGCATTCAGAACGCATTCTGCAATAGCAACTGCTATTCCACCCTCGGAGCAATCGTGAGCTGACAATGCCAGACCTTTATGAATTAACTCAAGGCAACAACTTTGCAGGCGTTTTTCATACTGCAAATCAATATTAGGTGCATCTCCTATACATTTGCCTGTTCGCAGAGCCAAATACTCTGAACCGCCAATTTCATCAGTAAGCGGACCCAATATTATCACATGTAATCCAGTCTCAGGAAATGCGCTTTCTATAGGATGGGTGTATTTATCAATCAATCCAAGCATCCCAATAATTGGTGTTGGATAGACAGAAGTGTCAGGACTTTCATTATAAAAGCTTACATTTCCACCAGTAACTGGTGTCTCAAATGTGCAGCAAGCTTCAGCCATTCCCGCTACAGCTTCACTGAATTGCCAGTACACTTCAGGATCATAAGGATTTCCAAAATTAAGGCAATTTGTTATAGCAATCGGCCTAGCGCCTGTACAGACAACATTTCTGGCCGCTTCAGCTACAGCTATTTGTGCACCTCTACGAGGATTCAAATAAACATATCGTGGATTGCTGTCAGTTTTAACGGCAATCGCCTTTTCGGTACCTTTTATTCGGATGACTGCAGCATCACCTCTTAGATCAATAGTATTTGTTCTTACCATCGAATCATATTGATTATAGACCCATTGTTTTGAAGCGATATTATGGCTGCTTAAGAGCTGTATTAAGATGTCTGTATAATTTGTTGGTTCTGTAATCGATTGAGGCTTGAAATCTCTGACATGCTTTATATATTCAGCCATCTTAGAATCACGATGATAGACTGGGGCTCCACCTCCTAATACAAGCGCGTTAGCAGGTACATCTGCCATCTTTTGATTATGTTGATAGATAATGATACGATCTTCATCTATTATATTTCCTATAACTTCAGCATGTAAGTCCCATTTATTAAAGACTTTTCTTATTGCTACCTCATTTTGCTTCTCAATAACAAGTAACATTCTTTCCTGAGATTCTGAAAGCATAATCTCATAAGCACTCATCGAATCTTCCCGTAATGGGACTTTATCGAGATCCAGAATCATGCCAGACTTCCCTTTTGCGCTCATCTCTGTGCTTGAGCAAGTTAATCCAGCAGCTCCCATATCCTGTATTCCAATAATGAGTCCTTGATCGATTGCCTCCAGCGTTGCTTCGAGCAAGAGTTTTTCTGTGAAAGGATCTCCAACTTGAACGGATGGCCGCTTTGCCTCAGATGCTTCAGATATTTCTTCCGACGCAAATGTTGCTCCATGAATTCCATCCCGACCGGTCGATGAACCTACGATCATTACGAGATTGTCTTTCCCTTGTGCAATGGCTTTTACAACCTTGCTATGACGCACAATTCCTACCGCCATTGCATTTACTAAAGGATTACCGGTATAACATTCATCAAAATATACTTCACCTGCAACAGTTGGAACTCCAAAGCTATTACCGTAATCACCGATTCCTTTAACAACATTCTTAAACAAATATTGAACACGTTTGTTTGATAGCTGACCAAATCTTAAGGAGTTCAATGCCGCTATTGGCCTGGCACCCATTGTAAAAATATCACGTAAAATTCCTCCAACCCCAGTTGCTGCACCCTGGTAAGGTTCAACAGCGGATGGATGGTTATGGCTTTCAATCTTAAATGCAATAGCAAGACCGTCTCCTATGTCTACAAGTCCTGCATTTTCTTCACCGGCGCTAACGAGAAGGTTTTTCCCTGAGCGTGGAAGGGTTTTTAATAGCGCAATAGAGTTCTTATAGCTGCAATGTTCGCTCCACATTACACTAAATATGCCAAGTTCGGTAAATGTAGGAATCCTTCCAAGGATGTTAATTACCCGGCGATATTCCTCTTCGGATAAGCCGTGCTCTTTCGCAAGTTCGAGTGTGACTTCTGATTCTTGATTTAACATTGATATATATTCTTATCTCAAACATTATTAATGAGTTATAACAAATTATTGCTGGTTATTCTTTAATCTCAACAACAGTTACTCCAGTCCCTCCTTCATTCCATTCTCCCAATCTGAAGCTCTTAACAAAGGGATATTCTTTTAAGAATTCTCCCACCCGTTTTCTCAAAGCACCGGTACCTTTGCCATGAATGATATCAATTCTGTGCAAGCCATGAGCCACGGCATCGTCCAGTGTTCGCTGAATCACTTGAATGGCTTCTTCGCCGAGAAGCCCTCTGACATCTATTTCATTACGAATTTCCGGGTGATAGACTGATTCCTTCGATTCAACACCAGTAGTAGATTTTTCATCAACTTTGACGAGTGAATTACGTTTAACTCTTAGTTTTGCATTATTAAAAATAACAAATATATCTTCACCTTTAATTTCTTCGATTTGACCAACCTGTGAGCCGTCTTTAATTTTTACATGGTCTCCTATTACTAATACCCCTGATGTACTACTCTCGCGAAGTGTCTGATTTTGTTCATATATCTGTTTTGATAAAGTATCTATGCTCTCCTTTGCATCGCGGATAACCTTTTTATCGGCAGATGATTCACGAATTTCTCTAATAGCTCTTTCTATCGTTGAATGGATATTTGAGAGGATTTCATTTGCGTCTTCGACCGCTTTCTTTCGTATCTTCTTCAACTCACGTTTCTGTTCGAGGATCTTCTCCTCATAAGATTGACGTTGAAACTTTAGGTGATTACGTTCTCTCTCAACCGCTTTGGTTTGTATTTGAAGCTCCTGATTTTTCTTCTCAAGTTCAGATAACAGATCCTCAAGCTTGATCTTATTTGAATCGACTAATTTTCTGGCATTCAATATGATATTCTCTGGTAATTCAAGTCTTTCCGCAAGCTCAAGTGCATAGCTGCTCCCTGGAATCCCCATCCTAAATTGATAAGTTGGTTTCAACGTAGACTGATCAAATTCCATTGAACAGTTTAACATTCCTGGAGTTGAGTGTGCGAATGCTTTTAGCATCCCATGATGTGTAGTTGAAATAGAGATAGATTTTCGTTCGGCGAGCGATTGTAATACTGCAGCCGCCAGTGCTCCCCCTTCTGAAGGATCAGTTCCAGCACCTATCTCATCTATCAACACGAGGCTATTTTCATCGGCTTTGTCAAGTATTTCTTTCAAACGAGCCAGATGGGAACTGAATGTGCTTAAGTCGTTTTCTATAGATTGATCATCCCCTATATCAACAAAAATATTTTTAAAGATTGATAGTTCACATTCAAGAGAAGCTGGTAAATGTATACCAGACTGTGTGCATAGCACCATTAACCCAACCGTTTTTATAGCAACACTTTTACCGCCAGCATTTGGTCCAGTGATAAGAAATGTAGTATACTTCCCACCCAAATTAATATTTAAAGGAATTACTTCTTCCCTTTTGTGCTTCTGTAATAGCACTGGGTGCCTAGCTTCTGAAAGAGATATCCTCGGTTCGAGAAGAAGACGAGGCGGATTTCCCATCACTTGGATTGAATACTTCGCTTTTGCAATAACAAGATCCAATGCTGCAAGAAGAGAGAGTGTGGTATCTAACTGCTCCTTAATTTTAGCGATCTGCTTTGTTAATTCTGAGAGAATGCGATAAATTTCCCGCTGTTCGCTGAGTTGGAGTTCAGTGATTGAATTATTAATATCCAGCGTTTCAGCCGGTTCAATAAAAACCGTAGCACCACTAGCGGAGCTAGAATGGATGAATCCCTGCAGCTTATTTTTATGCTCCACCTTGATTGGTATAACCATCCTGCCGTCACGTGTTGTGATTATCTCCTCTTGTGCAATTTCTTTCTCTGAGATTCGTCGGAGGATCGATGCCAATCGTTTTCGTAGGATATCAGAAGTGGAAAAAATATCCTGCCTGATTCTTTTAAGATCCTTACTTGCAGAATCCTTAACACGCCCCTCTTCATCGATCGCGTCCAGAATGTTATGCTCCAGAACACGATCGAAGGTGATGCCAGATGCCATAGAGAATAGCTCGGGTGCAGTTGATTTTCGTTTTTGGAAAAATACCGCAACAGTACGAGCTGCTGTTAATGTTGAGGCAATATCATAGAGCTCTTTTGCTCCAAGAGTGTGATTTTCAATAACACACTTTTTGAGTGATCCACTAATATTTTTCACTCCATCGATGGGGACAGTGCCCTCTGCAATTAAAAGTTCTTTTCCTTCCGATACGCGTCGAAGTTCTTCCTCAATAAAACTGAGATCTGTGGATGGAAATATCTGGCGGGCAAGCTGCTTTCCCCTGTCCGATGAAGCAAGCGAACTGATTCGATCAATAACCTTATCGAATTCGAGCTTCAGTATCGCTGCAGAAAATGCCGGCATAGAGAATTACTTATTCCTGGCGGGGTTGCGGGCATTTTTGTAGAGCGAGTCGACAGCCTTATCTCTCTCTTTCATCTTCTCTCGCATTTTATTTGCGAATTCTTCATCAGTAGAAGCAGGTTTCTGTTCAGGGGTCGCTTCCTGTTCCTGTGAACCTGCCGGAAGAGAAATTTTGTCAAGTGATTCTCTTGCATCCGACTCCAAGTTTGCGGCTACATCAGTGATCTGAGGTGCAATGACGATCAAGGCAGGATAAAGTCTGGATTCTTTCGAAGTTCTCTTGTCAGGCCAGCCTTGGGTTGCCAACATTATCAGAATAACGCTTAACACGAACGCTCCCTGAACCAAGCCAAAGAAAGAACCAAATATTTTATCAGCGATACCTCCCATTTTATATCTCTTGGCAATGGCACGATAGAGGATGGATTGAATAAAAAGTACGCCGAAAAAAATCATAAAATAGCCTATGATGGGCGCAGCGGAGGCATCCATGACGAGCTGCTCTTTAAGAAATACTGCTGCATCGTGCATCAGATATTGAGCGAGAAATACTCCGCCAACAGTAAATGCAATCGAAACAAGTTTTCGAACAAGCCCATCCCGAAAACCAAGGCCTGTTGTCAATATTAAAGCAAATGAAAAGAGAATGTCTAAATACATTGTTAGCTCCTTAATCTACTTTTCACAATTTCTTGTACAATTTTACCGTCGATTTTGCCTTTTAATTCCTTTATAGCTAAAGGCATAACTTTTCCGAAATCCTTGGAAGAATTGGCACCCAAATCAGTGATAATTTTCGCCACGATCATGGCGGCTTCTTCAACTGTAAGCTGTTTTGGTAAATAATGTGAAATAATTTCTAATTCCTGTTTTTCCTGCGACGCAAGATCGGTTCTTCCGGCTTTTTCATAAATATCAATCGCTTCTTTTCTTTTTTTCATTGCCGCAATAAGCACAGCCATCTCATCATCTTGGGTTATTGTATACTCACTCCCCCGTTTTGAGAGTTCAATCATCTGCGCTCGCAATGTGCGGAGTGTCTCCAAACGAATTTTTTCTCCCGCCTTCATCGCCTCTTTAAGATCTTGAGTAATTTTATCATTCAATGTCATTGGACTTCTCTCACAACTACGAAATTGATGTTTATCTTTATCACACTTGCTCCTACCAAAGCATACTGCATAACTTGTTCTGAGCACGAGTAAAAGTATCAAAATATCGAGGTAAAATCAACATACTCTTCACTCCCTCATATTCCATTACGAGACAATTCTTGCAAAGCACCATTTCAAATGAGAAGCTGATAATCAGAGAATATTATTCCAGGAATGATATACTTGAATCCAAACCAGACATTGAATCCAGATAGGAGCAGTATGAATACTACTGCCCTCAAAGTTGGTGAATTATCGTCACATAGAAATCTGATGGCGTTACTATATTCGTACCGTTGGTGTGAAAGATAGATGCGCTATACTGCCATTGCACACTACCGAAACTTCCCGATAACATAGCACATGAGCATGACGATAAAGGTCACTGCAATAGACGTAGGGCCCGCAGGAAAATCCAGCTTGAAAGCGAAGTAGAGTCCTAGAAATGGAGTTACCAGTCCGATGACAGACGCGACGATGAATATGGAGAGTGCTTTGTGAGCGACAAGAATAGCGGCAATAGCTGGAAGTGTTGAATACCCGAATACGAAAACATCACTAACGATCCGTGTGGCAATGGAGACGGGAATACCGATGGAAAGATAAAAGATTAGTTCCCAAAGAGGTGCGCGAAATCCTTGCGAGGTTGCAGTTTCAGCCTCGAGCGCAACAAAGATCAACAGCTTATTGAAAAGCAAATGCATACCCATCACAAGAATGAACACAGCAAATATCAGGTAGCATTGTTCCAGGGTTGCAAAGAGAATGTCGCCCTTCAAGATGGTGTCGATTTCAGCAACATCTGCGGCGGGAGATTTTTGAATGATAAGGATTCGAAGAGCAATAGCAATAATAAAGGCAGCACCCAGAACACTGTCGCGAGGAACAGCTCGGCTGCCCATTAATCGTGAAACCAGAATTGCGGCGATAAGTGTGAAGAGAATTGATCCTATTACAGGATCGATATGGAATAGTGGAATTTGTGTAAACGCTAATCCCATCACAGCAACCTGAGTGAGTGTAGCTCCTACAAACACAACCCGCTTCGTTACCACATAGACACCAAGGAAGCCGCATAGTATCCCGGCCAATGTGCTGGCTAATAAGGCATAGGGAAATTCTTACAGGAGGGTATGAAGTATTTGAGTCTCACTCATTCTTATCTCTTGTTGTGATAGACTTTTTACCAAAAATCTCGCCCACTTTTACGGGTATTCCATAAATATGGGAAAGATTCTCCGCGGTCAACACGGTTTGAACCGGACCGACCTGAAATAGCTTTTCTTCAAGCAAGACAATTTTTTGCACATCGTTTGCAACATCGCTTAAGAGATGACTGACCATAATAACTGTCATCTGAGTGTCCTTGTGCAGCTTTTTAATTAACTCGAGAATTGCCATTCGTGATGATAAATCCATCCCATTCGTCGGTTCATCTAATATTAATACGTCAGGTTCAGCAACTAATGCGCGAGCTATGAGCGCTCGCTGTTTCTGTCCCCCGGAGAGATTTTAAAAAGGATTTCTGAATAATTAGTGAGTTTGCTATAAAAAGCACCAATTGAAGATTTGTTCTGGTCACGATTTTGAGTGACACCTTCATTACCCGATTTGAGAAAATGTCACCATCGGGTAGGGGAAAAAATCAAATAATCAGATTTATGGTTTCATATTC
>JAZDJN010000045.1:0-14082 GCA_043803945.1 bacterium | reverse complement strand
ATAATTGGACTTCCGCGCCCGTATCACTTCACCAAGACTGCCTATCTCACGGTTGAGAACATAGCGGTAAAGAAAGAGGATCGCGGAAAGAGCCTGGTTTTGCGTCGAAGCGCTCACATGTTTTTTTAAAGCCAGATGTGTAAGAAAAGCGTTAATCTCCGGTTCGGCCATCTCCGATGGGTGGCGTATGTTATGGAAATGAATGAAACGTTTCACCCACTGCTCGTACGATTCCTCCGTACGCCGGCTATAATGACGGGAACGTAATGCTTCGCGAAGTTGATCCATTAACTTCGGTCGACTCCCCTTGCCAGGAATGGGCTGAAGATTGTTCCGATTATTTTGCGGAGTGTTTGTTGCCAACGGTTGCATGGCTTCTCTTAAAAGGTGACAGCAATATAACATCGTACAAATGAGAAGCAAGAGCATTCTTTTGTAAGACGGTGAGAAGTAAAAAGTGAGAAGTGAGACGGGGGTGAGGTTTCATTGTGATCCGCACAGTTGATTTTCAACTTATTTGGCTGTAGGTTTTTCCCGGATCTACATATGCCACTATTCTATGTCTCACTGTAACTGCTCAGATAAATAGTTAACCCCTGATGGCACACGGATAATCATCGAGTAAGGTCAATAGTGTGATATTCTGTAAGAAGAAGTAACAAATAGGACCATTATCTGTGTTCACCCCGTTGAACGGGGTAATTCGGTGTGCCATCCGTGGAGAATTTGTTGGGCAATGATAACAATCTACGTAAGAGGTAACCAATGAAAATGACCGCTGCGTTGCTGGCTTGTTTGGTGTTTGCCGCATTTCTGTTTACCGATTGCTCGGGGAAAAAGGAGTCTGCCATGAAGAAAGAAAATTTCGGCATTTTGCCGGATGGTAAAGAGGTGTATCTGTACACATTGAAGAATCAAAAAGGGATGGAAGCGAAGATTACCAACTACGGCGGCATCGTCGTCTCACTGCTTGTACCCGATAAAAATAATAAGCTCGCCGATATTGTGCTTGGATTCGATTCTCTGAGTCATTACCTCAAGGGCAACCCATACTTTGGTGCGCTGATAGGCCGCTATGGAAACAGAATCGGGAAAGGAAAGATCACACTGAATGGCAAGGAGTACACACTCGCTGTGAACAACGGAGCCAATACACTGCACGGAGGAGTCGTGGGATTCGATAAGGTCTTCTGGACTGTCAATGAACAGAAGAGCGTTCCCGGCCAGACACTCGTTCTGAGTTATATCAGCAATGATGGCGAAGAGGGATACCCCGGCACATTGACGGTAGAAGTGGTCTATACGCTCACGGAAGACAATTCCCTGAAGATCGACTATATTGCCACTACAGACCAACCGACCGTTGTGAATCTGACGCATCACTCGTATTTCAATCTCGCAGGTGCCGGATCAGGCAATATTCTCAACCACGAGTTGACAATCGACGCCGACCGATTTACTCCGATCGATGAGGGTCTTATTCCGACTGGAGAACTGCGTTCCGTAAAAGATACACCAATGGATTTTCGAACACCGACGGCTATTGGAACACGAATCGATGTCAAAGATGAGCAGCTCACCTTCGGCAAAGGATACGATCATAACTGGGTGCTGAATCAGGTTCAAGCTCGTCTCGTAGAGTTTCAGTCGGTGAAGAATGATTCAATTCATCAGCGTGAGGTCATTGTTCGCGATCAACTTCTTCTCGCAGCGAGCGTCTGGGAGAAAACGAGTGGACGTATTATGGAGGTTTTTACTACCGAGCCGGGTTTGCAATTCTATTCCGGCAATTTTCTCGATGGATCGAATATCGGAAAAGGGGGGAAGGCTTACCAGCATCGATATGGATTCTGCCTGGAGACACAGCATTATCCCGATTCGCCGAACAAACCGGATTTCCCAACGACTACACTGAATCCGGGTGAGACATACAGGTCGACGACGGTGTATAGCTTTTCGACAAAATAAAATATGCCGCCAAGACGCCAAGCGTCAAATATAGAATCGTCGGAATAAGTGTCTATTGTATTTAAAAACTTCCCTGGCTTGAAGGCGTCCCCGCCGGGGGCGAAGAGAACAATTAATGCAGACGATTTAGGCATTCAGTATTCGCGGAACGCCCTCACCGCCCGCCCGACCGCATGCGGTCAGGCGGGCGGGCACACCCTCTCCCGTTGATGGGAGAGGGATTAAGAGTGAGGGAGAAAAGGTTTTGTGCGTTTAGCAATCCGGCGCGGGAGCGTCGAAAACTCCCACATTTTTTCTTGGTGCACTTGGCGGCAATTCTTTAAAATAGGCGCCCACAAAAATTTTTCTTGCTTTTGCGTGTACGGACACGCAACTTACGGCACAAAAATCCCAGTGGGTCGTCAGCACACACCCACCCTGTGATATCACCCCTGCTCGACACTGCAGCAGTCATGATATCGATCGTTCATTTCTCACACGCTTCATCGACAATACCATGATTCGATCTTTACATTCTGTTTCATATTAACTCCGGAAGGAATCTCCTATGGGAACACTACAGACACTCGACTGGATCGCCATCGCCGGGTACTTTAGCGTCGTGATTGGTCTCGCGTGGTGGGTCATTCGGAAACAACAGGACACCTCGACTCACTATTTTCTTGCCGGCCGCAACCTGGGCTGGTTTGTTGTCGGGGCTTCGATCTTTGCTTCCAATATCGGCTCGGAACATCTGGTCGGATTGGCAGGCTCGGGCGCAACAGACGGCGTTGCCATGGCCCACTATGAATTGCATGCATGGTGCCTGCTCGTGCTGGGCTGGGTGATGGTGCCCTTCTACATGCGGTCGAAAGTGTTTACCATGCCGGAATTTCTCGAACGCCGGTTCTCTTCCACTTCACGCACCGTCCTGTCGGTCATCTCTCTCGTTGCCTATGTCCTCACGAAGATTGCCGTCGGTATCTACGCCGGAGGTGTCGTGTTCTCCGTGCTTCTTCCTGAAATGAATTTCATGGGGATGGATAGCTTCTGGATCGGCTCCATCCTTGTTATCGTGATTACCGGGATCTACACTATCGTTGGCGGCATGAGCGCTGTGGCATACACAGAGGCGTTGCAAACTATTATTCTTATCATCGGCTCGGCGCTGGTGACAGTGTTCGGACTTCAGGCTCTCGGCGGGTGGTCTGAACTGCGGGCAATTGTCAATGCCGATATGTTCAACCTCTGGAAACCGCTGGTGCCTGCCGGTGTCGAAGGAACGTGGGCTCCGGTAAAGGAAGCGGGGAAGATGGCATGGTATTTCAACGACAACTATCCATGGCTTGGCATGTTGTTCTGTGCGCCGATCATCGGACTCTGGTACTGGTGCACCGATCAATATATTGTGCAGCGCACACTTGGTGCGCCGAATGAACGGGAAGCGCGCCGCGGCTCCATTGCAGCAGCATTTTTTAAACTGTTGCCGGTTTTTATCTTTATCATCCCGGGTATTATCTGCTTCGCCCTGGCGAAGAGCGGTAAGATTCCAGAACTGCAGCATCAATTGATTGGTGCCGATGGCACAATTATTCGCGATCAGGCGCAGCAGGCATTTCCTCTTCTCGTTGCGTATGTCCTGCCTGTCGGAATTCGCGGCATCGTTGTCGCAGGATTGCTGGCGGCATTGATGAGTTCATTAGCAGGAGCGTTCAACGCCTGCTCAACACTCTTCACCATCGATTTCTATTCACGCCTGCGCCCGAATGTGAGTGAACATCGGTTAGTTTGGATTGGAAGAGTGGCAACGGGAGTGATGGTGTTGATCGGCCTTCTCTGGATACCGGTCATCCAGGGCGGCAAGGGTTTGTACGATTATCTTCAGGGGCTGCAAGCTTATCTGGCGCCGCCGATTTTTGTTGTATTCTTTCTCGGTGTGTTCAATAAACGTTTGAATGCCAAAGGGTGCCTTGCAGCGCTGCTCACCGGTTTTGCACTGGGACTCTTCCGCCTGGCGATCGATACACCGGTAAAGTTGATTAGCGGATTTACATATGCTCCCGGCTCCTTCTTCTGGATCATGAACCACATCTTCTTCCAATATTACAGTCTCCTCATTTTTATCGTCTGTGTTGTAGTGATGGTTGCCGTGAGTTATGCGACCGAAGCGCCGTCGCATGAGAAGATCAGCGGACTCACCTTTGCTACAACGGGAGACGAAGATCGGAAACAATCGAGGTCAAGCTGGACTACAGGCGATGTCTTCGCCTCAGCGATGGTGCTTGTGCTGATTCTTGCTGCTTATTTCTATTTCGTCGGATAATAGATTCAGAAAGCTTGAAGAAAAGGCCCAACCGCCAAGAGCGCCAAGAATAAGTAAGGTGAGAAAGAATCCAAATATCTGATTTCTCTTCCTTGGTGTCCTTGGCGAACTTTTCAGCCAAAGGCTGATGCGCCTCCGGTGCAGCGGTTTAATTCTTAGTCTATTCTTTTGTGTCAGGGCTCTTGCGAAATAACGTCAAGTTCTCAAGGATAGTTAGCACGTATGGTTTCCATCAAGGATATCGCAAGAAAAGCGGGTGTCTCTCAAGGAACTGTCGACCGTGTACTTCACAAGCGCGGCCGTGTAGCCAAAGAGACGCAAAAGAAAATTGAAAAGATCGTTGCGCGGCTCGACTATCGGCCAAATATCTATGCGCGCAATCTTTCGCTGGCGATGTCGTACCATTTTGCCGTCCTGATTCCGAAACTGAATCAGGACACTGGGTACTGGAACATTCTGGCTCAGGGCATTCGTAAGGCGCAGCAGGAGCTGGAGTCATTTAAAGTCAATGTCGATTTCTACTGCTTCGATCGCTACTCCGAGCCCTCCATCCGGTCGACATTTCGAAAGGCTCTTCAGAACCATCCCGAAGGGATCCTGATCGCTCCTGTCATCTCGCATTTTGCGTCTGACCTTTTGCAATCCATTCCAAAACAGATCCCCTATGTCTTTGTCGATTCAACAATCCCGGAATCGAACAGTCTCTCCTGTGTGATTCAGGATCCTTTTCAAGGCGGGCTGCTTGCGGCGCATCTGATCCGGAGAATGGTGAATTCCGGCGGCACAGTCGTTGCGGTGAAAGTGAATCCTGAAGATTTCCACATCAACGAGCGCATCAGAGGATTTCAATCCGGGATGGAGAACTGTAAGGGAATTAACGTTGTCTTGACAGAGGCGGACAGCTCGCTGGGTGAACGCGCGTTTCAACGGCTTGCGGCAACTATTGTCTCCACCTACAACGACCTCAAAGGAATTTTCGTTTCGAATTCCTACACATTCCCCTTTGCGGAGTATTTGGAGAAAGAGAACCGGGCGGGGAGTGTTGTTGTCATCGGTTACGATCTGATCTCGCGCAACGTACGCCTCCTTCGGCGCGGAGCGATCGAATTTCTTATCAGCCAGCGGCCGCACATGCAGGGCTATGAAGGGATATACAGCCTCTATAGTAATATCGTTCTGCGCGAAAAGGTGGAGAAGTGCCTGATGATGCCGCTCGATATTCTCACGAAGGACAATCTCAAATATTATCAGGATTAATCGGTGGTCTTATGAGCACACATCACTATGTCATTGGAGTTGATTATGGAACGGACTCTGTCCGCTCGGTTATTGTCGATGCGATGAATGGTACCGAAATTGCCAGTGCCGTTGCGCTATACCGGCGGTGGGGAGAGGGCAAATACTGCGATCCGGTGAAGAATCAATTTCGCCAGCATGCGCTTGATTACATCGAGGGACTCGAAGAATCCATTCGCTCGGCATTGATGAGCGCTGCTCCGGATGTGCCCGAACATGTCATTGGACTCTCAGTCGATACAACCGGCTCGACACCCGGTCCGGTTGATGAGCATGGAACACCCCTCTCGCTGCTGTCTGGTTTCAGTGAGAATCCGAATGCTATGTTTGTGCTCTGGAAAGATCACACCGCCGTTCAGGAGGCGGAGGAGATCAACCGGCTTGCCCGGATCTGGGGCGGCATCGATTATACAAAGTTCGAAGGTGGCATCTATTCGTCGGAGTGGTTCTGGGCAAAGATTCTGCATGTCCTCCGGGCTGCTCCGGAAATCCGCGAGGCAGCGTTTTCATGGGTTGAACATTGCGACTGGATTCCCGCTCTTCTTACCGGCAAGACCGATCCGTTGACAATGAAACGAAGCCGCTGTGCTGCCGGCCATAAAGCGATGTGGCACCCTTCGTTCAACGGATTGCCGGCTGAAGAATTTCTCCGGAAACTCGATCCATTATTAACCGGTGTGCGTGCTCGATTATTCACCGAGACCTTCACAAGCAATGTTGCTGTCGGCACACTCACACAAGAATGGGCCGAGCGGCTTGGATTGACCACGAATGTTACTATCGGTGTTGGGGCATTCGATGCGCATATGGGTGCGGTGGGCGCTGCAATTCAACCGTACGTGTTGACCAAAATTATGGGAACATCGACCTGCGATATGCTTGTGGCACCGACTGAGGATGTTGGCGAGCGGACGGTCAGAGGTATTTGCGGACAAGTTGATGGATCGATCATTCCGGGCCTCATCGGCCTTGAAGCAGGCCAGTCGGCCTTCGGCGATGTCTATGCTTGGTTCAAGGACGTTTTACTCTGGCCGGTAGAACACATCCTGACAAAAAGTTCATCGTTGCCAGTCAATCAACGAGAACAACTCATCAAAGAAGTATCAGACACTATAATAGATGAGCTCTCTGCAGCAGCGGAGAATATTCCGGTGGAGACTTCAGGCATTCTTGCTCTGGATTGGATGAATGGCCGCCGTACTCCCGATGCAAATCAATTATTGAAGGGAGCTATTACCGGACTGAACCTGGGCAGCGATACTCCGAGGATATTCCGGGCACTGGTGGAGGCAACGGCTTTTGGAGCGAAGAAAATTATCGAACGGTTTCGATCTGAAGGAGTGCGCATCGACGGTGTCATTGCCATCGGCGGTGTCGCAAAGAAATCGCCGTTCATCATGCAAATCGTTACCGATGTGCTGGATGTGCCGATCAGTGTTCCAAAGTCCGAGCAAACCTGTGCACTCGGTGCTGCGATGTTTGCTGCCACGGCAGCAGGCTTGTATCCGACGGTTGAAGCTGCAACAACGGCAATGGACAGCGGCTTCGATATCGTATACCATCCGCGCCGGGAATACGCCGAGAAGTATCGTGTTCTCTATGAGCGGTATAACCGTCTGGCAGAATTTATTGAGGATCAAACAATGAAGGAGAGGAAATAGCATGGGGTCAATTCAGGAATTGAAAAAGCGGGCATGGAAAAATAATCTTGCCCTGGCAAAATCGGGATTGACACCGCTGACATTCGGCAATGTCAGTGCGATCGATCGGAACGAAGGCATCTTTGCTATCAAGCCAAGCGGAGTGCCCTATAATGAAATTGATGTGGATGATATGGTGGTCCTCGATCTAAACCTGCGGCTCATTGATGGGAAGCTGCGTCCCTCGTCTGACACAAAAACGCATGCCGTTCTCTATCGTGATTTTCCGGAGATAGGCGGCGTCGCCCATGCTCATGCACCGAATGCTGTTGCCTGGGCTCAGGCGATGAAGCCCATCCCAATTCTGGGAACAACCCACGCCGATCTTGCCGCGATGGATATCCCATGCACAAGGGTGATGAGCGATGAGATGATCAAGGGAGATTATGAAGAGGAGACCGGCAACCTGATTGTTCAGCGGTTTTCAAATCTCTCATACCAGGATATGCCGATGGTGCTCGTGGCATGCCACGGTCCGTTTGCCTGGGGGGCCTCTCCGGAGAAAGCGGTCGAACACTGCCTGCTCCTTGAAGAGATTGCTAAGATTGCCTTGATGACATTGATCATCGACGGCAGCACACCCCGCCTGAAGCAGACACTGATCGACAAACATTATAACCGAAAACATGGAACTAATGCATACTATGGGCAGAAAAAGAGGAGATGATCTATGAGAAACATACCGGTAATGACTGTAGGGATTGTTGCAGTGAGCAGAGATTGCTTTCCGAGCGAACTTTCCCGAAAGCGCAGAATCAAGGTTGTTGAAGAATGCAAAGCGAAAGCGATTCCCGTTGTAGAAATTCAAACTGTTGTGGAAAACGAGACCGACGTACTGAAAGCACTGGATGAACTCCTGCAGCTCAATGTTAACGCGCTGGTAGTCTATCTTGGCAATTTTGGACCGGAGGGCCCGGCCACACTGCTGGCACAAAAGTTCGGCGGACCGGCGATGTTTGCCGCAGCAGCGGAAGAAACAGCAAACGATTTGTACGGCGATCGCGGCGATGCGTACTGCGGGCTTCTCAGCGCTTCCTATAATCTTGGCTTGCGGAACCTGCGTGTTCACCTCCCGCAGAATCCCGTCGGCACGGCGGATGAAGTGGCAGAGATGATACGGGAGTTTATTCCCATTGCCAGGGTCGTTGTCGGATTGAAGAACCTGAAAATCTTTTCCTTCGGCCCGCGTCCGTTCGATTTTCTCACCTGCCATGCGCCCATCAAGCCGCTCTATAATCTTGGAGTGGAGATTATGGAGAACAGCGAGCTCGATATGTACGATCTCTTTCTTTCGAAGAAAGGTGATCCGCGCATAAAAACGATCGCGGCGGAAATGGCCGGCGAGCTAGGAAAGGGAAATATCTATCCGGATTTGCTGGAGCCGCTCGCCCAGTTCGAGCTTTCTCTGCTCGATTACATGGAGAAGAATCTCGGTGCCTCGCGGTATGGTGTCTTTGCCAATAAATGCTGGCCGGCATTTGAAAAATATTTCGGGTTCGTCCCCTGCTTTATCAATTCACGCCTGGCAACACATGGAATACCGATCTCATGTGAATCCGATATCTATGGTGCCTTGAGCGAATATATCTGCACGTGTGCAAGCAATATGCCCGCGGCGATCCTGGATATCAATAACACGGTGCCGAAGGATATGTATGAGCAGGCGAAACCGGACATCGGCAGCTACAACAACAATGATCTCTTTATGGGATTCCACTGCGGAAACACATCCTCGTCATGCATGGCTTCCTGTTCGATGAATTATCAGCTCATTATGCACCGGCTTATGGAGCCGGGAAAACCGCCCAACATTACACGCGGAACGCTCGAAGGAACAATCCGCCCGGGCGACATGACTATCTTCCGGCTGCAATCGACTGCCGAAGCGGAGTTGAAAGCTTATGTTGCCGAAGGAGAAATTCTGAACATCGATCCGAAGTCGTTTGGCTGTATCGCCGTCTTCGCCGTGAAGGAGATGGCGCGCTTTTATCGTTACGGATTGCTGGAAAAGCGGTTTCCGCACCATACGGCCGTTGCCTTTGTTCACAACGGTCCTGTGCTCTGGAACGCCATGCATCTGATCGGGGTCAGCGATCTCACGGCAAACCTGCCGAACGGGATTCTCTATCCAACTGAGTATCCACGGTTCGCATAAGAAGTACGAAAAGCGGCACGGTCACCATGAAATCTGAACTTGAATGCCTTCTCTGCCTCTTTAAGCAGGGACTGAACACGGCACGGCTTGCAACTCCCCATGAGGAAGCACACCGTGAAATTCTGAATAGGATTGCAGCGGGGATTGAGTCTATTGATATGACTCAATCTCCTGCAATGGTGTCCAGGCATGTTTACTCGCTAGTGTCAGATGTCACCGGTGTTGCGGATCCTTATCGGGAAGCAAAGAAGCAGAGCAATCAGGAAGCCATCGGGATTCTTCCGGATATTGAACGCATGATCGCCGAATCACAGGATCCTCTGAAGACGGCAATTCATGTTGCTGTCGCGGGGAATGTGATTGATCTGGGAATCGGGCACGAGTACAATCTTGCGGAAGATGTTCGCAGGCTGGCCTCGACCTCCTTTGCCATCGATCATCTTGAGGAGTTCAGGCAGGAACTCCGCCCGGGAAGGAAGCTCCTCTATCTTGGGGATAATGCCGGCGAGATCGTGTTTGACCGGGTTCTTGTTGAGCAGTTGCTTGCGAACAATGTTGAAGTGACATTTTGTGTGAAGTCCGGGCCGATCATTAACGATGCAACAATGAAAGATGCACAGCAAGCGGGAATCACCTCTCTTGTACCGACGATTACAACGGGATCAGCCGATATAGGAATCAATCTTTCAAATTCCAGCGAAGAATTTCTCGATGCCCTCAACCAGGCAGAGGTGATTCTGGCAAAAGGACATGGCAATTTCGAGACCTGTATCGACTTTCCGCATAATTTCTATTTTCTCCTTAAGGCAAAGTGTGATGTTGTCAGCAGAGCGCTTGGGGTGCGCACCGGTGATATTGTCTTCCGTCATAAACCACCGGCAGGCGGAGAAGTGTGACAGCTCTTTTTTTTCTTATTGGATATCACACTTTATCTAATTCCCCCTCTTAGGGGGAAATTGAAAAGGGGGTCAATAATAAACAGGGAACCAATATCAGTGGATGAAAGGTTCAACCATATGCAAAAGAGATTCATCGTAGTTCTTTGCTGCCTCTCTCTGTTCTCAACCATCATGGTCAATGGACAACACTGGGGAAAGGGCTACCCCGTTCAGCCTGTCCCATTTACCTTGGTGAAGGTAACCGATCAATTCTGGTCGAAACGAATCGAGACAAACAGGAGAGTAACGCTTCCCCATAATTTTAAGAAGTCCGAAGAAACCGGCCGCATCGATAACTTTTCAATTGCTGCAGGATTGAAGCATGGAAAATTCACCGGATATCACTTTAACGACTCAGACGTTTATAAGGCGATTGAAGGTGCATCATACTCACTGGCCACTCATCCTGATACAACGGTTAATCGTTATCTTGATTCAATCATCGCGATCATTGCACAGGCTCAGGAACCCGACGGCTATCTCTATACCGCTCGAAAATTAATTCGCGAGGATTACCAGCCGCCCGGCGGAAAAGAAAGGTGGATCGGTATTAAAGACGGCAGCCATGAACTGTATAATGTCGGTCATCTCTACGAAGGAGCTGTGGCACATTTCTATGCGACGGGCAAACGCACGCTGCTCAACGTGGCAATCAAGAATGCCAATCTCTTGTGTGAGACCTTCGGCCCGGGAAAACGTGGTGAAGTACCCGGACATGAAGAGATTGAAATCGGACTGTGCAAACTCTATCTCGCCACCGACGAATTAAAATATCTGAATCTTGCAAAGTTCTTTATCGACGAACGGGGAAACGCCAAAGGGCATGAACTCATGGGAGATTATGCGCAGGACCACAAACCGGTTCGTGATCAGGATAAAGCAGTCGGCCATGCAGTGAGGGCAATGTATCTCTATTCCGGTATGGCTGATGTCGCAGCGCTGACCGGTGATCAATCGCTGGTGCGTGTGCTTGATAAGGTATGGGCGGATGTGATCGGAACGAAATTCTATAGCACCGGCGGTATCGGTGCCTCGGGCGGCAATGAAGGCTTCAGTCACCCGTATGAACTGCCGAACCTGAGTGCCTATTGTGAAACGTGTGCCTCCATTGCGAATGTCCTCTGGAATCAACGCATGGCTCTTCTGCATGGCGATGCTCGGTATGTGGATATCATTGAACGCACGATGTATAATGCGTTTCTGTCGGGCGTGGGAATGAGCGGTGATAAATTTTTCTATCCAAACCGGCTCGAATCATTCAAAGGTGAAAACCGATCCGAATGGTTTAGCTGCGCCTGCTGCCCGCCCAATGTGCTTCGCTTTATCGCCTCGCTGCCGGGCTATCTCTATGCAACACAGGGGAACACTGTCTTTGTCAATCTCTTTATTGGCAGCGATGCGACGATCAAGACTCTGGACCGTGTCATCACATTGAAACAAGAGACGCTCTATCCATGGGATGGGGCTGTAAAGCTTACAGTGTACCCCGACAATGAAGGACTCTTTGCGTTGAATGTTCGAATCCCCGGCTGGGTTCAGAACCGTCCCGTTCCAAGCGACCTCTATACATATTTGGAACCGGTGAAAAAGAATATTGAGATTACGATTAATGGAAAACGCACTGCGTTCAGGTTGGAGAAGAATTATGCAGTCCTGAAACGGAACTGGAAGAAAGGTGATGTTGTCCGGATCAATTTTCCGATGGAGATCCATCGACTGGTTGCGCATAAGAACCTGAAGACAAATGCAGGACGTGTAGCGCTGGAGCGCGGCCCAGTCGTTTTTTGCACTGAGGGAGTCGATAATGCCAACGGGTATGCTCTGAACTTTGTCCTGAACGATGCATCATCGGTCAAGACTCAATTCAAGGCCGATCTGTTAAATGGTGTCCAGGTTCTGAAAGCAAAGGCGAGTCCGGTTCGTAAGACCCTGACAGGCTCGATTGTTTCCGATCCCGAGCAGGAGATCACGATGATTCCTTATTATGCCTGGGCGCATCGGGGATTGTCTCCAATGACAGTCTGGACTGCCCGAACACCATCTGCGGCCAGAGCATTGCCTGCACCCACAATTGCGTACACAAGCAAGGCGACGGCATCGGAGAGAAAACGAACCGATGCAATCAACGATCAGTTGGAGCCGATCAGCTCCATCGATCACAATATCCCGTTTCTCCACTGGTGGCCAACGAAGGGAAAGACGGCGTGGATTCAATATGCGTTTAAGAAAGAAGAAACAGTTTCAAAATCTGAAGTATATTGGTTTGATGATACCGGAATTGGCGAATGCCGGCTCCCTGCATCCTGGAAGCTTTTCTATAATGAACAGGGTGAATGGAAACCGGTTGAACCAACAACTCCCTTCGAAATCGTAAAAGATCGAATGAGCATAGTGAAATTCAAACCGATCAAGACTACCGCGTTGAAGATGGAAATTCAGATGGCAGAAAATTTTTCTATGGGATTGTATGAATGGAAAGTAGAATGAGGAGAATATGAAAATGTGGGAATATGGAAATGTGGAAATATGGGAATGAAGGAATATGAGAATAAGGGAATGAAAGAATGTGAAGAATAAAAAGAAAGGGCAACCCATGTTACGCAGGAAGAAGAACCTGTAAGATTGGAATGATTAATCTTGTTTTTGACCTCCCCTTTATGGGTCTGACTAAAAAGAAAACTAGTGCACTGTCATTCCGGCCCGCCTGCCGGCGAGGCAGGTAATCTTCTAACCGGAATCCAGAAAAGTGCTTAATTAAGGCACTGGACACCGGATTAAAGCATTCCGGTGTGACACATTGTTTCTTTGTAACTACACAGCACAAAGATATTTTTAAAAAAGTTCATTTAACCCTTGTACATTTGAGCCAAAGGCTCATCAGCCTATGGCTGAAAAGAAACACTTTATATGTTGTGTATGTGGAAGCACACACGACACATACGCCAGAAGAATTACTTAGACTTTGTAAAGGCAACCCCGAAGTGATCGTCTCGATCATTGTCTCACAAGGTGAAATCATCAGTAAACTGCGCGGGATAATTCAAACACTGAATGAACAACTTAAAGAGTTACAAGCGCAGAAGAATCAGGACAGCCAAAACAGCAACAAGCCACCATCGAGCGACGGATTGAAACGAGTCATCACCCCCACACGTGCGAAAAGTAATCGCTCATCTGGCGGCCAACTCGGACACAAAGGCTCGACACTTGCTATGACGAAGACACCTGACGAAATCATTCCCCATGCTGTTGATCGATGTTCATGCGGTTGCTCATTGAAATGCGTTCCGGTTCGCCGAACGCATCGACGTCAAGTGATTGATATTCCATTGCCACGGATCGAATATACTGAACATCAAAGCGACGAGAAACAATGTCCACGTTGCGGAGAAATTATCATTGCACCGTTTCCCGAAGGCATTGAGAAGAACATACAGTATGGGACAAACATCAAAAGCTTGGCACTATACCTGATGCAGTATCAACTGATACCATTGAAACGAACTCAAGAACTTCTTCGGAATATGTTTCATATCGAGATATCTCAAGGCACACTTCTGAATTGGACGCAAGAGCTTCACAAGAAAGTGGAACCTGCCGAAAAAGAGATTGTCCAACAACTGAAACAAGCCGATACGGTTCACACTGACGAGACTGGCATGTTCTGCGAAAACAAGCTTCATTGGGTGCATGTTGTTGGGACATCGCTCTTAACACATTTTC
>JAZDJN010000044.1:0-37285 GCA_043803945.1 bacterium | reverse complement strand
CCATCGCTCCATGATATTGTTCCTTTCAATATGTTATCGTATACTTATCTCAATAACATATTGAAAATAAACGTCTTGTACAAGTCCTCTCACCCTTCTCACGAATTGTGGGTAATGAGAAGCTTTACGAAAGGGGGAAATGTTTCCACATATGAATAAAAATACATTAACAAATCTACTCACCGACTTACCCTTTTATCAATAAAGAAAAGGCACATTATCCTTTGGATGTACTATACTGAGCAATTAAAAGGAATAAAAGAATTATTTCATAAGTATCACACCGTTACGATCATATCGAATAAATCTTAGTGTCCTTGTGCCTTGGTGGCACATCATCTTCCAAATTCCTTATCGTTTTCCCTGGAGAAATTCTTCACAGATGAGGACATCTTCCTCGCTTCCGATGAAGAGTGGCGTGCGTTGGTGAAGCTTCGTCGGCTGAATGTCGAGGATTCTCCGCTGGCCGTCTGTTGCCCGTCCGCCGGCCTGCTCCACAATGAATGCCATCGGGTTGCCCTCATACATTAATCGGAGTTTGCCTTCAGGTTTTCGTGCATCGCTTGGATACATGAATATTCCACCATACAAGAGTGTCCGGTGAATATCGCCGACAAGTGAGCCGATATAACGTCCTGAATATGGCCGGCTGGTGGCAGCATCTTCCTCCTGCAAATACTTGACATACTTTTTTACGCCATCGTACCACCAGCGGTAATTCCCTTCATTCACACTGTAGATCTTGCCGCGCTTGGGGATGCGAATATTTTCGTGCGAGAGGAGGAATTCGCCAATGCTCGGATCGAGCGTGAATCCATGCACGCCGTCTCCCGTGGTATAGACCATCATCGTAGAGGATCCGTAAATCACATAGCCGGCAGCGACCTGTTGATGTCCCGGCTGTAGACAATCTTCTAATGTTCCGTTCCCTCCTGCGCTCACTCTCCGGAAGATCGAGAAGATACTGCCGATCGTAACATTGACATCGATGTTTGATGAGCCATCGAGTGGGTCATAGATGAGGACGTAGCGCCCGGTAGGGTAATGTTCGGGAATATGCATGACATCTTCATTCTCTTCTGAAGCCATCACGCACAGATGTCCCCCATAGTCCATTGCAGTGTAAATGGTTTGATCGGCGAAGACATCCAATTTTTTGACCTGTTCGCCGTGTATATTTTCGGTGCCAGTAAGCCCAAGAATATTTACCAGGCCCGCCTTACTGACCTCCCGCCAGATCACTTTAGAGGCAAGTGTCAGATCGCGCAGAAGTCCGGAGAAATGACCCGACGCTCCGGGGTGCGCATGCTCCATTTCGATGATGTGTCGTTCAATTGTAATAACTTTGCTGTCACCCATCGTGGTGTTCCCAGTCTATTCATTGATGAAACGAATGTAGAGAGAGGTGCTGAGATTTGCAAGAGGGAAGTGACCTGGAGGTATGATTGTTATCTCTGAATTAAAGACCTCACTCCTGGTCTTTATATTGCAGTTTATAGAGTTTCTTATAGATCCCATCGTGAGCAAGCAGCTCCTGGTGAGTGCCGGCTTCACGGATTTCTCCTTTATGGAGAACGATAATTTTATCGGCATTTTGGATTGTCGAGAGCCGGTGTGCAATGACAATAGAGGTACGTCCTTTTAATAATTCCCTGATGGCCGCTTGGATGAGCAGTTCTGTCTCGGTGTCAACACTTGACGTGGCCTCATCAAGGACGAGAATGCGCGGATTGAAAGCCAGAGCCCGTGCAAAAGAAAGCAGCTGCTTTTGCCCAACCGAGAGTGTCGCACCGCGCTCTTTTACTTCAGCATCGTATTGGCCGGTTAGTTGTTCTATGAATCGCTCGGCCCCGACATGACGGGCAGCATCGCGAACCGTGTCCATGGAGATTGCTTCGTTGCCAAGATGAATGTTTCCTTTAATATCGCCGGAAAACAGGAAGATATCTTGAAGCACAACGGCTATGTGTTTGCGAAGCTCCTCCGGCCGGGTCTGCTGGATATTTATCCCATCGATCAATATTTCACCCTGCTGAATGTCATAGAATCGGCTGAGCAAACTGATTATTGAAGTTTTCCCTGCTCCGGTATGACCGACAAACGCCACAGTTTCTCCCGGCTTGACATGGAAGGAGATATTTTTTAGAACCCATTCGGGAGAGTGCTCTCCGTTGGTAGGCGGCGCATACGAAAACCAGACATTGCGGAACTCGATCTCGCCCTGGATATGGTTCAGGGGAACGGAATGAGATGGCGACAGCAGAATGGTCTGGTCATCGAGAAGTTGAAAGATCCGCTCGGATGAAGCCATCGCTGTCTGAAGAATATTGTACTTCTCTGAAAGGTCCCGAATGGGGCGCCAGAACATTTCGTTGAATTGGACAAAGGCCATCACGGTTCCAAGTGTCACAGCACCGTCAAGAACGTTCCTACCGGCATACCAGATAATAAGTCCTATGGAAAGGGCTCCGATGAGATCGACCCCGGGATAGAAGAGTGCATAATAAAGAATGGATTTAATATTGGCGTTCCGGTGAGCGGCATTGATCTCGGAGAATTTTTCGAACGATTTTCTTTCCCGGGTGAAGATTTGATCAATCATCATCCCGGTGATATGCTCCTGCATGAACGAATTGATGCGCGCTATGTGGGTCCGTACTTCCCGGTATGCTTCACGGGCTTTTTTCCGGAAAAGGAACGTGCCATAGAAAAGGAGGGGAAGGACACTCAGTGAGACGATCGATAACTTCCAGTTCATCGAGAACATGAAATAAAAAATGCCGGCGATGGTGAAAATGTCACTGAAGACCATAACAATCCCGGAGGAAAACATCTCGTTCATCACTTCAACATCGTTCGTGACTCTCGTAATCAGCCGGCCGATCGGATTCCGGTCGTAGAATTTCAAGGAGAGGTGCTGCAGATGCCGGAAGATTTCCATCCGTAAATCATAGATAGTACGCTGGCCGATCCATTGTGTGAGGTACGCAGTTGCGTATTGAATCAATCCGCGTAGGACGAGTACCGCAAAGAAGAGAGCGGCGGTCTTGAGTAATCCATGCGGATCGCCATTGGCAATGTCCACATCGACGGCGATTTTGGTAAAGTACGGACGGATCGCTTCCAGGGCGCTGGTGAGGATACTGAGAACAATTCCCAGAACAACATACCAGCGGTATGGTTTCAGGTACTTCAGCAGCCGCCCCATCAGGCGGGCATCGTAGGCTTTACCAAGGACTTCTTCTTCATGCATCAGTCAAGTAAAAATTTTAAATGAAAAATGAAAAATGTGAATTGAAACAACTGATCTCAATGTATTCGTTTACCACGAGCAGTACTGACAATTGCGCCTAAAATCTTACAGAGCTCTTCGCATTCTTGGAAGAGTGAGTTTACTTCCACTGATGCTGTGTATCCAACTGCCCTTATAATTGAGAGCCAATATTTGGTTTCTCTCGCTTCACACAAAGCCACATTCAATCGATACGCAAAGTCTTTTCTCGTTGGTGCGGCATTTGCCTCCTCGACGTTGGCTCCGATTGAGGTTCCCGAACGAATCAATTGTTTTGTGATGATCATTGAAGCTTGAGAATTTGGCATTTTATCTGCCAACCGAACAATTCGGATTGCAAAATCTAAGGTTCGTTCTTTTATGTCCCCGGGCATAAAATTCCTCCTTGAAATTTTTTCCCTTTTAATTTTTCATTGATTAAAGTTCTTCAATCTCTTTCTCCAACAACTGTTTCTCGTACAGATCGGTATAGATCCCGCCGCGGGCAACTAATTCTTCATGCGTACCTCTCTCCACAATTTTACCTTTCTCGAGTACAATAATCAGATCAGCTTCCTTTACCGTAGAGATGCGGTGGCTGATAATGATACTTGTGCGGTCCTTCATGAACAGGCGGAGCCGTGAGAGAATTTCTTCCTCCGTGTGGGTGTCGACGGCGGAGAGGCAATCATCGAGAATGAGGATGTTCGGTTTTCGGATCATAGCCCGTGCAATACTCGTACGCTGTTTTTGCCCGCCGGATAATGTAATTCCCCGTTCACCGATCATGGTATCAAATTGCTTTGGAAATTCCAGAACGTCTTTCACAATCTGCGAAATCTCGGCTGCTGCGTGGATATTCTCCATTGTCCAATCGTCTGCTCCGTATCGAATGTTTTCAGCAATTGTGTCGGAAAAAAGGAATGTTTCTTGAGGCACGAAGCCGATATTCGAACGAAGAACGTCGACAGGAATGGCCGTAATCGGTTTACCATCGATCAACAATTCGCCGGAGTTGATATCGTACAACCGCGGTATGAGGTTGACGAGTGTCGACTTGCCCGAGCCGGTGTATCCAACAATCGCAAGCGTCATCCCCTTTTTGATGGTTAGAGTGATACCATTCAATACAGGTCTTGGAGCATTATTGTGTGTAAAGCTGACATTGCGGAATTCAATCTCTCCCTGAATGCTTTGGATCGTGCGATCTGTCTGCCCGGTATCCTGAATATCCGGGACCGTATCAAAAATCTTGCACAGACGTCCCATCGATGCTGCACCTTGCTGTAGCATATTAGTCACCCACCCGAAGGCGATCACCGGCCAGATCAGCATTGTTAAATAGGTGAGGAACGCCATCAGGGCTCCGATGGTGAGCGTTCCGTTGATCACCTGTACTCCACCTGCATACATCGTAATAATGATGGAGAATCCAACGAGAAGAAATAATAACGGCCATAAGACAGATTGAAGCCGTGCAAGGACGAGATTCTTCTGGAGGTAATCCCAACTGAGCTTTGCAAATCGTTCAATCTCGTACTCTTCACGGACGTAAGACTTGATCACCCGAATGCCCGAAAGATTTTCCTGTGCTCGCGTTGTCAGAAGAGAAAACTGTTCCTGCTTCTCAATGGATTTTTGATGGATTGTTTTTCCCAATCTGTAGACCGCATACGATACCAGAGGAAGCGGCACCAGGGCGAGCAATGTCAGTTGCCAGTCCTTCAAGAGCATCAGCGTCAATACCATGGTAAAGGTCATGAAGGTGTCTGTCGGATACATGATTCCCGGGCCAAGAACGTTCCGAACGGAAGCGATGTCGTTCGTGGCATGGGCCATCAGATCGCCCGTGGAAGTATTCTGGAAGTAGGAATACGGAAGCTTCTGAAGATGGGCGAGGAAATCATTCCGGAGATCAAATTCAATATGCCGGGAGATGACGATAATGGTCTGTCGTGTCAGAAAGGTAAAAATGCTGGCAATCAAGGAAAAGCCGATAATCAGTCCGGCCCAAAGCAGAAAGTCAGAACCGGAAACCGATCGCTGTTCGATGGCCCGCTTGAGATCATCGATGGCGAATCCCATCAGCATCGGTTGGACGACGGTAAAGATATTACTTCCAATAATCGTGAGAACACCCAGCATCAGTGTCTTTTGGTAGCGGCGAAGATAGGGAATCAACCGGAGCAGTGAGCGCATATCAGGTCAGCAGGAAATTCTTGTAACAACACGATGATGGAGCTTGAGGTGAATATCTCCGATGTCGTTTGATTTTCCTTATACATCCTCCATTATAGTGTACCCTGTATTGTTGATTTCGGTATTACCCGATGAGTTCGAACTTCGTATAGGGATGCAGAACTTTTGGAATGATCACTTTGTCTTCCGGAGTCTGATAGTGCTCCAGTAATGCCGCGACAACTCGAGGTAATGCAAGCCCTGATCCGTTGAGAGTATGAACAATTTCCGGCCTCCCGGAGTTCGCCGGACGGAACCGGATGTTCATCCTGCGTGCCTGGAACGACTCGAAATTGCTGCAAGAAGAGACTTCCAGCCACCTCTCTTGCCCGGGGGCCCACACTTCGAGATCGTATTTCTTCGATTGCGTGAAACCCATATCGCCGGTACACATCAACAGGGTTCGGTAAGGAAGCCCGAGGAGCTGGAGCAAGTGCTCGGCATCCTGCCGTAATGACTCGAGTTCATCGAACGATGTTGATGGATGGACAAACTTGACAAGCTCAACCTTATCGAATTGATGCAACCGATTCAGGCCGCGGACATCTTTTCCGTACGAACCCGCCTCGCGCCGGAAACATGGTGTATAGGCAACAAAGCAAATGGGGAGCTCCTGCTCGGATAAGAGCTCGTCGCGAAACACATTGGTAACGGGCACCTCTGCAGTAGGCACGAGATAGAGTTGATCGCGTTCAACAATATACATGAGGTCTTCTTTATCGGGGATCTGGCCCGTTCCACGGGCGCTCTCTTCATTAACAACGATGGGCGGTGCAATTTCCCGGTATCCCCGCTGCAACGCCTGGTCGATAAAGAAGTTGATCAACGAGCGTTCAAGAGTTGCCCCTTTTCCCAGGTAGAATGGAAATCCTGCACCGGTTACTTTTGCACCCCGCGTAAAATCGATAATGCCGAGCTTTTCGGCAATGTCCCAGTGCGGCTTCAATGGAAAATCAACGCTTGGTTTCTCGCCCCAATGGAATACCGGCTTATTGTCATCGGGCGTCCGTCCAATGGGCACGGAAGGATGAGGAACGTTTGGGATGGTCAGCATCAGGACCGAGAGCTTCGTCTCAATTGTCTTTAGTTCATGATCAATTGCCTGAATGCGGTCCTTGACCTGATCCATCTCGGCGATAACAGCTGCTGCATCACCGCCCCTTTTTTTTATCTTGCCAACCTGAGCCGAAACCTGATTGCGTTTGGCCTTCAATGTCTCGACTTCCTGGATAAGTTTCCTTCGCGTTTCATCCAGCAGTAATAATTCATCCAGGTTAACCGGTATTCCTTTTGCCTCGGCACCTTTACGAACGAGTTCTGTGTTTTCTCGAATAAACTTCATGTCTAACATAGAAATCTCACCATTTTAACAATTCATTGAATAATAGTATTACGTTATTGGGCTCCCATCCGGAAATCGACAACGAGGGGGAGATGATCAGAAGCATCTGACTGAATCACAGTGGCTTTCTGCGGATCCAGGAGCGTTGTTCGTAATCTTTGACCTTGAAGCTTCATCGAACAAAAGATATAATCGATCCGTCGCTGGGGATTATCCGAAGCGAATGTAAACCCATTTCCATTTCCAGCCCTTTCCCAGCAATCATCAAATGAAGCGTGTATAAGGGCGATTGAGCGGCTTGCCGGCACGTCGTTAAAGTCCCCGCACACAATGACCGGTCTTGTGCTGTCGGTTTTGCTGATCCTGATTAATTCCTGTACACTGCCGAATCGCTCACTATCATCCACGCGATGATCAAGATGGGTATTGATCAGGAGGATGTCCTGGCCTTTGCAATCGAGTACCAGGGCCATTGCAGCACGCTGCTCTCCGTTCCCGACACTCTTAAGATAATAATTTCTTTCTTCAAGAATCGGAAATTTTGTAAGAATACCATTTCCATAATCTCCTCCTTGAAAATCAATCGTTTTCCCGAATGCATAAGTCATTCCGGTTTCATCGGCAAGAGCAGTCAGCAGGTCGATGTTGTTCGATCGTTTGGTGTTTCGATCAACCTCCTGGAGAGCAACAATATCTGCTTGTGATGTGAGAATGACACGGGCGATACGTTTGATATCGATCTTCCCATCTGCTCCTTCGGCATGGTGAATATTGTAAGTGAGTACCCGAATACTTTGGTCAGTCCCAAAATATCTTGAGCCAGAGCAGTTGAGTTGAAGGAATGCAAAGAGCAGCAGGAACATAAAGGAGAGACGCGGAAACTGGAAGCGCAGGTTGAGAGTCATTTCTTTGCCAATTGAAACTCACGTTTGAGTAGTATCAATCCCTGGGTAGCATCCATCGGTTTGATCCCCAGTTCGGTTTCGGCTTTGAGTGTGATGAATCCGGTGACAAGTGGTCGGAGTGCCAATTGTTGAAGATCGGAAGTATGAATCTGTTGGATTCTCGATGGATCGAGGTCAAAGATCCCCGCGATTTTCACTGCAAAATCGAAACGGCTGATGGTCTCGCTGCCGCAGACATGATAAAATCCTGTCCGGTTGAGTTCAAAAATCTTGACGATCGAATAAGCAAGATCCTGCACATGCGTTGGATTGCTGATCTGGTCGTCGACGCACCGGATTGCCTGATCCGAACGCAACGCATGGATAACCCAGAGAGCGAAATTATGTTTGACGTTGATGCCATAGCCATAGACGACAATCGTGCGAACAATGGCGAAAGGAATATCTGCAATGCGCAGTGCATTCTCTGCAGCAAGCTTTGATTTACCATAATAGCTAATGGGGTTGGGCCGGTCATTCTCGCTATAGGGACCGCTCTTTCCATCAAAGACATAATCTGTTGAAACGTGAATGACCTTTGCCCCAACTTTCCGCGCTGCCTCAATCAGGTTTTCTACTCCAACGACATTTGCGCCCCAAGCTTCCTCGCGGTGAGATTCACACCAGTCGACATTCGTGGCACCGGCAGCATTGATGATAATGGAGGGATGAAAGCTTGATACCAGGCTTTTGACATCGCTCTTGCGCGTTATATCCAACTGGGTGTAATCGACAAGCTGGTGATCGAAAACGAAAGAGCGATGATGTGAAGTGCAGAGAACCTCATGCTCTGTCTGTGCACTGAGAATCCAGGAAAGCCGCTGGCCGATCAATCCATTACTGCCGCAGATAAGAATGCGATTCATCGTAAACTCTCTTCCAGGGCAGTCGCTGCATCGGTTCGTTCATCCCGGTATTTGATAATGATGGGAGTATACATAGAAAGAGCGTGCTCTTCCGCAAAAGCTCCTTTGAGGTGACGGCTACCCTGAACTACCACCGCCCCTTCCGGAATGACGAGAGGCGAATCAGCAGTTTTGCGATAGATGGTACCCTTTACCGTATCATAGACCGGCGTTGAGCCGGTCAGGATGACGCCCGTGCCGAGCACGCAGCGTCGTTTTACAATCGTGCCTTCATAAACGCCGCAATTACCGCCGATCATCACATCGTCTTCGATAATAACCGGCATGGCATTGATCGGCTCCAGCACTCCACCGATTTGCGCTGCAGCGCTGATATGCACTTTCTTTCCGACTTGAGCACACGATCCTACAAGCGCATGGGAATCAACCATCGTCCCTTGATCGACAAATGCGCCGACATTAATATACGCAGGCGGCATGACCACAACACCCTTTGCGATATAGCACCCATCACGAATTGTTGTACCGCCCGGAACAATTCGAACCTGATGTTCGATTGAAATTTTTTTCAAAGGAAACGTATGTTTGTCGAAATATTTGAATTGATCGTTAATCGATTGATCGGCGAGTTCCCCAAGCCGGAATCCGAGCAGGATTCCTTTCTTCACCCAATCGTTGACGATCCATCCTGCTTTGTTTCCATAGTCATGCGAAGGTTGGGCAGATCGGATGTCGCCGATGTTCAGGAAGAATTTTAGATCGTTGAATGCCTGCAGAGCAGGTTCGCGGTTGAGCGAGGTAACATCCTGCGAGTAGAACGACTCAATTTGTTCACGAAGTTTCATCGAATGGTTCGTCCAGAGGTGAGTAGATGGTCTTTCAAATGAGATGAAGCTGCTGCAAAATTGCTCTGAGTTTCTCTTTGGTTTTTTCGGAAGGAGGCACCAGGGGCAGCCGATAGACCTCCTCAATCATGCCCATCATCGCGAGGGCCGATTTGACCGGTATGGGGCTTGACTCCAGAAAGTTACCTGTCATGAGGGGGAGAAGTTTGTTATGTAATTTCAATGCTTTCTCCCATTTGCTCTGCAGACAGAACCGAACCATCGTTGAGAAATCGCGCGGCACCTCATTCGCAACCACCGAGATGCATCCATCACCGCCGACGGACATTAATGGCAGCGTCAAGGCATCGTCCCCCGAGAGGAGAGAGAGGGTCGATGGACGATTTCTGGCGATCTCCATAATTTGTCCCATATTTCCAGAGGCTTCCTTAACCGCAAACACTGACGGCACTTCTTCGGCAAGCCGGAGAATCGTCGCAGCCTCAATATTTCCTCCCGTCCTGCCAGGAACATTATAGACGATCAATGGGAGGTCGACTGACTCTGCAATGGTACGATAATGTTGATAGTATCCTTCCTGAGTTGGTTTATTGTAGTATGGGCCGACCACAAGCAGTCCGTCGGTACCGGCATGTTTTGCCATTTTGCTCAACTCGATGACTTTTTCGGTGCTGTTGCCTCCAGTACCTGCAAATATTTTAACACGACCGTCCGCTTGCTCTAGCACCAGATTAAAAATCCTTACAGACTCATCGAAATTCAGGGTTGGACTTTCGCCGGTTGTCCCGACAGGGATGAGTGCTTCAACGCCTCCTTTGATTTGGAACTCGACCAGTCGCCGGAGCGATTTTTCATCGATCGAGCGATCGGCATTAAAAGGAGTGACAATAGCAGTTCCGGTACCCTGGAAACGTTTTTGTTTATTCATATCAATTCCTTCATTCACAAAGAGAGTATATCAGAGAGAACGTCGTCCATCGTGAACAGACCCTGTTTTCCAATAATCCATTGAGCTGCGAGCAGTGATCCTAAGGCAAAGCCGGAACGGTTCTTCGCGGTATGAGAGATCTCAATGGTATCAGCAAGGGAATCAAAAATCACTTCGTGCTTACCGACAACCGTTCCCACCCGCGATGAGCTGATGTGGAGTTGTTCCTGCTTGATTTTTCCGATTGGGGAAGTGTTCAGGATTTCTTTCTTCCGTTCAACGGTCTCCAGTATAACCTTCGCGAGGGAAAGGGCAGTTCCACTGGGACTATCCAATTTTTCCCGATGATGGATTTCTTCGAGAGACACATCATACTCCGGGAATCGATTGAAAAGTTTGCCGGCCGAGCGAATGAGATGGAGAAGAATATTCACGCCAATGGAAAAATTGGATGCGTAAACAAGTCCAATCTGACGTTCTTCCACAATGGAACGAACTCGCTCGATGTGTTCGTGCCATCCGGTAGTGCCGATGACAAGGTTCTGTCCATACGAACTCCACTCTTCAATATGAGGTACGACAGTCTGTGGAGTAGCATAGTGAATTCCAACCGTAATTTGCTTCAATTCATCGGCGGTTGGTTTGGGTGAATCGATATCGTACCTCCCAACGATCGGGATACCCCGTTCAAGAGCCAATCGTTCGATCTCTTTTCCCATTTTGCCGTAACCGATCAGTGCAAGGCAGAGAGGAGGGGCAGTTGGGTTATGTGCTTGGTTCATAGTAAGTACACTTTCAGGGTTGCTTAAACAATTTCCTCAAAAAGATCGAGTGCCGGGATGGGCTCAAAAAATTCCT
This sequence comes from bacterium, assembly GCA_043803945.1. GTDB lineage: Bacteria > Bacteroidota > Ignavibacteria > UBA10030 > UBA10030 > JAZDJN01. The sequence continues at coordinate 25,993 of JAZDJN010000044.1, read as the reverse complement.
TATGGAGGAGGTTAACCGCCTCGGCGACATGAGTCTCATCGAGAACGAGGCTCATATTGATTTCCGATGCCCCCTGCGAAATCATCATGATATTAATATTCGCGAGAGCCCGGAATACTCGGTCGGCGACACCCGCGGTTGAATGCATCTGTTCGCCGACGATGCACACGATCGCTTTGTTGGTGTAGACGGTGACTTCGGCAAACTGTTCAAGGTCTCGAACGATCAACTCGAGGTTTGCTGTGTTATCGATTGTCAGGGAAACAGCAACCTCGGATGTGCTCACAAGATCGACCGGGGTTTTATGGTTGCTAAAAATTGAAAAGATCGATTCGAGAAAACCATACGCCATCAGCATCCGGGTTGACTGAATATTAATAATGGTGATTCCCCGCTTCGAGGCAATCGACTTTACGACGGCATTCGTTTTCTGCGGAGTTGCCACAATCCGGGTTCCTGTCGAATGAGGACGTTTGGAGTTCAGAACAATAACCGGGATATTCTTTTTTACCGCCGGCAGAATTGTGCTGGGATGAAGCACCTTTGCTCCGAAGTAAGCAAGCTCGGAGGCCTCGCGAAATGAGATAATCTTCAACTTTTTGGAGGATGGAACCATGCGAGGATCGGCAGTGAGCACCCCATCCACATCCGTCCAGATCTGGATTTCTTCCGCCTCAAGTGCAGAACCGATTATTGCCGCTGAATAATCGGAGCCGCCTCGGCCGAGTGTCGAGGTGATCCCGGTGGATGTTGAACCGATAAATCCCTGGGTCACGACGATCTTTCCGGCGCTGATCGGTGGTTCGAGAATTAACTTTGCCTTTTCATTAACAATCTCGTAGAGCGGAGTGGCTGCAGTAAAAACAGAATCCGTGATAATGAACGAACGGGCATCGATCAGTTCGACGGGTATCGCCCTCTCCGCCATGGCACGGGCGACAATGGAAGAGGAAAGCCGCTCACCGACCGAAGCAATGGCGTCGAGCGATCGCGGTGTAAGCTCGCCGAGAATCGAAATGCCCTGACAGAGATTTTTCAACTCTTCAAATCTGCGGCGTATTTCAAAGATCAGTTCCTGAACAGCCGATCGTTGATCGATGAGGCTATCGATAATAGAGACGTGCCGCTCCAGGAGATTGTTCAACAGAGAGCGAGATTCACCTGTTTGGCCCTGTACTGCAAGCTGTGCAGAATGTATTAAGGTATTCGTAGCTCCCGCGATGGCAGAGAGGACTACAACTGGCCGGCGGGATTGTGCTTGCGCGACGATTTGAATGACATTGTTCAAGGCACGGGCATCTTCTACCGACGTGCCGCCGAATTTCATAACGATCATGCAGCTCTCAGACCTGGTGATTATTTTTGAGAAGGAGCGCCGTTGTCCGCTTCCATTTTTTTACGCAATCCCTGGAGCCCATCAGTCCCGAAAAAACTTGTTTTAATTGAAGCGGCCTGGTTGGCATAGAGTACTGCGGCGGGCCAATCTTGAGTTTTTAAATATTTATACAGAAACGCCGCTCCGAAAACGTCGCCGCACCCCAAGGTGGAAAGGAGAGACTCTGATTCGATTCCTTCTATGTCGTGCCGGAAGAGCTTCTTATGCTCCTGGTGAATGAGTGTTGCTCCCCGTTTGCCTCGAGTGATAACCAGAGCATTGACCATCAATGTCATCGTCTGGTTGATGAGGCTCTCTTCATTATATTGTTCAAGAGTCAATTCCGAGGCCTCGGTATCGCTGAGCTGGATAGAGTTCATCATAAAACACCAACGCCGCCATTCGGAAAGCGGCCGGCGAAATCTTTTTTGTTCCTGATCGATACCGAGAGTCAGCGAGTGAAAATCAAAGTGCAGATGAACCTTCAGGTCGCGTGCCTGAATCCGGATTTGATCGAGCGTCTCCAGCGTGATATCGAATCCGGAGACCATATTGAGCAGTATTCCATCCACATCAACGAATTGCTTGATTTTTGAGAAGGGGATGGGGGGTGCGATTTCCTTGGAGCATTCTACATGCGATCCGTACTCCCCAAAATAATGAACCTGGTTCACCGCTCCCTTGTAGGTGAAAATCCCTTTCGTCTCGATGTTGGTGAACGGCTTCAACCGTTCGATGACTCCGTCGTATTCCGAGTTCGTTACGCCGAAGATTGGAATGAGAGTATCTTTCTCCGAAATCAGGTTGGCAAGGGTTAGTACACTATAGAGAATACCACCCGGGTGTTCGATGACGCTTTCCTGTTCACCGTCTGGTTGGGTGTGGAAAAAATCTTTTGCGTAATGTCCGAGAACTGATATTTTCATAATTGATTTCGATGAGAAAAAGTTATCCTGTTTAGTTCAGATGAGTTGGAAGTGTGTGCTCACCATCGTCGTGTAGGACTGAGGTCCTGCAGGTCGTTTTCATTAATTCGCCAGAGCCGTTGACACGGGAAATTATTTTCGTAGAGAGCTTTTCCAATAATAACAGAATCGACACCGAATCGTTCGAGTGCCTGCAGGGAGATCAAATCCTGGTAACTGTTCACTCCTCCCTGTGTGGTCACCCGTACGTTCGTTTGTACGGCAAACTCCTGAAGAGAGTGTAGATTCAGGATCTTCTTCTGTCCATCTTCGGAATATTCCGAATAGATGAAACGACATACACCCATATCTTTCATTTGTTTTGCAAACCGGATGGGTGATTGATCATGTTCCACCGTTCCACCATCTGTTCGCAATTTCCCAGCCCGTGCTTCAATCGCCACTGCGATTTTTCGTGCACCGAAATCACGAATGATTTTCTGCACCAATTCGGGTGTATGGAACGCCGCCGAGCCGAGGACAACGCGATATACATCTGCTTCAAATAACGAGGCAATGGTATGATAATCATGTAAGCCGCCGCTGACCTGAATCGGAATATCAACCGTCTTCACCATCAACTCGATGAGGTGCCGATTTTTCAAGGTTCCGGAGACGACGCCATCGAGGTCAATAACGTAGAGTACTTTTGCATTCTCTCCGCGCCAGAGGACTGCGAGCTGAATGGGATCGACGGAATATATCCGTTCGCAGCCGGACTCACCCTGGACAAATTGAACGCTCTGTCCTTCCTTAATTTCTATCGATGGAAAAATCAGAATCATAGGTGTTAATGACCTCTCCCCAAAATCAAAAAAGCCCAGCCCGAAGTTGAATGAGTGGGATGGGCATTAAAGCGTGTCTGACCATCGAAAAGTGCGCAAAATTATTGTCAGATTCAAGAATTCAAAATTCTCTGACTGATGTCTTGGGGAATGAAAGGATTCTGAATCTTCGCGAGAGGGAAAGTAAAGATCATTGATACCGATAGCTCGCCACTCATGATGAGGGTGAACAAACAGAGGCAAACGTGCATCTCTATGGAGTCGTAAAAAACGAGAAGGGTGAATCAGCGAAAGCACAGAAACAAACCTGTTGCTGGACTTTCCCTCCCTGAAGCTGATCCACCCTTTCGAGAAGAGGGTGTTGGGCTATGATGGTGGGTGTAAAGAGACCCGGTAAATAAGTGAAATGAGCATATCACCGAATTCAGACTTACTCAGAAACGCGTCAGCGCCTGCATGAAGAGCCTTTTCACGGTACTCTGGAGAATCGAACAACGTCAAAAGGATGACATGTGGTGGCTTTGGCAATGACTTAATTTGTTGTGTTGCTTCAAATCCGTTCATGCCAGGCATACCGTAATCCATGATAACAACATCGGGATCAAGCAAGCTTGTCAACGCAATCCCCTCTTCTGCCGATGAAGAGCTCCCGATCACTTCGATTTCCTTTTCGGCCTGAGTCCTCAGAAACCGTGAAGCGGTTGAAAGGAAATCAGAATTGTCATCTATCAATAGCACTCTGATCGGTACCAAAGAGGCGGGAGAAGAGTTGCCTGTCGCTGGTCGAGAAATATTGCGTTGAAAAATCATAGAGTCCAATAATTATATTGAGTTAGAACCGCCCCATGAGTGTGATACAACAAATTTAAGGTAGGCAAAAATGGAGGCGTTGGGTATCAGGTAAACACCTGAAAAATGAAAGAAAAACACCTGAGATGAAGACAAAAAGAGGAAGAAATCGACTTACTATTCTCTAACAACAATTATATTCGTTGATATATACGCAATAAACGCTGCGGCTTTCATCCAGCCGAAATAAGGCCGACCTGAATGGCAAAACGCACTAATCCTGTCACGTCATGAATGTTGAGCTTCCTCATCAATTCTGTACGGTGAGTCTCAACGGTCTTCACTCCGAGATTCAACGCAGTGGCAATTTCCTTGGTGGATTTACCTTCTGCGATTAATTGGAGTACTTCGCGCTGACGAAGAGTAAGTTGATCGAGCGGATTGACGGGAGGCTGGGGGGACTCTTCCACATCAACAAGTCTTTTTGTGTACTGATCGATGACCTGGCGTGAAATTGGAGGACTGAGATACTTATTCCCTCTCTTGATGGCTGTCAGTGCAAGTTCTAATTCATTCACCGCTGATTCTTTGAGAAGGTAGCCGGAGGCACCGTATCGTAGGGCTTTCAGCACATACTCTTCATTCGCATGCATGGAGAGAATAAGGACCTGCACTGAGGGAAATTGCTGGTTGATATACTCCAATGCCTGGAGGCCGTTCAAGCCGGTCATAGCAATATCCATTAAAACAATATCGGGATTGTTTTCCCGGATAATACGAATTGCCTCCCGGCCGTCATTCGCTTCACCGACCACGATGATATTGGGCAATTGCTCGAGGAGAGACCGGATTCCTGCACGGACAAGGATATGATCATCGACAAGGACAATGCGTGTTTGTTGTTCTGTTGCGGTATTATTCACGGTAATCCTCTCTCTCAGGAATGAATTGAAGTGGAAATTCTGCCTGGATGGTTGTCCCATCGGATTCGGATGATGTTATTTGGAAATCTCCACCTACAAGTTCTACTCGTTCCTGCATGCTCAGTAATCCGAGACTCTTTCCGGCGAGCGCGTCGGCGCGTGCTCTGGGGACATTAAAACCTCTTCCATCATCATGCACTCTGAAGATAAATCCCCGATCAATCTGCTGGAGCCTCAACCAGACATTTCCTGCCTGGGCGTGACGCATGATATTCGTTGTCGCTTCCTGTAATACACGAAAACAGATCATCTTGATATCTTCCGGCATTTTCTGTTCTTCAAACTGAAGATTGAGATGTGTCGCAACTCCATGCTTAATCAGATTTTGATCGACATACCATCGAAGGGCTGGTGCCAAACCGAGATCATGCAGAATAGATGGGTGGAGGTTTAATGAAAGTGTTCTGACTTGCTCCAACACTTTCTCAACGAGAGTAATACTTTCGTCGAGCGGAACGGCCCTCTCAGAATCTGTAAACTCGCGCTGGAACATTTGAAGGTTCAATTTCAATGCCGTTAGTGCCTGCCCTATCTGATCATGGAGCTCCCGTGAAATTACACGCCGCTCGCTTTCCTGCACTTCCAGCAATTGCCGGGAAACAGAGCGCAATTGTTCGTGGGAATGCTTCAATTGAGTGAGCAAGTGATCGCGCTCAGCCTCGGCCCGACGGCGTTCAAGAGCGAATCCGACATGATACGATACCGCCTGCACAAGTTGAATCTCGTCCCGAATAAAATGATGCGGAGTATCATAGAATATCATAAGTGTACCGAAATATTTTCCCTGATGTTCAAGGGGGATCACTCCGATAGAACGAATTTGTTCCGCTCTCAGTGAGGATGCAATCTCGTTAAGGGATTCCTCCAATTCGATATCTTCTACCAACCGCAGTTGTGGCACAGACCAGCCTGGGTGCTGCTGGATCCACCGGAAGAAACAATTCTTCAACAATTCTGAAATGCCCTGGCCCGATACCGATGATACCTGATCATTTAAACCAGCAAGAAGAATCATAGAGCGATTGGTTTTTAAAATTCGCTTTAACGTATCGAATGCAGCCCCCCAGATAATTTCCACTTGTTGTGCCCTGTTGACCGTATCGGCTAGCTGGTAAAGTGACTGGAGTTGGTCGATTTGTTGTTCAACTTGATTTTCAATTTGTTTCCGGCTTGTGATATCGCGATTAATGATGATCAACCCGATGGTCTTTCCAGAAGGATCAAGGAATGGAACCTTTGTGCTGAGAAGACAACGCAGGAGCTCCCCGGTAGATGGATCCATCTTGGTCATTTCGCGGTTTATCATCGGCCGCCCAGTTTCAAGAATAGTATTCTCATCCTCTGCCTGGCTCTCAGCAAGAGGAGAACGTACGAAATCCTGATCTGTTTTCCCGAGAACCTCTTCAGGGCGTTCCTTGTTGAGCGCACGGACAGTTTCTTTATTAACAATAAGAAACTTACCTTCGACATCTTTTAATGCAAATTCATCCGGCAGCGCTTCAACGAGAGTTCTGAGTAATAGACGTTCCTTTTCCAATGTCTCTTCGGCTTTTTTCCTGTCGGAAATATCCATAATTGAGCCAATCCAACGGGCCGCTATTCCCCCATGGTAGATGATATAGCTACGATCGAGGACAAAAGCATATTGGCCGTCGGCACGCATGAAACGGTACTCTTGCTGGATGAATGCCCCATGCTCATGTATTGTCGTCTCAAGCGCTTCTTGTGTTTTTTTCAGATCATCGGGGTGAATCCGACTTCTCCACCAGGAAAGATCGAGCTTCTGCAACGCTTCAGTATACCCATAGGTCGTTTGCAGCCCGATATTAAACCAAACCTTCTTTAACAGAAGGTCAGCATCATAGATTGTATCATTCGTTGCACGTGAGACGAGCTGGAATCGCTCGTCGCTGGTTCGTAATTCCCTGCCATGGGATCGTCTCCGGCGGTTGTAAGCAACAACGAAAAACGCCAACATTCCTGACAGCGTTGCAACGGGAAACAAAAATTGCATTCGGAGGTAAAACGGCGGCTCGATCGAAAACAGGATCAGGCATTCCTCAGGAGTAATTTTTCCAAACAGGCTCTTTGCTTCAAGATGAAAAACATGGTCACCGGCACTAAGAGTGTCCCCCTTCCATTCCCGCAGTGTTGTCCAGTCGGACCAGATTGAGTCATCGAGATGATATCGTATTTCGATATCATTCTGATCCTGTTCACCGCGGTATGAATAGACCTCCCACCGGATCAACGCCAGATTGTTATGAATGGTTGGCTGCCCATTACGCTCGATGCGAGGGGCCTTTGATGCTTCGGCCAGGTTGAGAATGTTGAGCCCGCCGCCATCACTCCCAACCAGTACGCTATCTTTCAATGGAAGGTTTTCCCAAAGGCATAATGTGCCGAGGCCGGATTTTGTGCCGAACGATGACCAGGTACCATGATCATAAAGACTTAATCCTAATTTCGTCGAGAGCCATAATCGACCAGATGCGTCCACTTGAATATCCCGCACTTCCTTGCTTAATAAGCCATCGGATTCATCGTAATATTGCGGCTGATCCTTTTTGTCTATGTAGCCGAGGCCGGATTTCTCATCGGAAAACCATATTCGACCCGAATCATCAGCGACTATAGCATAGGTACGAGTTACCTTTAACCCAGCGGCATCGTTCCAATTTTTCCATGTTCCATCGCGCAAGCGGGTTATTCCACTATTGCTGCCGAACCAAAGGCCGCCTGAACTATCTTCTGCGAAGCTGTACACTCTTCCCAAAGAACGATCTTTGTCCATTCCCCAATGAATAAATTGTTCATTTTGGTAATGATATGCACCGGGCTGTATGGAATCATTATACTCAGCACCAAGGCAGAGAAACCAGAGACTCCCATCACGACCTTTTCTAATTTTATGGACATACACATTTGTCGGCGTATCCTGAATCGTGTGGTGCGTCCAAGTCCTTCCATCCCACTTATACGTTCCTGTAAAAGTGGCGCCGCTGCCTACCCAGATATTGCCCTGACGATCCTGATTGATAGCGGTAACAGTATTAAGTGCTATGCCATTAATGGAGTTGATGAACCGTTGATTTCCCTGTTGATCACGTACGATGAGTCCATCACGTGTCCCCAGCCATGCTGCTCCATCCGATGCTTTAAATACTTCATGTACATGATTTTTTCTGTTAGGAGCCGGTAAACTGAAATTCTTCCAGCGTGAGGAAGAAGCATGGAAGAGAAACAATCCATCTTCTGTACCAACCCAGAGGTCGTCGTTATGAGCAAATTTGAGACTGCGAATCGCCATTAATTCGGGTGGAAGTGCGGATACTTGTTGCCAAAGCCCCTCTTGCCTAATGCGCACAACTCCAGTCTCGTATGCAACGATGATGTTTCCTGTAGAAGAAATGTCTAACGACCGGGCCTGAGCAGTAATTCCAGTCTGGATTTTTGATAGCGTGTTCCAATTTTTTATTTCCCATAAGCTCTCATACCCCATCGTATTGATAGCGGCAATGATGCCATCGCCTCTTGCTGTTGTTCGAAAATGGAACGATGCAATATCCCAAATCGTGACTGGTATCTGAAGATGCCATTGCTCTCCATCAAAACGGTAGATACCTTTTACAGTATTCAGTAAAAATTGATTGGTATGTGGAATAATTGCTACCGAGTGGACGTGGCGAACGCACTGAGCAGGTGTATTGATTTTCTTGAAGACTCGATTGGTTACTCGATAGAGATTAATATCCCGCATAACGAGATAATCGTTTTCATCAAAGCTGGAAAAGGTATTAATACTATCCATCATCGTGGTGGAGTCTGTGTAAGGGGAAAATCCTTTTTTGTTTCCGATGTACACACCGTTGTCGTAAAGAACACCGATTTTATCTCTCCCGACCTTCACAAGAAATTTTGGAATAGAATCGGGTAAGCCCTGATCTATTCCGATATGCTGCCACAGATAATCATCATACCATGCTATTCCCCTTGTTGTAGCCGCCCAAATCGTACTGTCTTCTGTCTCTTCGATTGCAATGATCCGGTTTGAAGGCAGCCTCGTTTGTGTAGTAAAGTGACTCCATCGCCAGGAGTCGTTAAGTTTATCAAGTTGTGCTGAAAGAAAAGTTGGAACGATGAGTTGAAACAGCAGGAGGGTGGAGAACAGTCGTACGCCCACCCAAGGTTGATCACATCTGGTCTCGGTCATATGTACTTGCACCTGTTTGATTTTTCAATCGAAGAGGTTCAACGAAGAGATCTGATAAAATGTATAAGTCTTATGCCTGAATTCCAAGTGGTGTTACGAAAATCGTGCGGATGATCCTGGAGATCGGTACTGCGGATTAAAGGCGGGCACTATGCTTTCCACGACAATTGCGGAGGTAATCTACATTGAACTTGTGTCTCGACTCACCAATAGCTTGAATAAGTCTCCAGGTCTAAAACGTTTCATTGCAGCCATTTTGAATATATGGGACGGATTTGTTCTTCAAGATATCTCTAAGACTCGACACCAACCGTTGAATCTGCGTCATTTTAACACTACTTTTCTTCAGCATGGTCTCAATCAATAAAACACTCGTTATCCGGTTCAGTTCCATCGGCGATGTTATTCTGGCCTCACCGCTTCTCCGTGTGTTGAGGAAGCAGTACCCGTCGAGTCAGATTGATTTTGTTACAAAGAAAGAATTTGCAGACTTGGTCAAAACCAATCCCAATTTGAATTACACCTATGAGTTCGAACCCTCGAAAGGATTTGAGGGATTGAAAGCATTGAAGGCCAAGATCAGGGCTGAAGGATACGATCTGATTATTGATATCCATGACAGCTTGCGGAGCCGCTATTTGAGAAGTATCCGGGGCGTGAAGAAAATTGCTGTGATCAACAAACGGGTGATGCAGCGATCGATTTTATTGATGATGAAAAAAAATCTTTACGGTGAAGTAGTGCCTGTTGCCGATCGCTATATCGAACCGGTCAAGGACCTTGGCGTGACGAACGATGGTAAGGGATTGGAGATTCATATTCCGGATGAAGCAGCGTTTGGAGTCTCGGCGAGCGTTGGGCGGCTTCGTCTCAATCAATATGAAAAAGTCGTAGGGCTTTGCCCGGGTGCGAGGCATTATACCAAACGCTGGCCGGTGGAACGGTTCATTGAGCTCGGTTCTCAACTTGCAATGAAACAGGATGCCAAGATACTTCTCTTCGGCGGTCCAGATGATGCTCAGCTCACATCATCGATTGTCGATAAGATTAACAGGAAGACCGATGCGAACCGTGCCTTCTCCTTCGGAGGGAGTTTGAACTTGCTGGAAACTGCAGCGGCCATGGAGTATTGCGACCTTCTTGTTACGAATGATTCAGGATTGATGCATGTCGCCGTTGCCAGGCAGAAAAAGGTTCTTGCAATTTTCGGATCAACGGTGGAGGAGTTCGGATTTTTTCCGTACTCTTCCGGCAGCGTCGTGATTCAGCATGAAGGATTATACTGCCGCCCATGCTCCCATGTGGGGCGAATGGTGTGCCCAGAAAAGCACTTTCGATGTATGATTGAAATTTCTCCTCAGGAAGTCTTTAATCGGGCTGCAGAATTGCTTGAGCAGGAATAAAAAAACGCTCCATCCTCGCTGGCATGGAGCGTTCGTTGATTGACTGCTATAGTACGATCTTACCCTTCTCTCCGGATTCGAATTTTCGAAACACCAGTTTCTATTTCTATATAGATTTTCTTCTTGGCATCCTCGAAGTTTTCTGTCTGAAAGAGATTCCCATGGATTTTCTCAAAATCCTGCAGCCGTTTGCTGGTGAGTGCTGTGTTCGCCCGCACCTCACAACCAACGGAGCGTGGGACGGTGATATCGAGAGAAGAAGCACCGCCATGGATTTGGACATTGGTTTGTTTCGCTCGATCGCCTAACTGCAGGTTGAGGGACGAGGCACCGCAATCGATTTTTATATCTTCAACCTCAAACGGCCGCAGGTCGAAATTGATGCTGGAGGCTCCGACCTCAAGATCAAAAGCCCAGACCGGCGAAGGATTCAGTTTTACATTCACTCGGTTAGACCATTTTCGGAATACCCATCCACGCTCTCTCCCTTCCAGGGAAAGGTCAAGATTCACAGACCGGCCATCTCGTTCCTCATCGAATCGGTATTCCCCAAAGCTTGTCTCCGTGACGGCGTTGATCATCTGATCGGTGGTATCTTCAAGAATGAATTTCCCGGCTCCGGAGCGCAGTGAAAATTTGCCATGGTCAATATCAGAGCCAAATTGTGAAGTGAAGGTCTGTGTGGTAGCATCGTGAGAGGCGAAGTCCTCTCTGAAATTTGTGATCTCATACAATACCGTACCCGCAAGAGCGAAGAGAGCAAAGAAAATTACCAGGACAACCACATACCACTTCGGCTTTTCCTTCCCAATAATAAGCATCGCTCCCCAGAGCACAAGCAGTAAAGGCCAGAGCTTAAGGATAACGGCCCAGTCGAAATAGAGAATATCGAGATTATCGAGTAAGAAGAGCACTCCAATCGCAACAAAAAGTACTCCCCAAAACAGTGTGCTGAGTTTCATAGTCACCTCATTATGATTGTGAAGGTCGAAAAGCTTTGTACAAGAGACCTGCACCCATTGCTACGAGAATAAGCGGCCACCAATCGCCAAAGTGAAAGTTCTCAATGAAATTCTCTGCAAGGAAAAGCAAACCTAGAACGACAAGTATGCTTCCGAAGATAAGTCCTCCGCGGCCTTGTTGTGCGGGTTGGGGGGGAGGCGGAGGCGGGCTGGCAGGGATTGATTGACCGGGCTGCGGCTCGCTCTGCGGAGCAGAAGCTGCATTGACACCATTTGGCCGCTCGGGTAAAATAATCCAGGCAACGATATAGGCAAGCAAGCCAAAACCGCCGGCGAAGAGTGCAACGACGAAAATGATCCGGATAAACACGGGATCGACGTCGAGGTATTCACCCAAACCACCGGCAACACCTGCAATTACTTTGTCTTTTTTCGAGAGATAGAGTCGTTTATGCATGATCGAATGCCCCCATAGTTACCTACAACCTACGAGCCATTGGCACTCTTTGTTACATGATGGAGAAAATAAATTTATCGATCTCTACGGAACTGCTAAGCGTATCCAAGATATTGCCACAGAGCCGCTGAGAACACAGAGGTTTATTCTTCAATTCAAGTATGCCCATGCATATAGACATCTAGTAATTCTCTTTTCTCTCTGTGCTGTAATCCTCTGTGGCCGAGGAATTGCAATAAAACATTATCTGTGTATCTCGGTGTGTCATCCGTGGAGAACTTATTGGGCGGCTACGTCTCCGCTAAAAATTGTCTTCAGGATTCGCTGGTTCTCGAGCCCTTCTGATCCGGGGATGGGACTATCGGTTTTCTCGATAATTGATTTTGAGAATCGTTCTACCTCCTCAACGTAGAGGTTTGGAATAGCGATCTTTTCGGTCCTGACAATATACTCTGCGGGAGGCTGACGAAGCCCGATGGAGAGTGTGCCTGTCCGGTCGCCAAGTGTAAAATCATTTGCCGAGAGAATGCCTTCGGTGCCGATCAATTCAATGAACGACCGTCGTGATGGCACATCATATGAACAATAAATTGATCCCACGGTGCCGCCTAAAAATTGCATTGTGATACCGGCAGTGAGTTCTGTCTCTCGATTTGTCGGTGGAGGTGAAAGATGTGCCTTGCAGGAGGTGACGTTGTCATTCAGGATGAATCGCAGTGTATCGAGGCAATGAACACCAATATCGAAGACGGGTCCTCCACCGGCTACCGCTCTGTTCTGTAACCATTGACGTTTCGTCAACCGTCCGTCGTAGAAAAAATCCGATCGTGCAAAAGTGATGTTGCCAATCATACCGGAATGAACTATTTCCTTCATTCGAAGAATGAGCGGAGAAAAGCGAATCATATGCCCGATCATCAACTGTACACCGTTGCGAGAACAGGCATCGATCATCTGTTCAGCTTCGCGAACATTCATAGCCATCGGTTTTTCAACCAACACATGTTTCCCTGCTTCAGCGGCAAGGATGGTCCCATGTGCGTGGGCAGAGTTTGCGGAGACAATAAACACAGCATCGATGTCGGGATGCTTCACCATCTCTGCAACAGACGAAAAGGAAAGTGGAATATGATACTGTTCCGCTTTCTCACGACAAACACTGAGTGATCGTTTTTGAATAGCGCGGAGTTCTGCATTCTTTGATTGCTGGATTGCTGGCGCAATTGCGCGTTCGGCGAACAGGCCGAAGCCGATGATGCCATATCGAATTTTTTGTGAAGGGAGAGTCATTCTTTTCCCGGGATCGTTTGTTGAAAGAGAGTGAATCGGTACTCCTGCTTCTTCAGTTCAGTCAGCAGGGTGTCGAGACTATAATAGAATTTGTCTGTCCGGCGCGGGTCGGTGCCGATATGCAGCAGGAGAATGAATCCGTTTAAGCCGTGAAGGTGAGTTTTCTCATATCGTAAAATTCGTGTGAGAATCATATCAGAACTCAGATATTGTTTGTTAAGTGCAGGATGTGTCCAATCGGCATTGGAATATGTACCGGGTGTGAAGTTTACGAGCGTGAATCCCATTTGAAGAGTCCAGGCACTGATCGAATCATTATACCACTCATAAGGGGGAAGAAAGTATGGAGCGTCATTCTTTGTGATTCCAAACTTCTTCATTGCGTTATAGTTGCCCAGAAGATCTTCTGTAAACTGTCTCTTGGTTACAAGCAGGGAATCTCTCTTTTCCCATGAGGCATAAAGTAAATGCTTATCGGAATGAGCGCCAAGGTAATGGCCATCGGTTTTCAGGAGTTGAATCAGTTTGGAGAACCGGGTATTTCGATAGAAGTCTCCAGTAAGGAAGAACGATGCCTTTATAGCATGAGCAGCGAGGACTGATCGGATATGTTCGCCGCCATCGGCAAACTCATGTCCTGTGAAGACAAGATTGATTTGTTTCTGTGATTGATCTGTTCTGATGATGCCGCCTTGAACGATTTGGAATGGATAGTATGACCGATCCTGAATTGGTGTACTCTGGAGAGACTGAAACAGCAACCACAAGAGCAAGAGACACATTAGTACCTCACAAAAATTCATTTACTCAATGACAGGAGCAATATACGAGGGAGAGAAGATAACTTCCAGCGTGCCGCTGTGTGGAAAGAGTTTTACGAGAAATAGTATCAGCGTTTGGGAGGAGCTTTGGAAGGTTGGTGTATCAACATTTTTCGCAATGTGATAATGATGTATGCCCGTTGAGCCTCGGTAAGAGAATCTCCAAACGTTATTGTTTTTCTTCCTTTCAGCATGATAGAATGGACAATGTTATCTGAATCTTTCGATTCCTTATCATATCCCCATACTTCTGACACTGCAGAAATGCTGCTCCAATGGAATTCTTCTGAGTATCCAAACCATCCCAGCTTCCGACGCAGTACAGCCATATTCTGCTTAATGGTGAATACATAGGTACCCCAGAAACGGAAGAGAACATAGAAGGAGGTTCCAGATAAAAGGGATACATACGATAGTAAAGAGAGCCACCAGCTTGAATCCGTCAAATCGGTTTCCGGCATGTATTTGTCATAAAACACCACGGCAATGATTATTAATGCGATATGAGATACCAAGAAAAGTCCGAGCGACTTGGGTCGCGCTGACGCCGTGAGGATAAATTCAGAAGGTGAACGTTGGATGCTGATTCCATCAGGCGGAGATGTCCCTTCGTAGTCTTTCAGAGCGTCGACATCGACGCTGGTGGTAAAGAAAAACGTGTAATCGCAATGGGGGCAAAGAATGGTTGTCCGATCGGGATCATAAAAGCCGTCCGGCAGGATTTTTTGACAGCGAGGGCATTCTATTTTCATGGCAGCATCTCCCATAGGTTGAGAGGGCATGGACAATTCTATTGTACACAGAAATGAACTCAAGTGGTAGAGGGTCGGAGCTTCCCGTTGCTTGCATATTAACTGACTTGTTTGATCAGGTGATTTCAATTATATTATTGTAACCGTATTTGAATCATGATGAGATCACACTACAAGTATTCCAATAAAATTGAGACTACACCTGATGTAGTAAAACCTCAAATTCCTTTGAGCTATTCACCCGTGGAAGCATCTAAGCAAATCCTTGTGAAAGGTGGCCTCTTCTTGAAGTGGGCGGGGGGAAAGAAACAACTTCTGCCTGAGTTGATGGGCCATATCCCGGGAACGTATCGCCGATACATTGAACCATTTGTTGGCGCGGGTGCGCTTTTTTTCCATTTGCGGCCACCCGAGGCTGTTTTGAGTGATTCCAACGAAGAGTTGATAAATGCTTACAAAGCAGTCCGCGATAATGTCGATGCGTTGATTCGTGAACTTGGACGATATGTGAATGATGAGAAGTTCTATTACGAGGTTCGGGCTCTCAAGCCAAACAATCAAGTAGTATTTCTTTCTGCCAAAGGTTTTCAAATATGAACCAACGTGAAGTTGTGATCGATGTGATGAGGGCTAATGGTGGCTATGCCACATTGGGTTACCTGTACAAGGAAGTTTTGAAGATCGCCGATGTCAAGTGGGAAACCAAAACTCCGTTCAAATCAATAAACAGAATTGTTCAAAATACAGAATACTTCTTTAGGATTCGACCAGGACTTTGGGCACTCCATGAAGCAAAAGACATACTGCCGTCTGATCTACGTGGAAAACCGAAACCGGAAAGCGACCATACTTACTATCAAGGATTGCTTGTGGAGTTGGGCAATCTTCGAAACCAAGCCACATTTGTTCCCGCTCAGGATAGAAACAAGTTTTTTCTTGGCAAACGTCTAGGAGAGCTGACCACGGTAGATGAGATCTATCCCTTTACTTACGAAGACATTGTTCGTCGAGCACGAACCGTTGACGTGATCTGGTTTGACGACAACAAGATGCCATCGGAATTCATCGAAGTTGAGAACACCACGGACATCAATAACTCCTTGTTGAAGTTTACAAACTTCAAGGCGTTCTTTTCTGTATTTAGAATAGTTTCTCTCTCCGTCCGCAAGAGAGAATTTGATTCAAAAACCGGTCAATCAGTTTTCAAAAGCATATATAGCAGAATCAAGTTCTCGAGCTATGAATTAGTGTCAGACCTCCACTCAAAGGCGAGTGAAAGCAAAGCCTTGGAACAAAGTTGGACGTAGCCTTCCCATGTCTACAGGAGACACTTCAATTGGTATAACCAAAGATGTTTTTGGTGCTCCGTTCCGAATCGGGCAGCGTGTTCGCGTTGTTTCGATTGTAGATGAAACAGGAGATGAAAGATTCCTTGAGGGGGAAGGAATAGTTGTTTACTTAGAATATGAATGCGGCTGCGGTCAGACATTTCCCGAAGATCCCATGATTGGTGTTCGTTTCCTGAACGTCACTGAAGAGTTTTGGAAAGAAGAATTAGCCCTTCCTTAGTTTCACCACACTGCAACATACTTCCCTATTTACTTAAGTGGCTCTACAAAGAGGTCGACCGTCAAGGGCGATATTATCGATTGGCAGCTGAAACACTTGGATTGATTTCTAATTCACGCAATCATGCTGAAATGACGGACCTCGGTAGAAGATTTCTAGCAGCTGTCCCTGCTGTACAGAACAAGATGCTTAAAGAGATTGTAATCAACTCAAGACTTTTCAGACGAGTCGTTCCATTTTTTGAGTTACATCCTCGAGGTGTAACAAAAGAGATACTTGAAGGCTTTATTTCTGAAGTGACACAACCAGTTGGTGAATCTATGATGGATCGGCGTGTCAGCACTGTTGTGAGTTGGCTTGGTTCTCTTAACCTAATTGAAAAACGAGGTCCGCGCTATCTTATTACAGAAGACTTTGGTAGTTTGATCGAGCCTGTAGAGTACGATGTGAATGAAGAGCCACTTTTTCCAAAAAGCGGTTCTTTGAAGGAGTACAGAGAGGTTGCAATGCGAGCAAGTAAAGCTCAAAATTATATTTCCATTATGAGAAACGATGCCGCGATGGAACGCGCGAGCAACCAACATAGGAAGCTAGTAAACCTGGTAGCTAATCGAATAAGAAAGATGGGTATCCTACCACGTTGTAATCAACTCATAGACCTTGCAGCTAGAGTAGAGAATGTTCCTTACTTGTTTGAAATGAAATCTACAACCATTGATAATGTTCGTTTGCAAGTCCGCACTGGCATTAGCCAACTGTATGAGTATCGTTATCTACAAAACACACCTGATGCTGTGCTTGTACTAGTAGTTGAGACTAAACTTCCTCAAGATCTAACATAGATGGGGCACTTCCTTGAGAAGGACAGGAATGTTCGGCTAGTTTGGGATGGTGACGATAAGCTATTTGCTTCAAAAGAAACAAGGAAGAGTTTGCCATTTCTTTGGAAAGATTCATAATGAGACTTTCTATTAAACTTATTTTCGGCCCCTTTGTAATACTACACGCTTCATCCGTTAGCAAAGAGGGATATCTGATACAAGGTTTAAAAGGATTATATACTAAAGGTAAAATAGTACTAATGATTTCGGTTATAAATAGACGTAAATCTGAGAAATTGTTTCACTCTTTCCTTCGTTGATTAATTCTCTTTGTTCGCTTATATTGACAATTAAATCTACGAAATCCTTAAGACCACAAGCAAAACGAGACTTCAGACGGGTATTTAGAACCACGGATTTGTTGTTTTCGGAAGAATTTCATTGGCCCCATAGCTCAAGTGCCAAAACAACCCACGAGTGTTGTTTACGAGTGGAAGTTGTTTTGAGCATCCCGACGAGTGAAACGATGTCGGGATCTGAAGATCAGTGTTTGGCCCCATAGCTCAAGTGGACAGAGCAACAGCCTTCTAAGCTGTAGGTTCCGTGTTCGAGTCACGGTGGGGTCACCAGTAACCTTTCTAGAATTTATGAATCATAAATATTTCGTTGCTTTCGCTGTCGTGATCGGCATTGTACTGCTCTCGCTTGTTCTCTCTTCCCCCTTCTCAAAGCTGGAAAACGAAATCACCGGATTGCGGTATGAACTTCGTGGTCAGGCACCGGCCGATTCGAATATCGTGCTGCTCTATTTCGATGAGGATGATATTGCCAAGCTTAAAAATTGGCCTCTCCCCCGATCGTACTATGCATTGCTGCTCGATGTCTTAACCAAGAACAATGTGCGTGCTATTGGGATTGAGACATTCTTCGGAGAACCGAACCTCCAGTTTCCAGAGTACGATCACCTTCTCCAAACGACGATTGAACGATCCGGCAAAACTGTTCTAACCTGCTATTTTTCAAAAGTATCTGATACGGAATTAAAAAATACCGATGGACTGGAGAGCCTGGCCTATTTAAAAGGGCTCGATCGCGGCAGATGGGGAAACCCACTCTTCAAACCGCTCGACTCACTGGTCCATAGGGCGGCGGGAATCGGTCATGTGAACCTCGCAGAAGAACGCTCTGACCGGATCCCTCTTTATCTTCGCTATGGGAATGGTGCGGTCCCATCGTTTGCATTAGAGGTTCTGCGGATCTACTTTGGAGCTCAGCGCTCCGATCTCTTTCTTGATGATGGTATACTCTCAATCAGAACCTCTGAGGGTGTGAAGAAGCTCTCACCCGATAACTCCGGAACCGTTACGTTGAACATCCCCGGATCTCTGGATTCCTTCCGAAAATTGCGCTGTGTTGAAGTGATGCGCTCCTATGAGCTGCAGAAGTACGGCTTAACTCCAACAATTGATCTCTCGATCCTGCAGGGGAAAATAGTTCTGGTCGGCGTAATTGCAAAGGGAAGAGGTGTTCCATTCTATATCACCCCCTTCACCGAACAATTTCCCTCTCTGGGATTGCATGCGACATTCGTCCATAATGGACTTCAAGGATCATTCCTGCAGAGATTTCCTCTCTGGCTGGAATCAATAATTACACTCCTTCTGGGATCCCTCTGTACCATTCTTCTCCTTCGCTGGAAAACGATCACCGCACTTTTGGGGAGTGTTATTGTTGTCCTGATTTACCTTGCAGTGTCGCACACTGCCTTCGCAACGTCGTGGCTTGTGCTTCCTATGGTCCAACCGATGTTCGTCGTTCTGTTCGTGATGATAGGCGGTCTTACGTATTACTTCATCGGTGCCCGCGACCGTGTCTCACTGCTCGAACATGAAAAGAATTCTATCGAATCAGAATTGCGGGCAAGAGAGTTGAAGCTGCAAACGCTCGAAAAAGAACTTCTCAATCATTCCTCTCCGGATCAATCGGGCCGCGGGACCGAACTGCTCGATGAGATTCGCCGCTATAAGCAGGACATTAAGACGCTCTCTGCACAGGTGAGCGACCTTGTGAAGTACGATGCGGTGGAAGTAGAGCAGCAGAATGAAAAGGCGGAGTTTGAAGGCCTCATCTATCACACTTCCGGCAAGATGAAGGAGATCGTCTCACTCGTCCAGAAACTTTCATCGAGCGATGCGAATGTTCTGATTCTTGGAGAAAGCGGGACTGGGAAGGAACTGGTCGCTCACGCCATTCACAACCTGAGCACTCGAAAACAGAAAGCTTTCATTGCAGTGAATTGCGGTGCGTTGACAGAGTCATTGCTTGAAAGCGAGCTCTTCGGCCACGAGAAAGGCTCATTCACCGGAGCCATAAAAGACAAGATGGGACGATTCGAGTCGGCAGACGGGGGAACGATTTTTCTTGATGAGATTGCCGAGACGAGCGAATCCTTTCAGGTGAAGCTGCTGCGTGTGGTGCAATATGGAGAGTTCGAACGGGTGGGGTCGAACGTTACAAAAAAGGTGAACACCCGGATTATCGCGGCGACCAATAAAAATGTAAAAGAACTCATGGACGCGAAACGGTTCCGGGAGGATCTCTATTATCGCCTCAATGTCTTCAGCGTCGAACTCCCCCCATTACGCGATCGAAAAACCGACATCTCCCTCCTTGCTGAATTCTTTGTCCGGCGAGAAGCTGCAGGACTGTCGCTTTCTACAACGGTGATGGATTCGTTTCTTCAATATCGCTGGCCGGGGAATGTGCGGGAACTGGAGAGCACGATCAAACGGGCAGTTATTTTTGCCAGGTCGGAGAAACGGACACTACTTCAACTGCGTGACCTGCCGGAGCAGATCGCCAATGCGATCAAGGGCCAGGTCGATCTTGCCGATCAAATTCTGGAATCCCTCCGTGTGAAAAAATTCTCCCGGAGTTCAATTTCGGAAACTGCGGAAGAGCTTGGAGGAATGCACCGCGGAACGGTTGCCGAATACTTCCGCGGACTTTGTTTCCAGTTTTTCTTTGAAAACCTCTGGGATCATGAACGTACCGTACGGGCAATCTCCAAATCTGAAGATGCCGAGACCAATGACCGTGTGAGAAAGAAACTCTCAGAGTATCTGGCAAACGTCGTAGAGGGAATCCCGATTGACCTTCCCCTTGAGGAATTGAAACTTACGCTGAAATCGAAGTATAAGAATCTACCCCAGCGGTATCACACCATTCTCGATGAAGTCCTCAGGGCCTATCTCTCCCGCCAATGGACCACTGAAGACCACAGATGACCACTGATGACCGATACTCACTGATTTGTGGTACACTGATTAAACTGTTTCGATTGATACTTACTGATTTGTGGACAGCCGATTACGCTAATCTGTGATAATCTTCGTAATCAGTGTAATCTGCGGTCGATGTTGTAAAAACTGCAAGATTTGACTGCCGGAGAAAGTGATTCCGGCAGTTCTATGTGAGAATTCCGGCACTTCATGCTCTCCGGCATTTCCTTAAGCAATACTGCCGGGATATGGTAATCCCTTAATAATCAATGTGTTATCCTTTCCAGGCTTCCGGGTTGGTTTCCTTAATCCTTCTGGCATAGTAGTTGGATAAGTATTCTCAAGAAATTATTCAATGAAAGTTCAACGTGAATCCTCGAGACAAAAAATATTTGGAAACCTTCATCGAAAACAGCAGCCTGCTGAATGGCGACGTTCAGCCTCTGAATGACGGCGAAGTAAAGATGGTTTCTGAATTTGGATATCCCTTGAAGTGGGGCAGGGTAATCCAGAACGCCTCGAAGAATATCACGTTCGACGAAACCGGTGATCGCGACGTTATCGCAACGATACAGCGAACCATCAAAGGAATTCTGAGGAGCAGCGCACCATATCAAGTCAGCGCACGTGTTCGAATGATGAATCTTTCCAAACCATTCACTGAATTTAGCAAGCGGAAAGCGCATTTCAGACGAATTGCTGAAACGAAAGACCCTTCGAAGAATTGGAAACTCAGCGCTGTCTCGGTGGTCAAGGGAGGTACGGAAGATCAAAACGTGTCGATCGATGAAATCAGGCTGGAGCTTTCGTCGGGCGAAAAGATTTCCATCAAGGGAGTTGAAGAGCAGGTATGGCCCTTCGGCCAGAATGATCCTCGCATCGCAACGGTCGACGCAGAGTCGATGGTGAATGTGACGGTGAAACTTCACTCCCGCAGTTTGGAACCGAATATGATGGTCCTCCGCTCCGGATTTGGTTCGTGGAATTACCGGGGAATTTTGCCATTCCGATCTGAAAATCGAACGGGGAGACACTACCTTCACACGTATGAAGATCGTGTCTGGACTCGTCCTCAACCTGGCGTCTATCATGCAATTGTCGATGCGATCACGCGTGAGACATTATGTATTTCTGATGCACCTGTTTCTACGAGTTTTTTGGGGCTACCGTATGTAGTGCAGTAAATCTTTCGGTACCCATCTGGCTCCCGTTCCGGGGAACGGCGGGAGCCAGTTTTTTTATCTCAACTCATTGAAAATGCGGTAAGTACTCGCAATGACTTCAAGAATCGAACAAGGTGTGCTAATCGACAATTCTCTCCTGGTTTTCTCTCCTGAGTTGACTTCAAACGTTTTGGAATCCTCCACAATTTCGTATATTACAACTGGTAGCGAGCGATAACCTATGCGTAAATGGAGTATTATTCTTGTCGTTACATCCCTGTGGCTGGTCGGCTGTCAGGAACAGATGCCGGTGGAGTTGACACTCGACAATCCTGATCAAGTCCTCCAGGCATCCCAAATTGTTGAGATTGATTCTTTAGCAATATTGGATTCATCAATCGATACAACCGGTGTGCTCTACAACGAAGAGAAAGAGTATGGTGCATTGTTATTGGTGAATGGGGTGAAGTCTGATTTATCAACTGGAAGGGAAACGTTCTCCTTCTCCAGAATATTTATGAATTGGAGAAACAGACCCATCGTCAATGAAGGGAAGGTGAAAGACTATAACGGGATGCCGATGGATATTGCGCAATTGAGACGCGGTGAAGATACATTCAATCTTCCCGCGGTCACCCGGCCCTATAGAACAGTGCATTTTTCTCTTCCTCTACCAATCTCGAGTGGCAGAACATACGACTCCATTGGGCATGATAAGATTGGAGCTCAGAAAAAGATATACAATCCACAAGGTCACTATTCTTTTCTGGCAAAAGGCCGCTATTCAACGGTCACCATCTCTGAGGAAATCGATGCACCTTCCGATATTACCGTCACTGAACCGCAATCAAATTCGGTCATCGTGAAGAAGGAGAACTTGACGGTGCGTTGGAGTGGAGCTATCGGGGAATCATTTCAGGTGGTGATGAGTATTTTCAGCCCGACCAATCACCTCGTTGTCAAACCGGTCATGAAGATTCAGGTCCAGAGTGGATCAAATTCAATAACAATTCCATCAAAGGCATTGCAGGCACTAGAACAGAGCCCGAATAATCGGTATATGCTGTCTTTTATCTCGTCGAATAGGAAAGTGAAGAGGATTGTCGATGGCGGTCTGGAGGAAAAGGTTCTCATTCAGGCCTCTTCAATTCACAACATTATTCTTTGGTTAAAGTAATTGCTGGTCAGCCTTTTTGAGGAGAAATTCTCAGAGAAGATAAAAAACCTTATTAACTAAACATAGTTCAATATTTTGGTATTACGGCGCATTTGTTGCGTGTTCCCCACCAAACAAACATTGTTCTTTGTTCGCCGGTCAATACTCATGATGCTACTCGTGTGGTCGTCTGTCAGTGCACAACAGGTTAGTTCTGCACGAGGTGCCGCGCTTGGTGCGTTTACAGCGCTGGCAAATGATATAACGAGCATCGAATGGAACCCCGCAGGATTGAATTCTGTGAGGGACTGGGAAGTGACCGCGTCGACATTTGCTACCCTGAGAAGGGATATCCCTTTGAAGGGGATTTCTCTTTTTACGACCGGCAGTGCAAAACGATTTCTCGATCATCATGTTATTGCAGGCAGCTATTCACCCGGTCTCTCAATGGAATTCGTTGTGCCGAGTGCGCTGCAATTTCCGGATGGGCCGAGGGTGACTGCTGAAAAACGGATCACCTACCGCGAGCAATATGCGCTCGGGTATGGTTATAAAATTGCTCCTTCGGTCGGTGTCGGAATTTCCGCACGGTTCAGAGAGCAACTCATCACCGATACGGAGTACTTTACCGAGCAGGCGCGGATTCTCACGAAGGATTTCACGGCAAGCGGCTGGAACCTTGACTTTGGAATCCTGTGGAATTATTCACCGGCGATCACAGTCGGTGCAGTGGCAAAAAATCTCTTCCGCTTTACGGAAACAGAATTGCCGCAGGATTTACTCGAATATGGATTACGAAATATCAAATCGCTTCGTATGGGCCTTGCATACAAATATCAATCTGACATGACGCTTGCCTTCGACTTCGATACGGAGAAGCAGGGAGCACTCGGCATGGAATGGACGCCAAGTGAGACAATCGCCTTACGCGGCAGCCTGCTCTATGGAGCAAAACTGCAGCCATTCTTTCCCGGCTTTGGCGCAGGGATCGGATGGAGTTATGGCTCCGCAAAGTTCGATTTGAGTTATCTGTACTTCTTCAACCAGGAAGCCCGCGACAGTATCACAGTGCAGCAGTTTCTCACAACGGGAGTAAAGGATCTTGGCTATAATCAATTCACCCACAACCAGGTTACCTTATCGGTGAATGTTGCTCTTGGACGAACACGGGATATTCTGGCGAAGATCGAGAATGTCCGCATCAGCGATGTCTACCCCTCTTCCTATCAGGATTATGCCTCCTGGCCGATTGGGAAAGCGCTTGTACGCAATATCTCCGGAACTCCCATCGAAGCGACAGTCTCGTTTTATGTCGATCGGTTTATGGATAAACCGACTGTCACGCGCCCATACTTTATCGAACCAAAAGCTGAAGCAGAGATCCCATTCACAGCGGTCTTTAATGAAGCTGTGACATCGATTTCGAGTATGATCCTGAAGGCGGGCGAAGTATTTGTTTCAGCGGCTCCGGCCGAAGGATACGATGATCGATTCCAGATGAATGTGGTCTTTCGCGGACGGAATGAATGGGATGGGAACATCTATACGCTGCGCAATTTTGTCACACCGGAAGATCGCGATGTGCTGCGGTTCACACGAGGTGTCATAAGCAAGTATAAGGATTCATTGGCAGCAACACCAAAGGCTCTGGAGAAGATTACATCCGCGGCGCTCTTATTTGATGAATTTGCGAGCCGGCTCTCTTATGTGAACGACCCCAAGCTGAGCAAGGATCGGGTGCAATTTCCACCTGAGACAATTGCCCTGCGCGGCGGCGATTGCGACGATATGACGGTTTGCTTTTCATCACTGCTGATCAGTGTCGGAATCAGCACGGCATTTGTCGATATTGTCCCGCCCGGAAAACCGCAGGATGCCCATATCTTCCTGTTGTTTGATACGGGAATACCGGTTGTCGAATCGGACCGGGTCAGTGAAAATCCAAAACGGTATGTGATCCGAAAAAACGAGCAAGGCAAGGAAACAGTTTGGATTCCATTGGAGACGACAGCGATCACCGAAGGTTTTCAGAAAGCATGGGAAGTAGGAGCAGAAGAGTATTTGAATACCGTGGTTATCGGCGATGGAATTGTCCGTAACTGGGTAAGAGTTGTTGATGTCATTCCGAATAATTGAAGAGGAAAGGAAGAGTCATGAAAACTATTATTGGTGTGATCCTGCTTGCAAGCATTTTCACAACCATCGTACTGGCAAATTCCTTCATGGTAAAATCAGTGAAGGGTATTGTCGAGGTACGCAGGGGTGTCACTGAGGAATGGAAACGGGTAAAGGTCGGCGATGTCCTCAAACCGGAGGATAGCATGCGTACCGGTAAAAATGCCTCCGCCTCACTCATTGTGGATCAGAAAAAAATGATCGCTGTTCCGGAGCTCTCGCTCATTGATCTTTCCGATCTTCGCCAGTTGAATCAGGAAGATTTTCTTCTAAAGCTTGCAATGGAGAATATCCTTTCCGTTCCGGCCCGGGAAGATCAGAACCTGACACTGCCGAATGCCACAATTATCCACGGAACGGATAAATCGAAGAGCGATTCCGAACAGAAATCGGATGTCCATGTAGGAACGATGCAGCTTCACGGCACCAAAGTCCTTTTTGACAATGCATTTTTTGCCACATCAATTTTAAAATCAAAAGAGACGATGCGCAAATTTCCAGAACTCAAACTCGACTACGACTCACGGTTACTTATTGCCGTTGCGTTTGAAAAGATGAAACTGAAAAATGAAGCGATTAAAGAATATTCTCTCTTAAGCGCTGAACAACTGCCGCCCGCGAAACTGAAAGCCATCCAAGAATCGCTCGACCGGCTAAAGGCTGAAAAGTAGACCACTGATTACACTGATTACACTGATAACACAGATTACACAGAGAACGTAGAAAAATCACTGATGATCACAGAGGCAGTTTTATTAATACTCTGTTGATTTAGAGTTATCAAAGAGGCGCCTGATGATGGGCGCCTTTTTTTTGACAAAAAAAAATGAACCGCCAAGTCCGCCAAAATAATACTTGTTCATAAGCTCAGCTTATGAACAAGAACTTCCTCTAGCCCAAGTTCGACAGTTGTGAAGAAAAAACGATGATTCTGAGCTATAAGAGGCAAAAGGTGTCAAAAGTTTACACTACAATTTGAGTTTCATTTCAAGCCTGGAAGGGGGTTTGAGATTTAGTTTGTGCAATAGAATGG
>JAZDJN010000043.1:0-2100 GCA_043803945.1 bacterium | reverse complement strand
CAAGTTTCATGCACAGGCCGGGTATGACATTCTCAAGGACATCGACTTTCCCTGGCCCCTGGCAGAAATCGTCTACCAGCACCATGAGCGGATGGACGGTTCAGGCTATCCAAGAAATCTGAAAGGGGAAGAAATTTGCATCGAGGCCCGCATCCTTGCCGTGGCCGATGTTGTGGAATCGATGGCTTCCCACCGTCCCTATCGTCCCACCTTAGGCATTGATGTTGCTCTGAATGAAATCGAGAAGAACAAAGGAATATTTTACGACGATGCTGTCGCAGATGCCTGTCTGAGATTATTTCAGGAGAAAGGTTTTCAACTTGCAGGGACTTGATTATTAGTGGAAATTCTTGCCTCAACTCAAAACTGAAAGTTGCGACTTCGTAGGTGCACCGGTGCTTGGCTTCATTGATATTTGATCAAGATCGGCCCTATTGATAACAAATGGAAAGGTGGAGGTTTTGACCTTGGGCGCAACTTACGGGATAAAAGATGCAAAATCCGGACGGATATTTTTCCGGTTATGTCACGTGCAGCTCCCTTCCTGTACTACGCAATCAGGCAGAGCCAGGGAAAGTTAATGCTTTCAGATGGGAAACAGCATCTGATGGCCCTATATTCCATTTGACATCTCAATGAGTAACCGGTAGTGTTTAAGTGGCCAGATAAGTCTCATATACTACGCATCTTTCTTCCCAACTGACACCGTTCGTTATTATTGGGGGGCATCAGATGAAAGATCCATCCAGGACAAATCAAGAACTGATCGAAGAGATATCCGTCTTAAAGCAGAAAATCGAGGAATCAGAACGTAAGAAGGCAGAAGAGATGAATAATCTTCACAGCTCGATAATGAAAAATATAGCGGAGGGAGTCTACCTTATCCGGCTTGTGGACGGCATTATAGTTTACACTAACCCGAAATTCGAAAATATGTTCGGGTATGATCCAGGCGAAATGATCGGCAAAGATGTCTCTATCGTTAATGCTCCGGGGGATAAAACTCCTGAAGAGACGAAGAAGGCAATTTTGGACGTTATTATGGAAACCGGTGAATGGCATGGGGAAGTTGAGAATATCAAGAAAGATGGGACTCACTTCTGGTGCCATGCGAATGTTTCGTTGTTTGATCATCATGAATACGGAAGAGTCATTGTTTCGGTCCATACTGATATCACTGAGCGCAAGCAGGCGGAGGAGGCGTGTCGGAATGCAGAAGCACGCTATCGCACATTATTCGAGCAATCACCGAATGGCATTCTTCTGATAGACAGTGAAACAGGAAAGACCATCGAGGCGAATGAAACCGTATGTAAGCAATTGGGCTACACCCGTGAGGAATTTGCTGCTCTGAGAATCTCTGACTACGAAGCGGCAGAGAAACCAGAGGAAACAGCAAAGCATATACAAAAAGTAATTCGCGATGGAAGTGACGATTTCGAAACCCTGCATCGCACCAAGAGCGGCGAGATCAGAAATGTGCATGTGTGGGCAAAGACAATT
Source organism: bacterium (assembly GCA_043803945.1). GTDB lineage: Bacteria > Bacteroidota > Ignavibacteria > UBA10030 > UBA10030 > JAZDJN01. Next base: position 597 of record JAZDJN010000043.1, on the reverse strand, counting down.
CAGTTGCGTGATCGCCATCTTTTCTACACGATTTTCGAGGACATCACCGAGAGCAAGCGGGCCCAGGAAAAGATCGCCCAAGCCAAGGAGGATTGGGAAAACACGTTCGACACCGTCACAGACATGATCACAATCCACGATGAGGATTTCAACATCGTTCGCGCGAACCCGGCAGCCAAGGCTATATTAGGCCTGCAACTAAAGGAAGGGACGCCTTTAGTAAAGTGCTTCAGGTCTTACCACGGAACGGAAAATCCGCCTACCGGATGCCCAAGCTGCCAGTGCTTGCAGACAGGGATTCCTTGTATTGTGGAGATCTTCGAACCTTATTTGAACATGCACCTTGAGATCAGGGCAATGCCGAGGATTGGGAGTGATGGCCGGGTGGTAGGATTGATCCACGTTGTTAGGAACATCACCAAGCGCATGCAGACGGATGAACAACTCCAAAACACTCTTGAGAGTCTCAGGAAGGCCGTTGGCGCGATCATCCAGGTCATGGTATCCGCTGTGGAAACCAGAGACCCCTACACATCCGGTCACCAGATACGGTCTGCCGACCTTGCCCGCGCCATTGCCGCGGAGATGGGATTGCCA
>JAZDJN010000042.1:0-106820 GCA_043803945.1 bacterium | reverse complement strand
CTTGATCTCTTCAGTTATCCATCGCTCCATGACATTGTTCCTTTCAAGATGTTATCATATACTTGTCTCAATAACATATTGAAAATAAATGTCTTGTACAACTCCCTTCACCCTTCTCACGAATTGTGGGTAATGAGTAGCCTCGATGGGGAGGTGTGATAATAACCATCTACTCAGAAAGCGTTGAACTTACAGGATTATTTCTCCATGACATCGATTTTCATGGTTAACTCTTCCTGTTCCGTACAACGGACATTCGCCTCCAAATGTTCTATGCTCTTTGTTCCGGCGATAATGGATGACGCAATCGGGTTCGCAAGAACAAACCGCAGGGCATACTCGGGCAGACCTATAGACAGAGATCGCGCCTTTTGATCATACTCTGCAATTCGCCGCTTCAAATCTTCATCCTGAATCTGCAGGTGCTTGTGTGTTAATTTTCCCTGGTGAAGTGCATCTTTTACTATAATGCCGATGTTCCGTTCCTTCGCCAGAGAAAGCACTTGATGTTCCATCACTCGATTGAGAAGGTTATAGCTGAGTTGAATACAATCGTACTCCCCCGAATGGATCGCTGCAAGTGCGGCATCTTCATGATCGACAGAGATGCCGAGGAAGCGTGCTTTTCCCTGCTCCCTGAGAATTTTCATTGCCGTCATTGTCTCACCGCGTTGTACAACCTCGAGGCTGCCGCTGTGGATCTGAAGTAAATCGACATAGTCAGTTTTCAGGAGACGCAGACTATTCTCCATAAACCTGAAGGTCTCGTCATACGAGTAATTGTAATTCGAACTGTGCCCATCGAACCACTCACCGCATTTCGTTGCAAGAAACACCTGATGCCGCTTCCCTTCAAGTGCTAGACCGAGCAGTTCCTCACTCTTAAAATACGCAGGAGCCGTATCGATAAAGTTCACACCAAGATCGATTGCCCGATGGATAAGCCTGACAGCAACGGTCTCATCGGGTCTTTGAAATTCTGCTTCGGCCTGACGCCAGTAAGGCCAGTCGCGGCCGATCTCCAGTGCACCGAGTCCCAATTCCGAAACCTGAAGTTCTGTTCGGCCTAGCATCCGGTAGCGCATTCTCATTTCCTGCCGTTAAATTCTTTGACGGCATCAAACATCGCCACAATATTCTTGAGAGGGACATTTGCCTGAATGTTGTGAACAGAATTAAAAATAAAGCCTCCGCCTTTTCCAAAAATCTCGCAGCGTGCGAGCACTTCCTCGCGAACACTTTCAGCAGTACTGAACATCAACGTCTTTTGTGTATCGATCCCGCCGCCCCAAAAGACGATATCACGGCCGAAGGTGTTTTTCAAATGATGCGGATCCATGCCATCAGCCGAGCATTGGACTGGATTGAGGATATCAAACCCTGAATCAATGAACGAAGGAATGAGTGTCTCGACAGCACCGCACGAGTGTTTGAAGGTCTTCCATGTGGTCTTTGAATGAATCCAATCGTTGACTCGTTTGTAGTACGGCATGTAAAGTGATTCAAAGGTATCCACAGAACAGAAGGTTGAGCTTTGTGTGCCAAAGTCCGTTCCACAAATAAAGACTGCATCCACAATTTCACCAACCCGCTGATGTATCTTCTCAAGATTTGCAAGCGCCATCTCACACTGTTTCTCGAAAATTGCATGGACATAGTCCTGACGAGTCAGCGTGGTGACGTACCACTCTTCTATATCACGTATCCCTTTCGGATGCTTCAGAAATGGCGCGGGAACGAATGCGATATCCCCAAACGATGTCCCTCCAAATGAGCCTATCACTCCCCTGCCTGTTTGAGCAGCTTGCCGTGCAGCCTGTTCGAAGTGTTCGAGCAATTTCTCAGTAACCGGTTCGAACTCTTCTGTATTGTCGGCAGGATCCAACCGGCTTTCATCGATCGGTTCCTGGCGAATGATGGAATCAAAGAAAAAACCCCACTTCGGCATTCTGCCTGAAGGAGGAGCGGAGAGGTCACCCTTCGGATAGATTAGTGTGTTACCCTGCTCATCCTTGGTCGTTCGGAAATTTTCGGAGACGAGGACTTCCAAACCATTGTCGAGCCGCCACGGTTTCCAGTTCTCATTCGGAAATCCAAACATCGTATCGGGCCCATAGACGCCTTCGACATCGATATCCAGTGCTTCTTGTAGATCCTGTTCGATCAATCCGAGCATCTGATACGGTTCATGCACTTTAACCACTCTTTTCTCCAGGCCATAGTATTCGCGGAGTGCTGTCACGCAGGCAACGTGCATACCGGTAACACCGGTTCCGCCAAAATCGATAGGAATGCGGTCTGGCTCCTTATGAGATAATGCTGCTATTACTCTTGCTTTACTGGTCATTTGGAATCCTCACTAACTGACGAAGAGACGTTTTGTCGCGAAGTCCGGATCACACGTCAGGTTGACTCCTAACTTCCGCAGCCCGGCTTCGTCACCGGGCGTCGGGATATGCGTCAGGTGCATTTCGCAGCCGCGCAGCTCTTTCAATTTTTCTACTGCAAGCTGAGCAGCAGGATTGACTGTGGCACTAATACTCAGTGCAATAAGTGTTTCTTCAAGATCAAGGCTTAATACTTTTCCCTTGAGCACATCTTTTTTAAAATGGCTGATCGATTCGGTAATATTGGGCGCGAGGAGATGCACAGCGTCCGGAAAATTTGCGAGATGTTTCACAGCATTAAGGATCAATGCTGAGGAGGCATGCATCAATGGTGAGTTCTTTCCGGTGATGATCGAGCCGTCTGAAAGTTCGATTGCAGCACCGCAATAGATCCCTTCACTTCCCTTTCCACTCTTCTCTCCATCAGCAGCCGCGAGGCGTGCCGGTGAAACAACGCTTCTATTTTCTGGCTTTGTCTCCAGTTCCTCCAGAAGAAGTTTCACCCGCTCAACCGTTTCCTTATCGACAAATCCCATCGCATATTCGTAAGCGGATCGGAAATAGCGTCTGATGATTTCCTGTACCGCAGCTTCGCGCACTGCGGCATCGTCGATAATTCCGTAACCTGCCCGATTGACTCCCATATCTGTGGGCGATTTGTAGAACGAAGAGGCGCGAGTGATCTTTTCGATGATACGGCGAAGGAGCGGGAAGGCATCGACGTCGCGATTATAGTTAACGGACTTCTCGTTGTATGCCTCAAGGTGGAACGGATCAATGACATTGTAATCGCGGATATCCGCGGTCGCAGCTTCATAGGCAATATTGATGGGATGTTTCAACGGAAGGTTCCAGATAGGGAATGTTTCAAATTTCGCATACCCGGCATGCACGCCGCGCCGGTATTCATGATAGAGCTGCGCAAGACATGTTGCCAGCTTTCCGCTATTCGGGCCTGGGCCGGTCACTACCACAATGGGTTTTGTCGTTTCAATAAATTCGTTCGCTCCATACCCTTCATCGCTGACAATCGTATCAAGATCGATCGGATATCCTTTGGTGAAACGATGTGTGTAGACCCGAATTCCCCGGCGCTCCAATTTATTTTTAAACATCGTCGCCGACGGTTGAGCGTCAAACCGGGTAATCACCACCGCTGTCACCTGAATACCCCATTCGCGAAGATCATCGATGAGCTTCAAGGCATCGGAGTCATAGGTAATCCCAAAATCCGCTCTAACTTTCTTGCGCTCAATATCGCCGGCAAAAATACATAATACAACCTCCGATTTATCGGCGAGCTTTTGCAGTAATCGGATTTTTACATTCGAATCGAAACCGGGCAGCACACGGGAAGCGTGGTAATCATAGATCAGTTTCCCGCCAAACTCCAGATAGAGTTTATTATCGAATCTGCTGACACGATTAATTATGGCGGAAGTTTGTTCGGAAAGGTACTGTTCGTTATCGAATCCTGTTTTAATGGGCATCGGTTTGTTGCCGTGTGATGATGGCGGGCTCTTGTTCTGAACCCTCTATTGGTTGACCATGATGTTGGAAGCTATTGGAGATTTTGGAGAAAGGCAAGGAGGTTTGTGAGGAATGGGAGTATGAGAGTATGAATATACAAGAGAACGAGGGAGAGTGGGTGAGAGGGAGAATGAGTGATGGAGAGATAGTTTGGGTTTTGGTATTAATAATTTGAGATTTGAAGTATCAACACTGCCTAACAGATAAAACCCTTAGCATTTGAACAGTTGGATGGTTATCTTCCTGCCGCGTTTTTTCCCAATTTCTTTGGAGCATCAGATGAGCGCTGAAACAGGTAAGGCAAACTGGAATTTTCCAAGAGTCTTTTGGACAGCAAACATTGTCGAACTCTTTGAACGCTCGGCATACTATGCCGTATTTATTTCCATCACCCTCTATCTGACAAAAGTTGTCGGTTTCAACGACATCTGGGCGGGTTGGATCAGCGGCGGATTTTCAGCCGGAATGTACTTCCTGCCCGCATTCACGGGTGCTTACGCCGATAAGATTGGCTTCAGAAAAGCAATCATTCTCGCATTCTCTCTGCTCTCCGTCGGCTACTTCACATTAGGATTTCTCCCCTATCGGCAAACCGTCATTCCAGCCCTTGTTCTTCTTATGTTTGGCGGATCGTTTATCAAATCCATCATTACCGGAACCGTTGCTAAAAGCACGTCGGAAGAGTCCCGCGCCCGCGGCTATTCCATCTTTTACGGGATGGTCAATGTCGGATCGTTTCTTGGAAAGACTTTTGCATTTCCAATGCGCCTCTGGTGGGGACTCGAATCCATTAATTTTTATTCGGCAACCCTGACATGTATCGCTCTCATCGTAGTGTTCTTCTTCTATAAAGCAACACACACAGAAGGAGAAAAAAAGACCATCCGTGAGGTGTGGGATAGCTTTATTCGCGTCTTAAGTAATTTCCGCTTGCTCAGCCTGATTTTGATCATTGCTGGATTCTGGATGATCCAGGGGCAGATGTACGCCACGATGCCCAAATATGTGTTACGACTTGTCGGTGAGACTGCTTCTCCAGAATGGATCGCCAATGTCAATCCATTTGTGGTCGTCACGTGTGTCATGATCATAACTCACCTGCTCCGAAAGCGGAAAGCAATTACGTCGATGACCATCGGAATGTTCATTATGCCATTTTCAGCACTTTGCATGGCGTCGGATGGCATCCTTCGATCGTTTACCGGCGACACGGTAGCTGTTGGCGGCCTCTTAACGTTCCACCCTGTTACGGTGATGATGATAATCGGAATTGTCTTTCAGGGCCTCGCAGAGTGCTTTATCTCGCCGCGCTATTTTGAATTCTTTTCCTATCAGGCACCCAAGGGCCAGGAAGGATTGTATCTTGGATTCAGTCAGATCCACACCTTTTTTTCTTACATACTCGGATTCGGATTGTCAGGATATCTGCTCACGGCTTATTGTCCTGATCCGGCAACACTGACGATAGGACAGAAAGCGACGGCCTATGCGCATGCACACTATATTTGGTACTACTTCGCTGCAATCGGACTAGCCTCTGGAATTGCTTTGCTCATCTATCAGTGGATCGTCAACAGGATTGATCGAAAAAAAGTATCTCAGGAGATCATGAGTAACGGATCCTGACCTTTTCCAGCGTTCGACTCTTGACTTTTTGAACTTAATGACTTACAGTGTTTCGTTATGTTTCGGTGTGCAATAACAATGCACATTGTACTGACCACCCACCCTATCGAATGGGCACATATGGCAGACTGTCAACATACCTGGCAGATGTTCAATGTTCAGTTCGGTTTCACAGTTTTTGAAAAGTGTACCCATTGTCAAAACATACGGACATATTTTTCCCTCCAGGATACATGGGATGAATACCGTGAAGGCGAATGCCTTTGGGGTATCGTTGAGAATGCGCAGACGGCACGATTCGATCTTCAATGCAGTGCCTGCGAACACATAGAGCGATTCGATGATCTTCTCGGCTTGCTCTATTGCACATCGTGCATGGAGGAATGCAAGGTCGAGAAAATCCGCAAGCAACTTGAGGCACAACGAATTTGGATTCTTGTGGCATTCGGCTATATCCCTGAAACATTATTAAAACCCATTTCCGAAAACCGTCTTCAAATCTTATCCGACTATTTCAATCAGCGAAGAGATACCTCACGGTCGACAATACAAATCCTTCCATTTCATTTGATAGAAACGATTTCCCTGTGCCGCGGTGAATTTATCCATGACGTTGGTATGCTGTCGCTTGAAGCACCGGCAGAAAGGAAACAACTCTTATAATCCAAATGCGAATCCAATGACGACGGAACCTACCTATGACAACAAAAGAGTTGATTGAAAATCTCGATTTGCAGGCACTCAGCCAATTTGAGCATCGGGAGATCACCGGAGTTTTTATCTCCGATATGTTAAGCGATGTAATGGCTGGAGCCAAATCGGGCAATCTCTGGATCACGGTTCAAACACATAAGAATATCATTCCCGCTGCAAATCTTGTCGATGTGTCGGCGGTTATTGTTTCGAATGGAAAAATTGTCCCTCTCGAAACAATCGAACTTGCCACAAGGCATCACATTGCACTTCTAACAAGTAATTTGATGACCTTCGATCTTGTCGGAAAGTTATACAATCTGGGGCTGGCAACTCGATAGCACAACGGACAATGCGCCTACAGGGGGATATCTCTGTGATGGTGGTACCGCGTGGAGGATACTGTCGGTGTTGTCCTTTATTCATTTTGCATAATCGGAATTGATGCGTGACCATTCAAGAAATTAAAACCGCTTTGAATGCTACTGTATTGGCACGAGAGGATCTGTTGAATTCGGACATTGAGCATATCTATGCATCGGATCTGATGAGTGATGTGCTGGCATTCGGAAAACCGAATTCCATTTTGCTCACAGGTCTTGCCACCCAGCAATCTGTGATTTCGGCGCATATGGCAGAGTTTAAAGCGGTTGTTCTCATACGGGGAAAGAATTCAAAAGATGGCGCAGAACGTTTCGCCAGAGACCATATGATCGTGCTGATGAAAACAAACCTGGATATGTACGATGCCTGTATTCGGATTGAAGCCCTTCAGCATGGAATCACACCGAAGACCACACCACAATCGGGGAGTACAGCAAGCGAAGCGATTCTCCTGAATACACAATTTTCAATTGAGGGAAGCGAGTTCGCAAAAGCCGGCATGGTTTCCACCGACGTTAAATCCATCCTGAAAAAAATTGGCGTCGATCCGGCGATTGTACGCAGAGTTGCCATTTCGACATACGAGGGAGAAATGAATGTCATTATGCACGCTCGACGTGCAAAGGTTTTGCTTGCAGTAACACCAAAATCCATTGACATTGTCATCGATGATGAAGGAAAAGGCATCCCCAATATTGAGGAAGCCATGCAAGAAGGCTACACAACAGCGACAGAAGAACAGCGTGCGATGGGCTTCGGATCGGGAATGGGCTTGCCGAACATTAAGAAGAATTCAGACGAATTAAGTATTCAAAGCGAGGTTGGCAAAGGCACAGTCGTACAGATGAAATTCATTATAGTACGGAACCAGTAGGAATATTCTCCTCATCAAGGAGGGTCTCTTGGCTCAGTATTTCCATGCACATCATGTGGACACATCCAAGTGCAAAGGTCATCGCTCATGCATGCGCCGATGTCCCACACAGGCCATTCGAGTACGGAATGGAAAAGCGATTATCTCCGATGAGCTCTGCGTCGATTGCGGTAACTGCATCGAGGCGTGTCCCGAGGGCGCCGTTGTTGCTACAAGCGATATTTTAAATGGCATTTCCCGCTTTCAATACAAAGTGATGGTTCCCTCGCCAGTCCTCTATGCGCAGTTCGAACCGCGCATTCATCCTTATGTAATTCACATGGCACTTAAGCGGATAGGATTTGATGAGGTTGTGGATGTTACGATATCGTCGATAGCTCTCTCCCGCGCACTTGAACTCTACCTTCGCGATTATAAAGGCCGGCTTCCATTGATATCATCGTACTGTCCCTGCATCGTACGTCTCATCCAGGTGAAATACCCCGACCTGGTGGAATTGATTGTACCATTGGAGGTGCCACGGGAGATTACTGCACGCGAAATACGGAAAGGATTTCCTCAAAAACTGAATATCCCTGCTGAAGAGATCGGTCTGTTTTATATGGCAACATGCCCTGCAAAAGTTGTATCGGTCAAACAGCCGGCAGAAAAAAATAAATCCTGGTTCGATGGCGTCGTTTCGGTGAAAGATGTCTATTCAATTCTCGTACATCTCGTACCTGTGATCAACAAGGAATTCGACGAGCGAATGGTGCCGGATGATTTTGCCTTCAATTCCGAGTGGGTAACAACGGGAAGCCTGACACGCTTCGCTAACAAAGAGAATTGGCTGAACGTCTCTGGACTTGAAAACGTCGTCAAAATCCTCGACGACATTGAAAACTCCCGGTTGCGTAACATTTCCTTTATCGAGGTAACAGCGCATATGCTTGGATGCGTCGGTGGACCGTATAACGTCGAGAATCCATACCTTGCGCGTGCAAACAGTATTCGCCAGGACGAGAAGTATGAAAAACACATTCCAACGAACGATATCGAGGTCGAGCGACAATTGAAAGAGGGACATTTTTCAATGGAGTTTCCGATCCTTCCCCGTCCTACCCGATATTTCGATACCGACCTCGAAACATCGATTAAACGAATGAAAGAACGTGAACGCGTGTTTCAGAAACTCCCACAAATCGACTGCGGATGCTGCGGATCACCAACATGCCTTGCGTTCGCTGAGGATTTTGTCCGCGGAAGTGTTACACTCATCGATTGCTACCATTTTTTATCGTCTTCCACTAATGAGAAACCTTAAATGACATCATCCAGTAATTCAGCAACGGTTACACCCTCCATGACTGACGATGTGTATGCAGAAATCTTCCGTGAGTTCCATGGCTCGGAGGGAGAACTGATCTCCATCCTCGTCCGCCTGCAGGAGCATTTTGGATACCTGTCCGAAGAATCGATCCAACGAATTTCACAGTTCCTGAAACTATCTGAGAATTACATTTTCGGAGTTGCATCATTCTTTGCCAAGTTTCGCTTCGATGAACCTGGTGCCAAATCAATTAAGGTTTGTATGGGTACCGCGTGCCACGTACACGGCGGCAAACATCTCGGCGATATGGCTGGCTGGCATCTGGGAATCAGAATCGGACAGACGACCAGGGATAAACGATTTGATTTTCAGCGCGTTAACTGCCTCGGCTGCTGTGCTCTTGCACCGGTTGTACAGGTCAATAAAATTCTCTACGCCCGCACCATGGTCACCGGATTGAAGGAGATCCTTGAAACCCGTGAATAACTTTATCACACAACAGGAACATGCCCGTCGTGTCTGGACTGAGCTTCAAACAAGCAGTGTACCGATTATTCATATCGGTACTGCAACATGTGGTGCAGCAGCCGGTGCATTCGAAGTTGTCACAGCCGTCGAAGCGGCGCTAAAGCAATATGCTCTGCAGGCAAACGTTATACAGGTTGGATGCATCGGTCCATGTTATCTGGAACCGTTGATGGATATCACCCTTCCAGGACGACCACGGATCAGTTTTGCGAACGTCACAACAGCTATGGCAAAGAATATTATCGAATCACTGTTACTCAAGGGCACTGTTGCTTCTGCATATCCCATCGGTCATTTCGGGACAAATGGTGATCCAATGACCGCTGGAATACCACGATTCTTCGATATGCCCATGATGAAGCATCAGGTACGTCTGGTACTTCGTAACTGTGGATTTATCGATCCTGAAAACATCGACCACTACATTGCCAATGATGGCTATACCGGACTTGCGAAGGCGCTTGCTCTCAAATCGAAAGAGATCATTGATATCGTGCGGGAAGCGGGATTACGCGGCCGGGGCGGAGCTGGATTTCCGACATTCAAAAAATGGCAGGTGTGTAACAATGCCCCGGGAGAGCAAAAATATGTGATCTGCAATTGTTCAGAAGGTGATCCGGGTGCATTTATGAATCGATCGCTTATCGAAGGTGATCCCCATAGCGTTTTAGAAGGATTATTGATTGCAGGATATTCCATTGGCGCATCGCACGGGTACGTCTATATCAGTTCCGATTATCATCTTGCCATCGCACGCTTACGCATCGCGATGAAACAGATGCATGAATACGGGCTCCTCGGAAATACAATAATGAACTCCAGGTTCAATTTCGATATTACGATTAAAGAAGGAGGTGGCGCTTTTGTTTGCGGCGAGGAAACTGCTCTTATCGCATCGGTTGAAGGCCGGAGAGGAATGCCAAGATCACGTCCTCCATTTCCAGCAATTGCCGGATTAAACGGAAAACCGACGATCATCAACAATGTTGAAACTCTCGGTACGCTGCCCAATATCCTGCGAAATGGCGCAACATGGTACAGACAATTTGGCGTTGAAGGAAATTTCGGTACAAAAACATTTTCCCTCACCGGCAAAGTGCGCCGCCCGGGATTGATCGAAGTACCGCTTGGAATTAAATTACGTGATATCATCTTCGATATCGGCGGCGGGTCCTGGAAAAAGTTCAAAGCCGTGCAAACAGGTGGACCCTCGGGTGGGTGCCTGTCTGAAGAATATCTCGACCTTTCCGTGGAATACGAAACGATGGCGAATGCAGGCTCGATCATGGGGTCGGGTGGAATGATTGTCGTTGATGAAGAGACATGTGCCGTGGATCTTGCGTTATACTTCCTCCATTTTACTCAAGCGGAATCGTGCGGGAAATGTTCACCGTGCCGCGTCGGTACCTGGCATATGGTGCGACTGCTTGAAGACATTGCTGCAGGTCGTGGACAATCAGAAGACATTTCACGACTGCAGCACCTGGCAGAAACCGTCAAGCGCGCTTCGTTATGCGGGCTCGGCCAAACTGCCCCCAATCCCGTGTTAACCACGTTGAAACATTTTCGTACAGAATATTTACAGCACACAAAGGAAAAATTCTGCACGGCGGCATACTGCAAAGAACTTGTTGAATACTCCATCAATCCGGTAACGTGCAACGGATGCCAGCAATGCGTACCGGTTTGCCCGACAAATGCCATTACAGGCGCACGAGCAGAAACACACACGATCGACCAGGATCGCTGTATCAAATGTAAGGCGTGCTATGAAATTTGCCGCTACCACACCCTGGCCGCTAACGCAGTTCTCTGCACCTCAAAACGGAGGGCGTCGTGAGCCAGCATATCACAGTTACGATCGACAATAAAACATATTCAGTCCAGCGGGGCACAACCATTCTCGATGTCGCGAGGCAAAACGACATCTATATTCCGACATTATGTTATCACCAGGATCTTTCACCTCACGGCGGGTGCCGGATGTGTATTGTCGAAGTCGAAGGCGTGCGCAATTTTCCAACGGCATGCACAACACCCATTGATGAGGGTATGATTATTAGAACTCATACCGCACAATTGCAGGAGATGCGTATGGACATCCTGCAGTTGTTCCTGAGCGAGCATACATCGAGCTGTCTCGTGTGCGATGAGAAAGTCGAGTGCCGATTGTATATGTCGACTGTGCGAAAAGCTGGTGTTACAACTGGATGCAGGTACTGTCCAAAAGATGGCGTGTGTGAACTGCAAGCCGTTGCCGCCTCTCTCAATGTTACGGAAATCAATTATCCGATCTCGTATCGCAATCTTAGGGTTGAAACTGAAGATCCATTTTACGATCGGGATTATAACCTTTGCATTCTCTGCGGCCGCTGTGTGCGCATGTGTCAGGAAATTCGCGTAGCAAACGTGCTCGCGTATAAAAATCGCGGTCGCAATACTATTGTCGGGCCTGCATTTCACCGTACACACCTTGAAGCAGGTTGTGAATTCTGCGGTGCATGCGTCGCTGTCTGTCCTACCGGATCCCTTCGTGAAAAGACCCGCGCGTGGGAAGGACAACCCGACCGGCATGTTGTTTCGACCTGTTCTTTCTGTGGTGTCGGATGCCAGGTTGAGCTGCTTGTAAAAGGCAACCGGTTAATCGGGAGTCTTCCATTCAACGATCCTATCGTGAACAATGGTCAACTCTGTGTAAAGGGCAGATTCTGCAACACCGAACTTGTTAACAGTTATCAGCGGTTGAAAAGTCCTTATGAAAAATTCGGGGTCTCAAGGACTGAGGTATCGTGGAATCATGCACTTGATCGTGCTGCGGAACAGCTGAAAGAATGTCCGCCGGATGATTTTGCAATGCTGGTATCTCCAAATTGTACGACTGAGGACCTCTATGTGGCACAGAAATTCGCCCGCACTGTCATGCATACTCATAATATTGATACATCAGCTCGGATATTTTACGGTCAGGGCTTCAACGCCTATCTCTCATTGATGCGAAAAAGTGTTACCCTGTCTGATGTATACGATGCATCAGTTATTTGTTCAATCGGATTGGATACCCGGTACGGAAGGTCTGTGGTCGGTGTCGCTTTGCGAAAAGCAGTGAAGCGTGGAGCCCGTATCATATCGATCAACTCCCGACATCATAATTTCAGTCTTATTGCAAATCCCTGGATTCAGCCAGATCCCGGCGGGGAATCAATCGTCATTCACACGCTTGTAGAATTACTGCAAACAGGTGATTCTACGAATCTTGAAAAATTAAATTCGGTATTGGTGAACCAGATTGAGTCGGCGGCCGGTTTATTGAAAAAATCCTCCAGGACAGTGCTGCTGATCGGCTCTGAATTTCTCCAGTACGACGATTGCGCCGACATCTTGAATTCGATCGAGAATCTTTCTCACCTTGTTCAGGCAGGCATTTTGCCGCTCCCTGCACAGAATAATTTGTACGGCTCACTGATTGCAGGAGCATATCCCGAACTTCTCCCTGGCAATAATGCTGTTTCAGACGAACACGCCCGGCGTTGCCTTGAAAACTCCTGGAATACATCATTACCACAAAAGGAAACCGGATGGAATGCCTGGTCGCTTTGGACCGGTAAACGTATGAAGGTATTATACCTCATCGGCGATCTCCCGCCGAACGAACAGGTTCCTGCTGATTTCCTTCTTTTCCAAAACATCTTTCCCCCTGAACCATATTGTACTCCCGATATTATTCTGCCCTCTGCAGGTTCGACGGAAGTTGACGGCACGTTCATAAACGGCGAAGGCCGAATACAATACGTGAGGAAAGCGACAAGCCCACCCGGTAACGCCCTGCCTGATTGGGAAATTCTTTGCAGGCTCGCAAAAAAAATGGGTGTAAACGGCTTCGAGTTCAACACTGCCGAGGAAATCAGAGAAGAAATGTCATTGAACATTGGGATGTATAAGGACTCAGAAAAGGAGATTCGGATTGCCCACCCGCTTCCTGGTTCTGGACAGATTCTTGCTTCTAACAGTCCGAGAAAATCAAAGCTTCTTGCAGATGATCACAACTACCTATTCTCGATATCAGTTGTGGAACATTCTCATCGCGGCTATCCGCTCTCAGCCTGGGTGGAAGGTTCGAAGATGCTCCTGACTGAAGGAATGGCCGAGATTAATCCAGAGGATGCGAAAGAGATCAGCGTCAATCAGGGAGATCCAATTATCGTCACGTCTAACGGCACCGAACGAACCTGGTTTGTAAAAATTATGCGTGATCAACCACGCGGTACGTTGCACGCCTCACTCCGCGATTGCGCTGCGATCCAACCAAATCCACAGCATGTCAGCATAAGGAAAGCCAATGTATAGAGTCATCGCCAGCAGAATGATTGTACCAAATATGCACGTGCTTACGATTGAAGCGCCCGCCGTGGTCAAGGACGTTAAGCCGGGACAATTTGTCATTCTTCGCGCCGAAGAGGAGGGGGAACGCATTCCACTCTCCATCTCCGATTGGGATCGCGACCATGGCACGCTGACAATCGTCTTCATGAATATCGGCAGTACAACGAACCGCCTTTCAAAGCTGGAGGAAGGCGGAACTATTCCGACGGTTGTAGGACCATTGGGGAACGCCGCGGAAATCGAGCACTACGGCACTGTTCTCTGCATGGGTGGCTGTTATGGCATCGGAAGCATTTATCCGATCGTGCGTGCATTAAAGGAACAGGGAAATCAAGTCATTGTCGTTCTTGAAGCGCGCAGTTCGTATCTCTTCTATTGGGAAGAACGCTTTCGCTTGCTTGCCAGCAAAGTATTTCACATAACGCGCGACGGTACCAAGGGGCTCAAAGGACACGTCGGCAGATTACCCGAAATCATCAAAGGACTCAACGAGCCAGTGCATCGCGTACTGATTAATGGATGTACATTTGTCATGAAACGCGGCGCCGACGCGACTCTGGCGCTCGGCATATCGACCGTCGTGAGCTTGAATCCGATTATGATCGATGGGACCGGAATGTGTGGTGTGTGCCGTGTGTCAGTTGGGGGAACAACACGTTTTGCGTGTGTGCACGGACCTGACTTCGACGGCCACCAGGTCAACTGGCCCGAAATGCTTCAGCGGCGAAAGACGTATATGGAAGAGGAGATTGTTCCACTCCGCACCAGCCGCTGCGAGGAACATTCAAAAAAAGTTGAGGAGCCTTCCTGATGGCAGCCGAAAAGAAGAAGCTCGACCTGTATCGCCGATTAATGCCAAAGCAGCCTCCTGAGGTTCGATGCCACAATTTTTATGAAGTTGCACTCGGGTATTCTGAGACAACTGCCATCGAGGAAGCGAAACGCTGCATTCAATGCAAGGATGCGCGTTGCATTGGTGAATGTCCGGTGGAAATCGATATTCCGGCATTTATTCAGTGTATTGCAGATGGAAAATTCTCCGAGGGCGTCCGGATTCTAAAACAGAAGAATTGCCTTCCGGCAATCTGTGGCCGCGTGTGCCCGCAGGAAGAACAGTGTGAAAGCGCATGCGCTCTCAAGAAAAAAGGGAGTGAGCTTGCAATCGGAAGACTCGAAAGATTTTTAGCAGACTGGGAAGCGGCACAGGGAAAACTTACATTGCCGGAGAATCCTCTTCCAACCGGAAAAAAAGTGGCCGTCGTCGGCGGTGGTCCAGCCGGATTAACTGTTGCCGGCGATCTCATCAAGCAGGGTCACAGCGTAACAATCTTCGAAGCTCTCCATCGTATGGGTGGAGTACTTACGTATGGCATACCTGAGTTCCGATTGCCAAAAGCTATCGTACAACGCGAAGTTGAATATCTGAATATGCTCGGTGTCGAATTAATTACCGACTTTGTCGTCGGCAAAACTCGAACCATCGATAGTATACTGGAGGAGTACGACGCAGTCTTTGTGGGTTCGGGCGCCGGACTGCCATGGTTCATGGAAATACCGGGTGAGAACCTGAATGGAGTGTATTCCGCAAACGAGTATCTCACCCGTTTAAACCTTATGAAGGGCTATCTTTTTCCACAATATCACACACCGATCAAAGCACAGAAGAAAGTTGCTGTGGTCGGAGGCGGCAATGTTGCAATGGATTGTGCACGCAGCGCACTCCGCCTCGGCGCTGAGACGCGGATCATTTACCGACGTTCACGTGAGGAGCTTCCCGCACGCCTTGAGGAAGTCGAAAATGCCGAAGAAGAAGGTGTCATTTTCGAATTTCTTACACTCCCTTTGCGTTACGAAGGTGATGAGAACGGCTGGGTCAAACGGGTCATCTGTCAGAGAATGGCACTGGGTGAACCCGATGCCTCCGGACGGCGAAAGCCTATCCCGATCGAAGGGTCCGAAACTGTTTTCGATGTCGATGCTGTTGTATGTGCAATCGGCAATAGTCCCAATCCGCTAATCGGCGCAACAACACCCGGGTTGAAAATCGGAAAGAAGGGCAACGTCGAAGCGAGCGAAACCACGGGTCAGACATCACGTGATCGTATCTGGGCAGGGGGAGATGTCGTTACCGGCGCAGCGACTGTCATTCTCGCAATGGGTGCTGGACGAAAGGCTGCAAAATCCATCCACGAATATCTTACCTCAGGAAGAAGCACAGCATAAACTCCATATTGTAGTATTCCCCGTTACCACCTTGCTCTCCCTCTCACGAGCGAGCTCACCTGATGGACTCTATGTAATCTCCAACCTATCCGTTGATATACTCAACATCAGTTGAAATAAGCATCATTGCCAAAAGTGATATTGGCCAAATTTATATCAATTTTGATAATAGTTTCATTGGTATAATTATTGTAGAATGAAACTATTATTTGAAATGCTATGGATCTCTTCAATCCCATCATCGGTGCAGATCTTCTCCGGCTTACCTCACGATGCCGGGATATCGACAAGCATCTTGCTACCTCAACAGGTTTGACAATCGATGAAATTCATTGCCTCAGTATTCTCCACATCAAACATCCTACATGTGTAAAAGAGTTAAATACCGAGCTGGAAGGACCGCCGACACGGACATCTAGAGCATTAAGGCTGTTGGAAGAGAAGGGATTTGTGTGTCGATCACTCCATCCAAATGATCGACGAAGAGAACAAGTTGTTCTTACCGAAACGGGAAGAGAAACCGCTGTTCATATCCTCTCCTTATCCATCGAAGTTGCTTGTAGTCGACTCGGTATTAATCCGACCAATCTCGCTATGCAACTTTTTAACCTCAATCATCCGGCTCCAGAAAAGAGATCGACTACACCATAATATCCGAAATCTAAACCTAACGATCCCACACAAAAAACCTACAACGAGACGAGTAAAACAGTGTCAGACTCTCTAAACCACCCATTCATTATAATTGAATCATCTTCACTGTAGGATCACAGCAGACCCTATGGTGTCTATCTCGTTAAGATCGTTTATCGGTCACTTCAACAAGAAAGGAATATCATATGGCCGTCAACCACAAATTTACCCGCAGAGATTTTGTCCGTTGGGCAATCGCTGCACCAGCGGCTATGAGTATGGTGGATGGATTCTTTCCAAAATTAGCCGAGGCGTTGCAAGAGGCGGTGAAAGAATATCCCATCATTTGGCTGCAAGCCTCAACATGCAGCGGGTGCTCAGTTTCGGTCATCAATACTATCCACCCAAGCATTAAAAATGTGATCCTGGAACAAGTACTTCCGGGTCATCAATTAAAACTCATGTATCACGGGACATTGATGGCTGCTACCGGATCACTCTCCATCAATACTGCCCGCGAAGTCTCGACGAAGTACAAAGGAAAGTATGTGCTCGTCGTAGAAGGTGCAATCCCCACAAAGCAGGAGGGAATGTATGGTTGGGTTGGCGAGAACGAGAATAAACCGATCACGATGCTGAATTGGATTGATTTGTTAGGCAGGGATGCGATGGCGACCCTCACTGTGGGGACTTGCGCTGCCTATGGCGGATTACCAATGGGAGAACCCAATCCATCCGGTTGCATTGGCACAAGTGATGCTTATAAGATGTTGAATATTTCCACTCCGGTCATCAATATTCCAGGGTGTCCGTGTCATCCGGATTGGTTTATCGGAACGGTCTCCAAGATTTTACTCTACGGTATGCCGAAGCCGAAAGAGATTGACGAGCACGGCCGGTTAAAGCTCTTTTTCGGCCGCTCAGTCCACAATCGCTGCATTAATCGCGATTACCTGGACGATGGTATCTTCGCAACGAAGTTTGGCGATGAAGGATGTTTGCTCGAACTCGGTTGCAAAGGTCCATTCACATACGCCGACTGCCCTATACGGTTGTGGAACGGCGGTGTCAACTGGTGCATTGGAGCCGGTGGACCATGCATTGGATGCACTGAAAAGGGATTCCCCGATGCACATTCACCCATTTATCAAAGGAGATGAGAACTATGGATACCGTCAGAACAAAAATTACTATCGATCCGATGACGCGCATCGAGGGACATCTCAAAGTTGAAGCGATCGTAGACAATCGAAAAATCGTCGAAGCAAAGGTCGGCGGCACATTGTATCGCGGTTTTGAACAAATCCTCATCGATCGAAATCCCTTGGATGCAATACAGATCACGCAGCGTTTTTGCGGCGTATGCCCTACGCCGCACGCCATCGCATCCTCGCAGGCGTTGGAGAATGCTTTCGGCATCATGCCTCCGCCGAATGCTCGAATCATAAGAAACATTATGCAAGGCGCTAACTATATCCAGTCACACATCCTGCATTTCTATCACCTCGCATCGCTCGATTTCTTCCGCGGCCCCGATGTTCCGCCGTTTATCCCGCGCTACGAGGCAGACTATCGCGTTCCATCGACCGTGCATGACACACTTGTAAACCATTACATCCAGGGTTACCAGATGCGGCTTAAAGCGCATGAACTGTGTGCGATCTGGTCGGGAAAGATGCCTCATATGGCTTCAATTGTTCCCGGCGGCGTTTCCATCCGTCCACGCATCGATAATATCACTACTTCATTGTGGCGTTTGCAAGAATTGCGTGAATTTATCGACAAGGTTTACCTCCCGGATGTTTTGACGGTTAGCCAAATCTACAGGGATTATTTCCAGATAGGTACTGGATGTAAGCGACTCCTCTCATTCGGATTGTTCGACCTCGACGATGAGCCCAATGTCACTAAGAGGAAGCGTCTTTTCCCAATGGGAAGATTGGTCGATGGAAACATCGAATCGGTCGATCCAAAAAAAATTACTGAAGATGTGAAATCGTCATGGTATGACTCGCCAAGCCATCTGCATCCGAGCAAAGGTGAGAGTCTTCCAAATCCGAAGAAATCAAACGGTTACAGTTGGTTAAAGGCTCCGCGCTACGAAAACAATGCTTATGAGGTTGGACCCCTGGCCCGCATCGCAATGGCATATCGCAGCAAATCGAATCCTAAAATCGTCAAGCTCGTCGATGAAGCCCTCTCGCAACTGCAGGTAGGCCACGACGCTTTATACTCCGTTCTGGGGAGACATCTTTGCCGTGCGTTGGAGTGTAAAATCGTCGCTGATGAATTGGAAACAATGATCATGTCGGTAAAACTCGAAGAACCCGTATGCACCGATCACAAGATTCCTGAAACAGCAGAGGGCATGGGTCTTTGGTGTGCAGCTCGTGGAGCTCTCGGACACTGGATCAGCATCAAGAACGGAAAGATCGCACGCTATCAGGCTGTCGTGCCAACAACATGGAACGCTTCACCGCAAGACGATAAGGGTCAACCGGGTCCTATGGAACTGGCAATAATTGGAGCAACAATTGAAGATACAGAGAATCCGTTCGCAATTGCACGCATTGTCCGCTCGTTCGATCCGTGTATTGCATGTGCTGTGCATCTCATCGAACCCGGTAAGTCTGTAAAGAAGTTTCAAATCCTATAAATTCACCCAAGCCCCGGCTTTCGAGTCGGGGCTCCTTTGTATCAGTTCTCACAATGCCACTAACAAGAACGCTCATACTTGGTGTGGGTAATTTGCTACTCGGTGATGAAGGCATTGGTATCCACGTTGCCCGGCAATTGCAGAGTATGCCCTTACCACCAACAGTCGAGGTACTTGATGGCGGCACTGGAGGCTTTGAACTTCTCGACTTCTGTCGAAATAGAGATAAGATCATTATCGTCGACGCAATGATGGCCGATGAAGAACCTGGAAGCATCATTCGGGCTACACCTGAAGAGCTTGAACTACGCTGGCATTCACCACGTTCTGCACATTTTGGGGGTTTGCGTGAATTACTCGATGCATTGAAATTGGAGACACCTGTACCCGAGATTATTATCCTCGGAATCGTTCCGGCGATCATCGACCAGCTAACCATGGAACTCAGCCCAAAGTTGAAGACAATGCTCGATCAAATCTCCCTCCTCGTGATTCGTGAAGTCGGCAATTAGTTGTGGTAGTGATAATCGACACAGGAGCATCGAAAGAGCAGGAGACCTGTCGGGAAATCTCTCTCAGCGCGTCTCTTTCGATTGTCCAATTGAAAACCAATCAACTGCTCGTGTCAAATACATGACCAACGCGAGGATCAGCAACAGACCGCCGCTTCCGATCAGAAGTGCATAATCTTCCAGTTGAAGCACAACATAGAGAAACGTGTACAGCACTGCCAGAAATCCACCGATGCCCACGGCGACTTTCCCATTGCGGGAAATCGCTTTTGTATAGGCACTGATTAATCCGACGATTACTATGGTGGAAACTGGATAGGCATATTGGAACCTCATATGTTCGGACAATGAGAGGAGAACGATATAAAACAACACTAAAGCTAAACCGATGAGCGAGTAGTGAATGGGATGGAACACCTGCCCGGCTAGAATTTCAGTTAAAAAGAATGAAAGGAATGTCAGAGCAATAAAGAGCACGGCATACTTGATCGTGCGCATCGTTTTTTGATATTCGTCTGCCACGAGTAACAGCTGCACCCCAAATACTCCGCTGTCGAGGTTGAGTTGCTCCCCCATCCAGTGTTGAGGATAATTACGATTCAGATGCAAGACCTTCCATCGAGCCTGAAATCCATTGTCGCTGATCTCTCTTGTTACCGGAAGAAATGCTCCATTAAAACTTGGTGACCGCCAGCTCGAAACGAGGGCGACCTCTGTTTGCTTCCCTACAGAAGTAATCTGAAGCTCTGAACTGCCATTAAGGGCAAGAGTAAAATCAAACAGGTATGGTACCTCAACACCACTCAAGTTCGGCTTGAAGGTAACCCCGGATTTTATCGCCTCACATGCACCACTGCCCGGTTCTGCACTCAGTGTGGTGCTATTCCATCGGAATGCAATCTCTTCCCTGATCCCTTTCAAATCACTCACACCGATTGTCACCACAGCATCCTTCCAGACAATCTTTTTCTCAGACTCCTGTAGAAATGGATTCGACGTCAGGGAGAATGAACCGCGTCCCGAAAGAACGGTATTGTAGAGCACCGCTTCGTAGATCCCCCGGTAGCGAACCGTCGGCTGGAGATCACCGGAGAGCGAGATCGAATCGGGCAGGATATGATAATACCGAAGCGACGAATACTCTTTGCCGTTCTCATCCTTCACTGTATGAACCACAGGAAGGGAAAGAACCGGACCGGTAATGCGTTGCACCCCTCCCCACTTCTGACTCACCTCCTTTACAGCTCCATCCCGCCGTTTTTCCCGTTCAGAGACCAGTAATTGTACAAACAGTGTGGGGATAAGTAGGATGATGGTCAGGACGATGACAATAATCATCCGCAGCATCACAGAGGAACGAAGTTTTGATTCCTGCATATCCTGTCTTTCATCTATTGTTAACTCAATGGAGCATCAGGGTATTGGTGTATGGAGTGCGCTCTTTCCATAATTCAGACGTATCAGAGAGTGGAATGTCCCCCCACGTTATCTGTCTTTCAAACGGTGCACCTGCGACAGCAGATAGACAGCAAACGAACCGAGCCAATGCTCACCCTCGTAATTCCCGCTCGTGATGTGCGGTAACGTACTCACTGAGTGTTTTAATGCAGCGTCAAGCAACTTTTTGCGCGCAGGATCAGACTGAGGCAGCGAAGAGGCAATACCAATCATACACCAGGCCCGGCTTAGATTGAGTCCATCCAGATGGACAATTTTTGGATCAGTTCGATCACTCACGATGGCTGGGGTGAGCAAAGGAAACGATGCTGAATGCCGCAGCGCTGGGATAAAGTTAGAGAACCAACCAGCAAATTCTGAACTCTTCATCACCCGTCTCATCAGATCCGCTTCCATCAGACTTGGGGAAAAGAAATCCTCTCCTCCCGGTTCCCACTGAATCGGCGCATTCTTATCCTTGGCATAATATTCCAGACTTCTCTCGACAAGCATTTTTTCCAGCACTGTATTCCCTGCAGTTCGTGCATAATCAAGGGCGAAGGCGATTCCGAATGCAGTGTTCGGATGAACCCCCGTACGAATTGGATATGTCTGTCTCGGTAAGAAATCTAAATACCGATTGATGATCGCAGTAGTCAGAGGAGCCAGAATTTCCGACCACCGCTTGCCATCGGGAGCATTCCATGTGCTTAATTCCTCTGCTAATTTTACTAACCAGGCCCAACCGTACGTCCGTTCAAACGATTTTCGGTTGGCTTGCTCGAGGTACTTCACTTCCACGGCAATATGAGTGGCGGTTAAATTCTGATTGAGAGCATATCGGATTTTTAGTGCTTCAGGGAGATTCGGAAACATCCGGAGTATTCGAACAAGCATCCAGTGTCCATGAACGGAGGAGTGCCAGTCGAAGCAGCCATAAAAAACCGGATGAAGAGTACTCGGACTCTGAACCTCCATCTCTGTGTTCATGACATGATCGAGCTTGTTTGGGTACTCTCTAAGGATGCATTTCAAAGTGAGATTGGCAAAGTTCGATGCCGCTGCTTCAGTAAGCCTGAGTTCCTGAAATGACACGCTTCTTGGGGGAACAGTCTTTCCCGTTTGTGCCTGAAGGCGTTGGTAGCTGCCGGAATTGAGAAGAAGCACGAAAAGAACGAAAACAGAGAATCGAACTTGCCCCATTGGAAATCCTTTCTACCTGCTTTGGGAAAGAGTCATTGTCTCAAAGGATTAATGCGAATCCCATAATTGTTGTTTGGAATCCGTGCATAGAAATTATAACCGCCGTAGTTATTCTCAACTTTCAAGAGCAACGTATTCCATCCCTTGTTTAATTTCATCAGAATGCGATTCTGATCGGGCTGAGCTACACGAATTTCAAGAAGACGAAATATTTCGGTACCATTGAGAAACACCTTCGCCCCATCGTCACTCCCGAGCAATAAAGGGACGGATTGATCTACGGGAGAGTAGACATACGTGAGCGCATAGACCACAACAGATTCATAGGGATTAAACATATAAAGATCCATCCTCCCACTCTTCGGAGTTTTCTCCAGCTTCCACCCGACGATCTGTTCATTCACCCCTCGATATCGTTGAGCAATCCTGATCTCTTTTTCCGGCGGGTACTGAATATCAAGTCCCAAGCGAGTCATCGATGAATCCCGTGGATTGGAGAACGGCCCGATGAGATACCAGGCTGGAATATAGCTCTTCACCGGTTCGATGACGAATGCATCAAGGCCCAAGGCATACCCGGAGGATTTTGGATCCTTGCCGGTCAGGATAAAACGAAGTGGAATGGTCTTCGTCGTTGTGATAATATCCGGTATCACCGTGATACCTCCAGGCTTCACTTCACTGCTGAATGAGCGAAGTTCTCCCACTTTCTTTTCGCCATACCTTATCTCGTAATTTCCATACTCGGGACCATGGGTACTGTAGATCGAGATAGAATTCCTCTGTTCATCGACTGGAAGATTGAGGATGAATGAATCACCGATTGTTTTACCGGAAATCGTTAACTGACGCATCCCACTCCAGTCTGCTCCAAAGCGTTGCATCTCTTCCACATCAGCGCTGATGGTGCTGCTCTCCACCCGCAGCGACTCCGCTTCCAGCGGATGTTGAGGGAGCACCGAACGCAGAGGGATGCGGAGTTCAGGCCGAAGCATAGGTGAAAATCGTTTGTGAGGTTCTTTCTGATACCAGTATGCAGTGCTGCTATAATCCGCTACGACAGTATTGCCATGGCCATGTTCGATGGTAAATCGAATCGAGCGTTTAAATGGAATGGCATCGAGAATGTGAAATCGGTACGCTGCAATGCGTGAAAGCGAGTCATCTTTGAGTACCAAACCATGGTATGGAGATGCATATTCACCCTTATTAAAATACCATCCACTGGTAAAGTAGTCTTCAGTTCCCGTCCCATAGACCGATGGATATGATTCTCCATCCACATAGACCATTTCATCACCCTCGAGAAATTCAAGTCCCTGGGTATGGTTTTGCATGTTGAGATTCACCCCGACGAGGTGGCCCTCTCCTTCAGCTTCGAGAATCGTGTAATTCTCCTTCTTGTCAGTCCGGACATCCCGACGCCAGGCGGTGTGGAATAAACCTACATCCTGCCCAAAGTCCTGCTCGAGCTGATGATAATCTATGTGGTAGTACAATGATTGTATATCGCGTCCCGTTTGATTCACAACCTCGATGTGTGCGGATTTGTGAAATGGCATTGGGAAAAAGCAATAATACCCCCCGCTCGACATGCCGAGATAGGGAGTGACGTACTGCTTATACTGGAATCCAGTACCAAAGAAATCGCCGATCGGCACTTCCACTGAAGGAGAGGGCTCTCCATCCCATGTCATGCGCAAGAGAATCCTGCGAAGAAAGTAAGGATCATTTGAGGCAATCGTTACCCATATTCTCACAACGACACCAGGTCCTGACACATCAGCCAATGTTGACGTGCCTCCGTTCCGTACCGCAATAAAATCGCTATTGCCATGTGTTCTGTCGTGGCTTGAAATCTGTACCAACTTCGATTGCTTCAAAAAGGGGAGATGAGAGGGTGAAAGGATATTCTCAAGCATCGACTGCGCAAGCAGTGGAGTGGAAAAAAACAGAACGCCGAGCAAAAGCGACAATCGTTTCATGGGACTGCTCCTCCAGGGCTAATTAGGAATTACCGTTTTCGTTGTATCACCAGATCGCTGATTATCCCAGTCTTGATATTGAACGCGGCATCAATGATCCGCTCTGCAACCTCTGCGGGATCCATAAAGGCGGCAACGTCATTTGCCCGCTCAGGATGATTCTCCCAAAATGGCGTTTTCATTCCGCCGGGAAAGACCGAAATGACACTAATGTTCGATCCCTGGAGAGCAAGTTTCAAGGATTCGGTGTACCCTCGAGCACCCCACTTCGCCGCACAATATACCGTCTCTTTCCCTCTTCCAACAAGAGCCGATGTTGACATCACATTGAGAATAACACCACCCTGCTCTTTCATTACACGAAGGGCATAAGTCGAGACAAGCATCAGGCTAATCAGATTTGAGTCAAAGACTTCATTGATGATGTATTGGTCTGTTTGGTCTGGTTCACCGAAAAATCCCTGTCCGGCACAATTAACGACATGGGTAACCTGATATCCTTGCTCAGTAAGCATGGAAAACATAGAGGCCACATCTTCTTCATGGGCAGCGTTCCCCTGAAATGAGATCAACGTACCTCTTCCGGCATGATGCGCAAGTGTCTGTCGTGCTGTCGCCAATTTCTTCGATGAACGGCCAACAATGCAGACATGAAGATCTTTTTGGAGAAGTAGTCGTGCGATTTCCAATCCAAGCCCGGAGGAGCCTCCTGTTACAATAGCAATCGCCTTTGTCATGGAATCCCTGAGTGCGTTGTGGATTAATCCGGTTCTCTCTTATTCCGAATACCGCAGGGAATCAGAACCAGTGCTTAAAAGGATTTCATTGATGTCTTAAGAGAAGTTGTGAGTATGTCACTCTATGACATGGAATATTATGAGAGACTGAGAGTCAGAGAACTGTGTCAGCAATATCTACCGATTAATTTTTCGCACTCGCTGGCGACAACTTGGAAACACAATCCGGGCAAATCCCATGGGTAAATCCAACATCGACTTTGAGAACCTGCTCTTCACCCAGCATCCCGTTGGCGGCAAAATTCCAATAGAGAATATTCACATCCGAATCGACGATGAATATTGGAAAGGGGATCGCATCGAATAAATCTTTCATAAATCCCTTTTCTTTCAGAATTGTCTCTAGCATACCATGCTCTTCAATACTCATCGTTGACCTCAATTGGCAAATTCGCCACGATCATTAGGCTCCAATACCCGGCAGAAACTAAGAGAGATTCAGATGAAAGGCAAGTTTGCCAATCGGGAATTGCCGCAACAAGAAATCCAGCCAATTCATGCATAATAACCGTCTCAGTTATGGAACGCCTGAGTGAAGAAATATTTAAGCATAGGACAACTTTTGCCGCAAACACCCGTTTTTTCTAGTGAGGGGCACGCCAGTGTCCTCTCCTCCTTCTTGATGAGCCGGTGATCGGTTGCCTGGTGGGTGGCCGAGAAGCTGGCTCATCGTTTTTTCTATAGTCATGGACACTTTACCATCGGCGCTAATGAATATCCCCGCTGCGCAGGATACTAAAGAAGTAATAGAATTTGGCGCCACTTCCACACTGAAACAAACCCTTAACAAATCCCAAAGGAATGTCCGCCATTCGTCGAAGAGTGTTGTTCTAGGAGAAAGTATTATGGATTATTATCAAAGGCAAGGTTGGCTGCTGTAGTGGCCATCAAACTAATCAGAATAATTACCCTTTTGGTTTTTTTACTTGAATTTTGGTTGAAAATATTTTACTGTGTAGATGAGATGTGAAACAGATTACTCATTCGAAACGACAATGACAAAGGCAACCAAGTATAACGTAGTCCGATACGCGTATTATTATTACGCGACCTCACCATTACACCCTGGTGGCAAGAGAATGGCATAACACTACAATTCATCTCTAATCAAAAGCCCTTCTTGGAAACACCAGGAAGGGCTTCTTTGTTTTTAACCAGAAAGGAGTCACTATGAGAGGAATACGCGGAGCTATTTACGTGAAGGAAAATTCGAAGGAGTCGATACTGCATTCTTCCGATCGATTACTTCAGGCACTCTTGAGGGCGAACCGGCTTAAACCGGATGACCTCTGTGCAATTTTTATTACTGCAACGACCGACCTCAATGCCGCATTTCCGGCTGGCATCAGCAGAAAAGCTGAGTATCGGTTTATTCCATTTCTTTGTTCACAGGAGATGGATGTGGTCGATGCGCCGCGGAAACTTCTGCGGATGTTGGTTTTTGCACACATCGACAAGAGGCCGGATCAAATACGCCATCAATACATCGGAAAGGCCAAACAATTACGGCCTGATCTGGTTCAACACCAATCAGTCAGAAGGAGTTAATGCTATGGTTGTCATTATGAAACGAGGTTCGCAACCTCACGAAATTCAAAATGTCATTGCCTTTATCGAAGAAAACGGTTTTCGCCCTCACCTCTCACAGGGTGAAAGCAATGCCATCATTGGGCTGATTGGAGAAATCGGCGATCAACGATCTGCTCTCCGTTCACATCTCTCAGTCTTTGCCGGCGTAGAAAATGTCATCACCATCACGAAGCCCTTCAAGCTTGCTTCAAGAGATATTAAATATGACGATACCACCATTGCCCTCGGGACACATACCATCTGTGCGGATACGTACACGGTTATTGCCGGCCCTTGCTCGGTAGAATCACGCGACCAGATTCTTGAAACAGCTCACTTCGTAAAGGACCAGGGAGCTCACATCCTCCGTGGCGGCGCATTCAAACCACGGACGTCACCCTATAGCTTCCAGGGGTTGGGAGTTGAAGCGCTTGAGTACCTTTCCGAAGCAGGCCGACAGACCGGGCTGCCCGTTGTGACTGAGGTCCTCTCTCCACAGGATGTGGAGGTCGTGGCACGCTATGCCGATATCGTTCAGATCGGCGCCAGAAACATGCAGAACTTCGCCCTCCTTAATGAAGTCAGTACAATCGACAAACCCGTACTCTTAAAACGAGGACCAATGGCGACCATTGAAGAATTTTTGTTAGCAGCTGAGTATATACTTAAGGGAGGAAATTATAATGTCATTCTCTGTGAACGCGGAATCAGGACGTTTGAGACAGCAACCCGGTATACACTCGATATCTCAGCCGTTCCGTTAATTCGGCAACTTTCGCACCTTCCGATCATTATCGATCCGAGCCATGCGACGGGAAATCGAAGCCTTGTTCCTTCACTCGCCTGCGCTGGATTAGCTGTCGGAGCCCATGGCGTGATGGTGGAAGTACACAAAGAACCTGAGAGGGCAAAGTCTGACGGTCCTCAGAGTCTGGATTTTCCAATGTTTACATCCATGATGCAAAAACTTAAGCAGATGCACTCACAACACAAAGGCCTGAAGCAGTGAGCACAACGCGAAACAATCTTTCAGAGTCGAGACTCCCAAAACATCTCTTTGTGGTTGGCCTGGGACAAATAGGCGGATCGTTCATTCTCGCTTCGCAGAAGAATAAGATTTTTCAAACGTATTCGGGATGGGATGTTGATTCACGAGTGAACCGCCACGCACAACGGCGTCTGGGAATACGTGTCGTACCGTTCGATGAACGCCCGCCAGAAACCGATCTCATCATTCTCGCCACCCCTGTTCATCACATGCACCACTACATTGAGCAGTTGCGCCAGAGCCGGAGTTCTCCTCTTGTCATGGATCTGGGAAGCACGAAGGTTGATATTCTTTCCTGGATCCACCGGCATCATCGAAGAACACGATTTATCGGCGGCCACCCAATGGCGGGAACCGAACATATCGGGCACCATGGGTGGAACGCCCAGCTCTTCAGCCATCGATATTTTTTCCTCAGCCTTATGAATCACACCAACCGATCGAAAAGGGATCTGGAACTTATTAAAACCATAATCAAAAAGATCAATGCAATACCCATTGAGGTTGACCCTCAGGAACATGACCGCACTCTGGCTTACACAAGTCATCTCCCCTATCTTCTGGCCACCACTCTGGTTTCTGCCTGCTGGAAGAAAGTAACGAAAGACCATTTGCCCTTCATCGGAACCGGCTTTGAAAGCGGTACACGCCTGGCGGCATCATCACCAGAAATGATGATAGGAATTCTCCAAGCGAATAAAAAAAATATTCAGATGGCATTCGAGAGGTACGAAAAAATATCCAGGCGGATCCAAAAATGCCTGGAGAACGATGATTGGGAAGGATTATCTGGAATACTGAAATCAGGACAAAAGGCAAAACGAGGATATCAAAGGAAGAATATCGACTCCGACGATTCACTCTTCTATTAAGCAAGGATGTCTTGAACTCCGGTAATTGTTACGGAGAAGAGTACGGAGAACGACCGCCCTGCTATTGGACTGTCGTCGTGAACTTCCAATATTGTCGGGCCCGATCCCGAAGTGCCGGAGCATCGTCTTGAAGCAGAAATCTTCTTTTTACCAGATCGTTGATTGAGCGGTCGATAAGCTGGAGGTAATGCTCTTCGTTTTTATATCGCTCCTCGAGAGAGGGTCTGGGATCATGGTTTTTCACACGCTCCGATTGTAACCGTGAAAAGGGGATATGGAACCAAGAAAATCCACCAACATGAGCATCCAGGCCATCGAAAACAATCCGGCCCTTCAGATCGGCATTGAATCCATCGTAAAGAAAATGCCGGAGATAACGTCCGGATTGGGAGATGCCAAATCCCAACGCATTGTTAAAAGCTCTACCATCGCAGCAAGATTGAAAGGGAATCGACGGATACACCCCCAAAGACTCCGTACGCACCCTTAATGCTTGTATAATCAGGCATATCGACCCTGATCGAATATTCATCTTGAAAGTTATTGGCGATACTGTAATAGTTATACAGGTTTTTATCGATCTGATAGAGATAGAACCAGGCCGTCGTGTTTCGAATGTCTTGTCTGCTGTACTTGTCTAGCACCCGAGTAACAAGTCCAACGTACGGTTCCTTCGCAAATCCAAAGAGTATAGTTGACGATGGATAGACTCGATTAAGATTTCTCTTGTATTGCGGATACCATTTCTTATTATCTCCATCAGTAGAATCATAAACACTTGGCATCTCCGCACGATACTGGAGCCATGTGCCATTGCTTTCTTTAACTTCATAGTCGATGAACATCCTTACCACATAACCATAGGCACCGCCTGCAAGCCGGGCACTTCCTTGGATCACAGTACTCGTTGAAAGGAGGGAGATCAACGGTCCATAGCTTGTAATCGTAAGATATCCCCTTTCAGGAATTGCCACTGAAGCTACAACCTTCCCCTGTTCCGGTGCTGTAATTGTGAGAGAATACGTCTTCCCCTGAAGTGGTTTAAAGTCATCTGCGACATAAGCATGAATCTTATCATGATAACGCGAAGTATCGTCCCGCGTAACAAGCGTGTCATGCAGTAATACTTTTACCTTTCCATCACTCAGTTCGACCGCTGCATTGACAACCTGCGGATCGGACAGTTGCATGTAGGGATCATAATTCGCAGCATCATAGGAGGTGGCTACTCGGACGAATTGACGGCTCTGATTGGTATTCATCAGGCTGTAGATCACCAAACGCTTTTCAAAGGGCGCACTGGGTGAAAATGTCTCCTTGCAGCCGCTAAAGAAGCATAATAGGGCAATAATGGCAATAACTGGTTTCTTCATTCACTTGCTCCCCTCATCTGCAATGAAACACTCTTTCATAGAATTTCCTGGACTCATGCTCATGGAACTATTCTCTCCTTCGACGCGATAGGCTTATGTCGATGCATTATTAAAACTCCATCTCTATCATTAGTGACGGGAAGAAGGAGAGCATATTGATCTGTTTTCCTGATTTCCTGTCAAAGTAAAAAACATTCTTCCGGTCGTAGACATTAATGATACTTCCTCCCAGATTCACCTGGATGGCGTTGATGGAGAATCTATAGTTTCCGCTGATATCGAGCCTGTGGAATGCAGGCATCCGGGCGGCATTCTTTTCTCCCAACACAAGATATGGCTTGCCTGTTTCATTGAGGATACTTCCTTCGTTAATCCTTGGCAACGAGAAACGGTCATAATAGCCGAACGATTGTGTGAAAGGAAGCCCGCTGCCAAACTCCCAGCGGAATGAAACGTCGAGCCGCGGTATGGGATGAAGAACGATCATAGCGTTGATGTTATGCCTTCGATCGTAGCGCGGTGGATAGACAAATCCATTTGCATCGATGGTGGTAAAGGCCAAAGAATAGGTCAGGTAAAGGTCGATCATCCGATCGCCATACCGGAGCAGTGCCTCCACCCCATACGCATTCCCTGTGGCATTAATATAATCCGGATCATTCGCATCAACCTTTTCTCTATTGTAACTCACCAATGAACCAAAGTCTTTATAGTAACCCTCCAGCGTGGTGACGATCCATGGCGTTGGTGATGCTTCCATGCCAATAACAACATGCTGCGACTGCTCGATCTTAAGATCCCCCGGTATTGGCATCCAAGATTCGAAGAGAGAAATGACATCATCCTCATTTGCGATGGTTACGATTTTTTGTGTGAAGAATCCGTAAGTCGCTTTCCATCGGAGCCACGATGCAATTGTGTAGTTCAAATTCATGCGAGGTTGGATATCGTAGATGGAAAACCCGCTGCCCAGAATCGATTTGAATAGTCTCGGGATATCTACATGGAATCCAAAATCAATTTGTTTGTTTTTCATCGTTTTCTGCAAGCGCATCCATGCATTCATTTGAAACAAGTTATCATCGAGGGTGCGTTTGACACCATAGCTGTTGGTGAATTCATTCTCGAAGTTCATCATGGATGTTTCAAAGCCGGCAAATAATTGATCCTGAGTATCGGTATAGTATGTTGCTTCAGCTCGTACCCACCCATCCTT
This sequence comes from bacterium, assembly GCA_043803945.1. Lineage (GTDB taxonomy): Bacteria > Bacteroidota > Ignavibacteria > UBA10030 > UBA10030 > JAZDJN01. The sequence goes on along the minus strand of JAZDJN010000042.1, from coordinate 75,585 downwards.
CACCTTTGTGGAAGCCGGTGTTCCCTGAGAGTGATTCGGCCTGCTCTCAGCGTAGTACTCATCCAACTGCACCTCGGTAAAAAAATAGGAGCGGTCCATAAACAACCCTGAAAGTGATATCCCAAACGCTTTATTGCGCCAACGGTATGATGGCATTTCAATATTCGGTGAATTGAGTTCATCGGAGGTCAGCAATGCATGAGTACGGAAGTACGCCTCTCCGCCGAGCGGCATAGAACCTTTGATGAAAAAATCATAGAAGGAAAGAGGTACATCCTTATCAAGAAACCGTTTGAAGGTGCTTGAGAAAAGAGACTGGCGTCCATTGACGACAAAAGATGCATCTTTTGGGAGCGGCCCTTCGACCATGAGTTTTCCCGAAATAAAGTTCACGCTTGCTTTTCCGCCGATTCCGTCACGGCGACCATCTTTGGTTGACATGGAAATGACAGACGAGAGCCGATTCCCATACCCGGGTGGAAATCCTCCGGTAAATACCTCGGTACTGCGGATAATGTCGGGATCAAAAAGGCTGAAGATACCAAATGCATGGAAAGGATTATAGATTTTAATCCCATTGAACAGGATTAAATTTTGATTCCCCGCTCCGCCGCGTACATGAAATTGGGAGTTAACATCGCTGGTTGAGACGATCCCAGGAAGCATCTTCAATGATCGAAAGATATCCGGTTGGACCGGCATAGGCACCTGCCGCACATCTTCTTTCTCGATCACATGGGTACTGACACGCATCTCAGCCCGGTCGAATTTTCTTGAGCCCGAAATAAGGACTTCTTCCGATTCCACTGCCCGTGATGGAAGGAGAAAATTCAGAACAATAGGAGCGTTGCCGCTGACAGTGACCTTCACTACTTTTCGTCCATACCCGATTGCGCTTGCCGCAATTTCATAGGTCCCAACCGGTACTTTGGCAATCAGATAGAATCCATCGACATTTGCATTAGCTCCTTTGCTGGTTCCAAGAATATAAATATTTGCAAATGGAATTTTTTCTTTTGTCGTTGAATCGGAGATTACGCCTCGAATATCCACCCCCTGGGCAAAGAGTACACAGGGCAGGATGGCAAGGAAGAAGAGTCGCTTCATCAATTGAATACCCATCGTTCGTTACAGATCGTTTCAGATCAGAAATTTTAGGGTCGAAGCTACTAAAGTAATAAGTCGTATGCAATGCAAAAGACACCAATTGCTGGAGACTGGAGGATGAAGGATTTTCCCACAATTAGAAATCGTCTCTCGCCATTGTTTTCATAAGTATTGCAGACGATACGGTACTTGTTTTTTTTATCGATTCTCGCGATGAGCCATCTCATATGCTGTGATGATCGTATAGTATTTTGCAATCATGTTCGGCACTTCCCATGGTGGCAATTGCCCTTCACGCAAATAGCGTAAGTATCGCTCCGTGACCTCTCCAAAATGTCCTTCGTGCCCCACCCGATACTTATCCGAAATAATCACATGCCATCGATTCCCCTCTTTTTCCAGGGCTAAATCCGGATAACGGGGCTGCAGTTGTGTGATGGTTCGTGCGATGCTCACTCCAACATCTTCCCGCTTTTCGGGCGTTGAAGCCTCAATATAAAGCTCTGGACGATATCGTTCCTGTTCACCCTGTTGGATGATGATATTCGACTTTGAACCGCGAATAACAGAGAAATGTGTATCTCCTCCCCCTTCAGGGGCCTGAAAATTCCAGGTAACGGAAATCTTCGTATGAACTCCCCTTATTGTATAGTGAATTTCGCCGTTACTATACATCTCGAGATTCTTGCCTTGTTCATCCTTCAGCAAATATTTTGGAAATGTCTTCGCACCTGTGATTCTGCTAAATTCATCGAGCGTTAACGATGTTGCCCAGCGCTTGGCGCGCAGCACTTTGATCTCAGACTGGTGCCGTAACGGCTGCTCGGGAAAACATTCCCATTGGACAAGATCGACCAGGTGTGTGGTGACATCCACGATGCCCTCACCCTGCTGCTGGACATCAAAGAACCATTCCGGCCGGATGAGCGGCTTCCCCGCCACATTCTTATAGAAATGGTGAACACTCTCCTTGATTACAGCCGGATCCTCCTCGGTTCCCTGTACTAAGTCGCCGAATACTTCGGGAAATTGCATAAACTCTTTTTGCAGTATTGTGGTAATCTCGCTACGTTCGGTCATCATATCATAAAGAAGGACTCCCTTCTGTTCCGCTGCAGCAAAGGCCTCCTTGAGCATCTCAAATCCCTTCGAGTCGATGCACATTGGTTTGTCGGCAAACACATTCAAGCCCGCTTCAACCGCTCTCTTAATGTACTCCGCCTTCTTACTATTCTTCCCGGAAAGCACAACAATGTTCCCAGATTTCTCTGACAGCATTTTTTCGAAGAAGTCAGGGCCGGTATAGACCTTTTCTTCCCAGTGTGTAGGATTCTCTGTTCGTGTATTGAAGGCCTCGATCCGTTTCAAGTGTTCCAACACATCCTTGCCTACGGGTGCGTACACAGACACGACCGGAGACACCTGCGGATACATCACCTTCTGAATGAGTCCCGCATGAAAATGTCCGGGATCGAGCGTTATGAGTTTCATCTCTCCATCTGCCCCCGTGAATTGTCGTTGGGTATTCTTCCTCGAGCAGGAAGAGCACAAGAAAATCAGGAGAAGAGGCAGTGCAAGGTACATTGAAAATTTCATTGAACTCAGTCCTTTCAGATAAACTACACTGCCTGAATGTATATGCGTATTGATCGAGAATCAAGAGTTCAGTAAATATCTCGCCCAGCATCTCCTGCTCCAACATCATGTTCCATTCCCTCTAATTTCATTCTGTTTCCAGTACTCTGGAACCAGCCTCGAATGCTACAGAGTAACCGCGGTGATGCTCGGATCTTCAGCGCACTTCACCTGATCAGCAAGAATGTTCACCTATGAAATTAGAACGGCATTGGAAGGAAAGAGGAAGATTCTCCACCACCAGACCAAAACGATGATGAATGGAAGAGAATCCTCCTGTGTTAGACTTTGCGGAATTTATGAAACCGTTTCAGTTTTCCTTTGATGGTATCCAACAGCAGGTCATTCGAAAAGGGCTTCGTGAGATAATCATCGGCACCTAATCCTTTTCCATAACGAATCATTCCTTCATCCGTTAATCCGCTGAGGAAGATAAAGGGAACATGAAGAAGTGAGTCGAGCTGCCTGACTTTTTCATAGAACGAGAATCCTCCCATCGACGAGGTTTCGAGGTTCACGTCGGAGAGAATCAGATCGGGTGGATGGCTGCCGTTGGATTCACGCAAGGTTTGATAGGCGTCGTCGGATGTTGAGAATGCCTGGACCGTATACCCTGAATTCTCTAGAACCTGAACGATCAGCTTAAGAATTGCATCTTCATCTTCGACAACGAGGATCAGTTGTTGCTGTTGCTGTTGATCGGGTGCGATTTCTGCAAGCAGTTTCGATTCAATCTTGGATTGATCGGCAGCAGTAATGAAGAATTTCTTTCTGAGTTCCTGGATGACGGAACCCCGTTCTTTGGCGTTCATGCCCGCCGACCACGCCAGTTTAAATGCCTGAGCGTACGATTCAAGCTGTGCATTGTGTTGAAGTTTCTTGTCCTCGTCATCGGAGATTGAGAGGGAGAGTTTCAAACCCTTCAGTTGGGTTTCCTCTTCCTTCGACAGGCCACCATCTGCCCAGGCAAGGAGAAGGACACTCTTATAGATCTGATGCGGATCGTTTGCTGCAGCATGGCTCTTTTTGGCAGCGGCCTCTGCCTGGACCGCTTTCTTTCTATTTTCTTCCTCGGCTCGCTTGAAATCTTCTTCAAACTTGCGTTTAGTATCTTCCTCAATTTTCTGTCTCTCATCGACCGCTTTCACGACAACCGGTTCTACGTGAACCCGTTTCTTCTGCTCCTCTTCAATACGGCGTGATTCCTCAGCTTTTCGTTTCCGCTCCTCCTCTACCCTTCTTTTTACCTCTTCCTCTTTTCGCTTGCGTTCTTCTTCAATCCGACGCCGCTGCTCCTCAAGGCGTTTCCACGCCTCTTCTTCCATTCGCTTTCGTGCTGCGTCAGCGCCTTTCTTTCTCTGTTCCTCAGCCCGGAGAAATCCGATCCGCTCTTCGAACGCGTAGATATAGGCATTGTTCGGATCGATGGCTTTGGCCTTCCCAATCTGGGCCAGCGCATCATCGAGATTTCCTGCCTTAATCAACTGGTCAACGCCCTTGAGAATCTCGTTGGCCTGTTTTCGCAGTTCTTCTGCTGACATTTGGTTCGACATTCGTGATCTTTCAGATCCAGAGAATTTCGGGTAATCTGTACTGAACCACTCAGATTCGTTTATTAATTACGATCTTGATGCCACCATCGCCGGACAACCTCGCTCACATCGATTGCTGTACAGCTCAGTTTCCATTTATCGAAAAATTTTATATCCGCACTCGCAGGTTCCGGTTTCGGCGGATCAATCAGCACGCGGAGCGGCATCGGGACCGCATCGCCCACAACCAGCGCCTCACCCTGGCGAAGCGAAGGCAACAGGTTTTCCAATCCCGGAAACGTATCGGCCACAAGCCGGCGCACATAGTTCTGATCCACCGGGTTGGTCAGCCTCATCACCACAAAATTGTTGCATTGGGAGAGAATTGTCTCGGAGATTTCCGAAGGACGCTGGCTGACAATCATACAACTGACACCATATTTGCGCCCCTCTTTTGCTATCCGCTCTATCGTCCGGCGTGCAGCACGCGTTCCTTCTCCGGTTGCCGAGAGATAATTATGTGCTTCCTCGAAGACCAGCAAGATCGGAGATTCGCGCCTGTTGATATTCCAGAAATTGAAATCAAAAGCCAGACGTGCGACCAGGGAGACAATCGTGTTGACGATATCGAACGGTACACCACTCATATCCATGATGGTGATCTTCGATGTGCCATCCAGGCTGAACATCCGGATCAAGAGTTCCTCGATCGTTGTCGAGTGGATATAGAGGCGTGGCTTAAACATAAAATCGTACCGCGGATCGTTCAACTTTGTATCGAGTTGAACCAGGAAGCGGGCGAATTTTCCGTAGAATGGGCCGCCCTTTTCGGTATCAAGATATTCGATCTTGGTGCGAACTTCAGCGAGATTGTAATAGACCGGTGTATCGATGGTCAATACATTCTTTAATTCCGGGTTCTGATCACGCTTTGCCTGGAACACAAGGTCTTTCAGTATCGTAATTTGGGTTGCGGAATTCTCATCTGCCGTATCGATAAACATCTCGAGCATCTCCTGGAAATTCATCAGCCAGAAAGGCAATTCGAGCTCTGAAAGGTTGAGATACTGACTCTCTTCCGGAAAGGCAGTTCGATACTCGTTATGAATGTCGAGAATAATCACCTTGGTGTCGGGATACCCGATGACCTTTTGCAGGATTGACGAGACAGTGCATGACTTTCCGGCTCCGCTTGCTCCAACGACTGCAAGGTGTTTTCCGAAGAACCGGTTCGGATCGAGAAAAGCCCGTTCATGTTCAAAGAGTGAAAGCCTGCCGATGGAAAAACCAAATCGTTGGAATACAGAAAATGCAACGCTGAGGTCCTTATCTTCCAACAAGTACACCGGTGAATCGGCGGTCGGGAACGATGAGACACCCCGTTCAAACATACCGGCTCTGACCGTTCCGATAAGGTTCACCACCATTTCATAATGGGGTGCCATCGTACCATTCTTGTGGATACCTTTGTTTCTGAATTCAGCAATCATCCCTAACAGAAGTTGTTTGCCAACAGGAACGAGTACGTAGGTTCCAATTTGACCAATCGGATATGCTTTTCCATTTAACTGGAGAGTGAGATTCGTGAGGGTTGAATCCAATACAACGGTCACATTGGACATGGTAACGTCGCGAACGACTCCGATACGTTTTCGATCCCACATTGTTTGCGTTGCCATGGCAGTGCCTCTTACCCTAACATTCAATTCGATTTTCCGACCAGTGATTTCAAGGCATCATCCTGGTGTAATGGATGGTCCGAACCGTTCGAGCCATTGTTAAGATGAATTACCTCATGAACGGTTTTCAGGAGTTTCTCCATGCTGAACGGCTTTTGCATAAACGGAATAGAGTCACTGATGAGTGCATCAGACGATCTCTGCCGATCAATCAAAAGTCCACTCATAGCGATGATCTTCACGGACGGATCAATTTTTTGCATTGCCCGGACCGTTGATGAACCGTCCATGTAGGGCATCAATAGATCCATCAGCACGACATCAATTTCACCCCGGTGCTGCATGTAGAGCGCCAGAGCCTCGGTTCCATCCTTTGCCGTCAGAACCCGGTAATTCCGGCTCTTCAATGTCATTTCAATGAGGTCGCTGATAGAAACCTCATCATCGACAACCAGGACGAGTTGACCTTCGCCGGAAGGGATATCAATGCCTTCCTCCAGTTGACTCAATTCTGCCGATTCACAGGCAGGAATATAGATCTTAAATTGTGTACCGGAACCGGGATTGCTCTGTACATCAACAAAACCACCATGGCTTTTTACGATCGTCAGCACGGTGAACAGTCCAAGCCCGGTGCCTTTCCCCGGATCCTTTGTAGTAAAGAATGGATCGAAGATTCGATTCATAATATCAGCCGGAATACCGGCACCGGAATCGGAAACGGTTAACTGGATATAACGGCCCGGATGGGCATCGATATACAGGCTGGCTGCATCCTGATCCAGGGGCAGGTTCTGGGCTTCAACTTTCAGCGTGCCACCTTCGGGCATTGCATCTCTTGCATTTACAGCGAGATTCATGAGCACCTGATACAACTGGGTGGCATCACCGAGAACCGGCCAGAGATCCTTGTTATGCTTCGTTTGAATTCTGATCGAAGGAGAAAGCGTTTCTTTCAGAAAACTGCCGAGTTCCACCACCAGGTGTTTCGTCTGAAGTATGGCACGATCACCTTCCACACCACGGACAAAGGAGAGCACCTGCTTGACTATACCTTCTCCGCGTTTCGCAGAGGATTGAAGTGTCGCCAGGATATCGAGGTCCGATTTCTCCGTCAACTTCTCCTTTAAAAACGGAATCGCCATAATGATCGGTGCCAGCACATTGTTCAGATCATGCGCAAGCCCGCTGGCTAAGGTGCCAATACTCTCAAGCCGTTGTGCGCGGAGGAATTGCTGTTCGAGCCGCTTTTTCTCGGAAATATCGGTAGCAATCACCAGAATAGATTCTGATTTCCCATCCTGCCCGTGTACAAGACTCCACCGGTTTTCGACGATCAACTCCCGATGGTCCTTTGTGACCTGTTTTAGTTCGCCAAACCAATTCTTTTTCTCCCGAACGCGGGCTATGACTGCATTAAGAGATTCCTGGTCTTTCTGGAGAAGCCGATTGGCATTTTCTCCTACCACTTCTTCAGCCAGCCATCCATAAATCCGTTCTGCACTTTTATTCCAGTAGAGAATATTCTGCGCCATGTCGAGAACCATAATCGCATCCTGCGCGATATCGAGCAGATTGGCCTGTTGAATGATTTTCTCTTCCGACCGTTTTCGTTCCGTTGCCATCGCAACCTGTTCTGAGACATAGACAAGGATATTTTTATCGACATCGCTATAGCGGACTCCATCCGTATAGCTCTGGACAGCCAACACTCCGATAACACCGTCAACCGTTTTCAACGGTACGCCAAGCCAATCGACACTTGGGGTACCACGTGGAGAGACTCCCATCTCGATTTCGAGATCCTTCAAACCCTCCTGGGTGGCAAGCAAGGGAACACCATTGCGCAAGACATATTCTGTCATTCCACGCTCGGGTTTCCGCGGTCCCGGTGCAGTATCTTTCTCATCCACCCAGTACGGAAACCGAATGAGGTCACGCTCCTTATCATAGAGTGCGATGTAAAAATTCTTGGCTTGCATCAACTCACAGATGATCTCATGAATACGTTTAAAGAGGGCATCAATACTCTTTTCATTGCTGGCTGCCTCGGAGATTTTATAGACTGCTTGTTGAACTTTTTCCACAAGTTTCCGTTCGGTAACATCCTGTGCATAGATGGAAAGACCGGGATCAGCCGGATAAGCCCGGATGTGGAGCCATGACTCGAGCGATGGATAATATTCCTCAAATTCGACAGCGGTTCGTTCGTTCATTGCATGGAACAATTGTTTTGCCGCTTCGGATTCGAACGAAATGGGAAATTCATCCCACCAGTTCTTTCCCCACAGATCTTCGCGCTGTTTGTGCACCTTTGAGAGAAACGTATCAGAGCGGGGATTGAGATACATCAGTATCCAATCGTTATCGACGGCAAAAAAGGCATCGGTAATACTGTCGAAAATGCTGATTGCATAATTGATGGATTTCTGGAGTTCTGTTTCTAGGCGGCGTGATGCGCGTTCGGCCTCTTTTTTCTTAAGGGCATTGAGAACTGCAGCGGGAAGCCGTTTCAGACTAGTTTTAAGGATATAATCGTCGGCACCCTCCTTCATACATTCGACCGCGACTTCTTCCCTCTGTGTTCCGGTTACCAGAATAAAGGGAATGTCGAGTTTCATTTCCCTGACAATGCGCAATGCTTCCAATCCGGAGAACTGGGGCAGAGTGAAATCCGCCAGGATCACATCAGGGGTAGACTCCTCCAGTTCTTTCATGAACTTGCTTTTGGTAGCGACCCGTTGTACGATGCAATCGATTTTTGCCGATTTCAGTTCATGTTCGGTGAGTTCCGCGTCAATCGGAATATCCTCGAGTATCAACACCTGCAATTGTTTTTCCATGGTTTTGGTTCTTCTTACTGAATTTCCATTATGAATAGAATTTTGTATTCGATTACTGCCTCATCCTGCAATGACTTTGCTCGATACAGGAGCGGTGCGTATATTGGCCAGTCGAATAAGTGCATCCGGAATTTCCATTAAAGGAACAACAGTATCCGCAATACCATCCTCCACCGCTGCTCTTGGCATGCCATATACCACACACGATTCCTCGTCCTGGGCGATAATGTAACCACCCTTCCGTTTAATAAGCCTGAGACTATCCAAACCGTCTTTCCCCATGCCGGTCATTATGACACCGAGCAAAGGACCGTGGGCTGCCTCAACTGCCGATCGCATCATCACATCGACAGAGGGGCGAAAGATTGTTGTTCGCGGTTCTTCCGAAATGATGACCTGCATTGCGCCATGACCACGAGAGAAGAGAAGGTGCTTGCCACCAGGAGCGATCAACACTTTACCAGGTTCCATCAATTCTCCATGCTCCGCTTCCTTTACCGCAACTTTGCTCAGGCTATTTAACCGCTCCGAAAGGGTTCGTGTAAAGTGCGGGGGCATGTGCTGCACGATTGCGATCCCAATTGGAAAGTCTGCCGGAAGCTTCGGAATGATCTGCAGGAGTGCTAACGGGCCTCCCGTTGAAACACCAAGAACAACGGCTTCCAAATTCTCCTGCAAAATGCTCGGGATACGAACACGGCTTTGACTGATCTCTTCAGTGTCACGCACAGCGTGGCGGCTTGACCCAAGTGCCTGATACCGAAGACGGGCATAACGGCTGGTCGCGATTTCTTTTACTTTGGCAATGAGTTCTTCTTTAATCTTCAGAATATCGACTGAGACATAAGAAAGATCTTTAGAAATAAAATCGACCGCTCCAAGATTTAACGCTTCGAGCGTCGCCTCTGCTCCTTCTGACGTAAGAGAACTAACCATAAGAACCGGCACTGGCATTTCTCTCATGATGATCTTGAGTGCCGCGAGCCCATCCAATCCCGGCATTTCCACATCGAGGGTCACAACGTCAGGATTCAACTTCCGTACTTTATCAACACCATCCCTGCCATCGCGTGCCGTACCCACTACTCTGATCTGCGGATCGGATTCAAGCATCAGCGTCAGAGACTTCCTCATGAACGCTGAATCATCAATCACCACTACATTTATCGGTCCATTCATAGATCATCTACCCGGGTATACAGTTTTTTAATTAATTGACTAACCATGTGAGTGCTTCGTTTTCCGTTTCAAAGAGAGAAGGTTTGCGGCCGCTCATCACACCAAATGCTTCACGAATGACATACTGTAATCCTTCAATTCCCACGAGAGCAATTTTCTTCGCCTTAGGTCGAAAATTCAGTCTTGCAAGATCATACGCACATGAAGCAAACCTGTAATTCAGCATTGTACCTTGAAAATTCGAGATCATTAACACGTTATCACCGCTGCGCGACATCTCAGCCATCGATTTCTCAAACATTGCTATCGACTGCTCAATATTCAATCCCCGGTAATCGCACCGTAATATTTTTTTTCCGTCATGTTCAATCCATCGAATCGACATAGGTATGTCCTCTACCTTGAGGTTCCTTCCAGGTGATCGTTGTTCTCACTCCAGGCCTCCTCAGCCGTGAGGTTTGCCTGAGGTGACGATTTAGCGTGTTTTTCGATACACAGTTGAATAAATTGCCCGGCGTCAATAATCAGAATCGTTCTGCCATCACCTAAGATAGTCGAGCCTGCAATGCCGCGAGTATTGCTTAAATAGTCGCCAAGAGATTTTATCACAACTTCGCGCTGCCCCAGCAATGAATCAACGACAACACCGAGTCGCTGGTCGGCCCATGCAATCACTACAATATACAACCAGCGCGGCTTGCTCTGTTGACCATTCTTGGTGAGCACCTCCGCCATACTAGCGAGCGGAAGCACCATATCCCTCATGCGAATGACCCCGTGGCCATTGATTGTCTGGGTCTCTTTTGCCTCAACGCGGACTACTTCAAGAACCGAGCCGAGTGGAATGGCAAATATTTCGGTACCGACTCTCACGAGAAGTGCTTGAATAATTGCAAGGGTCAACGGGAGTTTGATTGTGATAATGGACCCTTTACCGGGATCCGAGTCAATTTCCACCATGCCTTTTAACTTTGCGACATTGGACCGGACAACATCCATTCCCACACCCCGCCCGGACACCGATGTCACGGTTTGTGCTGTCGAAAATCCCGGAATAAAAATCAAATTAAGGATTTCTCTCTTCGACATTTCCTTGGACTGCTCCAGGGTAATGAGCCCTTTCTCGATCCCTTTCTGCTTGAGGATTTCAGGATCCATTCCTTTACCATCATCCTCAATGGAAATGACAATATGGTTCCCTTCATGCTCGGCATTGACGACAATCGTTCCAATCCGTGGTTTTCGGTTTTTTATGCGTTCATCCGGCAACTCAATGCCATGATCGACAGCGTTCCGGATAATGTGCAGCAGAGGATCATTGAGCTCCTCAATGATGGATTTATCAAGTTCGGTTTCTCTCCCATAAATCTGGAGATCGATCTCTTTCCCGGTCTCCTTCGCAAGATCACGTACCAGGCGGGGAAGTTTATTAAATACTTTGGCTACCGGCAGCATCCGGGTTTTCATCACGGCCATCTGCAGCTCGGTCGTAATAAAGTCGATTTGTGAACTTGTATCCTGCAGCTCCTTGACAGTTTGAACCTCTTCGTATTCCTCGTTCAACTTGTGGGAGACCTGAGACAACCGATTACGGCCGAGTACCAATTCGCCAACCAGGTTCATCAGATCGTCAAGCCGATTGACATCGACCCGGATTGTCGTATCCGTTGATTTTGAAAAGCTCGCCACCGCTGATTCTGCTGCGTTTTCTTCCACCTGTTGTGCTGAACCGTCGGATGTTTTTTCACGTGCCTTCACCTGGCTTGCACCCTGAATCTCAGCCTGAAGTTTCTGCACGATGTGAGAAAAGTCGACGGGCTGCATATTCTTTTTTTCAATTCTCTCGAGCAGCACTTTGATCATATCATAGGCTTTAAACATAACATCGATCATTGCCGCAGTAGCAACCAACTCTCCTTTTCGGAGCTTATTCAGTAAATCCTCACAACTATGACCGAGTTCAGTCATCTGGTTGAATCCCAGAAATGAGGATGTTCCTTTCAGCGTATGCATCCCCCGAAAGATCTTATGCAGGAGCTCGATGTTGGCAGGTGTTTTTTCAAGCTCCAGAAGATCGCGTCCCAGATGCTCGATGATCTCATTCGACTCGATCACGAAACTTTCGAAGATCTCTGCCATCTCATTGTCAAATCCCAGGGACGCTGTCGGTTCGATCTGTTCTTTCATCTCTTCGCTCATGCTTGTTCCAATAGTTTTGCTCGTGTGAGGGAACGGACGTTATTCTTTTGAGTCGGAATCAGATTGTTTTTCGCGCCATTGCTGCACCACTTTATCGATCCGTTCCTGATGTTCTGCCGATTTTCTGAAGGACGCATTCTTATCGAAATGGTGGGCCTGATCCTCACTGTCTTCGGCGGGTTTTCTCACGATTGCCTCTTCGATAGCATCCTTCTCGGAGCTCTCGAAGTAGTTTAGTTCATGAATAATTTCCTTCCGGACGGATTCGATGAGGTGATTCGCTGCCGCAATCTTCTGGGCGGTAATATCCTGAACCTGGAGCGCCATCATGATATTCGTGATATCCTGTTTGACTTTCGTGAGAGTCGATTCAATAGAATCGATAATGACATTCCCATCCTCCGAAGCCAGCATTCCACGCACTGTTGAGAGTTCGCTCTCGAGGGAGGTGAACTTATGTGTCATCGTATCCAACACATTCATAATTTCGACTGTCGCCATTTCGGTCGCCTGGGTAACCGTATGCAACTGGACTGCCGCCCTCGGAATCTTATTCGAACTTTCTTCGATTGTCGTTTTAATGCGGTCGAGAAGGTCGATGACCTTATGCAATGCAATCACTACACTCTCAACAGCACCAGCTTCGATTATCTTCTCGGGAATTTTGTTTTCAGCCATGATATACCTACGAGTATTGGTAGTTGAATTCAATGATCAGAACTAGGTTCACGTGCACTTAACTATTCTTCTCTGAACTGCCGCCGTTCTCTATCGAAAGATCTCCCGTTCGTGCCTTCCGAAGAAGAGAATCAACCATCTTCTTCCGTTCATCCATGCCAACATATTCCGTGGAGGGAAGAATGACAACCGGCTGCTCGGGTTGAGTGAATTGGATAATATCAGAAACCTCCGTCAGCAGTTTGCGGAGGACATCGTCAACCGCCTGCATTAAGCCGATCACGGAAGCAATTTGCTGACCGGTGATATCCTGCACCTGCAGTGACATCATGATATTGGTGCAATCCTCACGGAGGCTCTCCAATTTCATTTGCATCGTCGTTGGCGTATTTAACGCACTCAAGCTCTGAGAATGGAGATCCCATGCATTCAGGAGCTCGATGATGTCTTCATCATTGCCAAACCGCCTCGCCAGAGAATCTACGATCGAACTCACTTTCTTAGTCGTATCATCGACCAGATCGCCAACCACGCGGTTATGATCGGGTGTTTGCATTCCCTCAATTGTAGCCACCATTTTATCGACTGTATTGAGGATATCATTTGAGGCCCGTTCGGCAAATTGGTTCACTCGGCCTAATTGCTCCGCCGCTTTGGGCAATTTTTGCGATGTGACATCGACCAGCGATTTGATTCCTTCTATGACTGGGCCGATCTCCTGCGTGAATGTTGCCACTTCTTCCAACAATGGCAGCGTTCGCTCGCCAAAGTCGAAGAACACTTTCAGTTCCGAAACCTTCTGAAGGACATTGTCTAACTGTTGGGGATTCATAGCGTACCCGCTCCTTCGTGTTGAACCATGCAGCATTGACTTCCGCTGAGATCTGGTCGTTCACTTATTACGATTGTTTTTTTCACCACGTCCACCTGTTTGTTATGCAGCCTGAGTTTTCATGGATTTCAATATCTCATCGATTTTTTCTCTCAGCTCCTGAGGCGTGAACGGTTTGACAATGTAGCTGTTCACACGAGCCTGCAATGCCTCGATGACATCGCTTTCTGTACCACGGGTGGTGATCATAAGAATCGGCAGCTCTGCCGTTGCATTACTTGCACGGACAGCTTTGGTGAATTCCAACCCATTCATCTCCGGCATGTTCCAATCGGTAATAATAAAATCTATTCCGTTCTCGGCCAGTTTTTGCATTGCTTCTTTGCCATTGGCGGCCTCGAGCGTGTTCGCATAGCCAATCGCTTTTAAAGCATTGATGATGATGCGTCGGATGGTGATTGAATCATCGACGATAAGGAATCTGAGTGCTAGCATCGTGATGCCCCTCTACTAGTGATTTGAGTGTGGAATGAAATTCGATTTAATATTGATGCTCTTGAAGTTTTTTTTGACTGCCATAGTATCTGCTCTAGGATCTGGCACTAATATAGAACATACCTGGTGTGTAAGAAATCGGCTACGCTTTGATTCTTCTCTAAGAAATATCCTATAAGGAGTAGGTGAGTGGATGGTTTTTTTGAACCTCCAATCAATGCCCCCTGGCAGGCTGACTGGTTAACAATGCTCAAAAAATAGACGAAAAAATAGAATATCTTGATATCAAACCAGGAACCTTCGAACTTCTTCCTGAATTTTATCGGCACTGAAGGGCTTTTCGACATACGAATAAGCGCCCAATTTTAATCCTTTTTCCTTCGATTCCATATCAGAAACGGAGGAGAGAATGATGATGGGAATCTCACAATATTCGGGTGTATCTTTGACAGTCCGAATAAACTCAAAGCCGTCCATATCGGGCATATTGAGATCAGTGATGATCAGGTCAATCCGCTGGAGAGGCATTTTTTCAAGGGCCTCCATCCCGTCCGATGCTGTGATTACCTGGTACCCCTTCAGATTCAGTGCCGTTGCAACAAACTTGCGAACAGTTGCTGAGTCATCCACAACAAGAATACTTGTAGCCATAGTATTTGATTACTCCTTTTTATATGCTGTTGTCTTTACGAGGCTCTTCACCTTAAAGGCAGTCGAGATTCCATGCAGTAATTCAGAATAGCCGATGAAGAGTGCTCCTCCATAGTTCAGGCTGCCATAGAGATCTGAAACAACCTGAATTTTGGATTTTAAGTCAAAATAGATGAGCACATTCCGACAGAGAATGATATCGAAATTGCGCATCGTTTTCATCTGGGTACGATCATAGAGGTTGAGATAACGAAAGCTCACCATCTGCTTCAAGTCAGGGCGAAGCACGTACCGGCCATTTTCAACAGAAAAATATTTCTCAAGAAATGCCTGTGGCATGTTACGAATGGAATATTCACTATAGATCGCCCGTCGTGCTATCTGAAGAACCGAACCGTTTATATCAGTCCCAACGATTTCCAGACTCAGGGAGGGATATTTGGGTTTCAGACATTCTAGAAATATCATTGCCAGCGTGTATGGCTCCTCGCCTGAGGAACAACCTGCACTCCAGATGCGGATTTTGGGGGAGAGCTGGGCCTGCTTTGCACGTACCAACTCCGGGATAACAGTCTGTTCAATCGCATCAAATTGGGGCTCATTCCGGAAGAAGAATGTCTCGTTAATGGTGATCGCTTCGCAGAGATAATCAAATTCTTCATCCTTCTTACGTCCATATTTCAGTAATTGGATGTAATCCTCGAAGCTTTCGAGTTTGAGTATCTGTAATCGTTTTCCAAGCCTTCCTTCAATCAGATATTTTTTCTTATCCGGGAAAAATATTCCGGTACGCTCATAGATAAATTCGCGCAGAGCATAGAAGGTCAAGTCGTCCAGGAGAGGCCCTGTCGATAACCGAGAAGGTGTCACAGAAGGTATTGGTTGTAGCACTGTCGTTTGCTCTCCACTGCCAGGAAGTCTTGGAATTAATACTCGGGTTCGCCCCATTGAGGGATATCGATTGCAATACCGCGCGCCTGCAAATTTGAGATTGCCGCCTCCCGAACCATTTCATCATCATCATTGAGAAATTGTGCAATAAAGATCGCTGCGCGCTGATCCTTGACATCGGATAGCAGCTCGATGACATGCACGCGAATCCAGGGATCCGGGTCAGAGACGATCTGATTCATTCGTTCCACTGCCTGATCGCCATTCAGGCGGAATAGTGTATCGAGAATGATGGAGCGAACTTCCTGGTCAGCCAGCCGCCATTCATTCATAATCAGCTCAAAGGCACGCTGCACCAATGATCCATCAATCTGGTAACTCTTGAAATATTTATAGCGGCGAATGGCTTCAAACGCCAATTTGCCAATGAGAAGGATCAATTCTTTCTTACAACGGATTCTCGCTTCCTCGAGGGCATCAACCGCCATACGGAAGACATCGTCTCGGCCAAGAAGCTCAGAGAAGAGGAGAAAATCTAGCTCTTCAGAAATTCCCAGCACGCTCAGTAATGCCCGGGTAACATCTTGCTCTTCAAATTGCGACAGCCCCTTGACAGCACTAATACGGATATTCTCATCATCATCCTGCAGTGCGCTCAGGAAGCCAGAACGGAGTGCAGCCGGGAAATGAAACGCTGTTTCCTGCTGCTCGATAATTTGTACCGCGGCATGCAGAAGCATATTTCGCAACTTCCCTTCTACATCCCTGGCATGCTCCAACAGATAGTTGACTACTTTCTGATCACCGACGTTTCCAATCGCCTCAAGGATTGCAAAAAGCTCAATCGGTTCATAGAGCCGCTCTTCAAGGCCGCCTTTCAACTTTGTCAACAAAAACTCTTTCGCATTCGGATTGGCAATTTTTCCTAACGCTTCTGCAGCAGCTGTCCGTGCGAAGGGATGCGCCTCAAACGCTTCACAGATTGCGGGAATCGCCTGGACGCTCTTGATATTCCCCAGTGCCTCAAGTGTCGAGCAGATGACATTTGAATCGTCATCCTGCAATAATGGCAACAGGTAATACACACAGCCGCTGTTCCGAATCTCTCCAAGAATATCAACGGCAAATTTCCGCGTATCCTTGTTGGGATCCTGCACAAACGGGAGGAGTGCGGGAATCGATGCTGCACCCAGTTGCATAAGCAGTTTTGCGGCGAGATTGCGAGTGGTGATATTCTCATTCGCAATATAATTAGCAATCGCCCGGGCAACCGTTGGGCCGCCGATGGAAAGCAGCGATCGGGCTGCTGCATCGCGCACACCGGTACTGTTATCTTCGAGTACCGTCGTAAGGGCGGTTATTGCCGGCATTTCCTTCGACTCGGCAAGTTCTTCTGCTGCATTCCTCCGCGTGTCAATATCTTCGTGCGTCAGCAGAATTGTAATGAGTTCCCTCATTGAGCTCGTCATACGTCTAGAACTTTCTCTTCATAGCGTGAGATCAATACTCCTGGATACCTGACCCAGATTCTGAAGTATTGTGTTACTCCGATCACAATCTGAATTTAAACGGCAATTTCACCCACACGGCAACCGGTAAATTCCTGATCGTTGCCGGTGTAAACGTCCATTGCATCGCCGCGTCTATTGCTGCCTGATTGAGAAAGGGGCTATCGGTCTTGGCAATATCGACTTTTTTCACGACGCCGCTCTTCGTGACCCACATGGAAACCCAGACCGTTCCCTGAACTTTTTTCTGAATTGCAATGGATGGGTATTTCGGCTGTACCATTTTGACAGGCTCCGGGGCTTTATCGTAAGGAACATACTCCGGCGGTGGGGTATTTTCATCGTCTCCGGCCTGTTGTGCCACCACTGTTGCGCTCAGAACTGCCAGCAACAGTAGTACGAAATACATTTTTTTCATAGGACTAACCACAATTATTAATGAGGTGATAGTGAAACGAAAGCCTTCCGGTATCAGGCAGGCTCACGTTCAACGTGTTTTGAAATTTTCCCTTTCAACTGATCAAAAATCCCTTTCAGAAACGATTTCCCCGAATAGCCTTGAGCATTGTCTTCCTGGTTGAAGGAGGTTACTCCCGGGGATACTTTTGCACTATCTTCTGCGGAATGAATCTTGAAATTTTGGATCAATTGCTGGAGTGCTTCCGTGAGCTTATTCATATCATCGGCAGTCCTGGCAATCTGCTGTATCCCGCTTGCTGTTTCTTGTGTGACCGCACTGATCGCTTCGACGTTCCTCGAGATTTCTTCACTCGCACCTGCCTGCTGTTCGCTCGCAGCAGCGATCTGAGCAACCTTATCCGTAACAACCTGAGAGATCTCCACGATTGATCTCAAGGAATTGCCCGCAGCATCTGCAAGTTTGATTCCCTGGTCAACTTCCTTCGTCCCTTTTTCCATCGAATGAACGGCTTCCGAGGTATCCCGCTGAATCTTTCTGATCATCTCGGCGATTTCTTTTGTTGCCTTCGTCGTACGTTCGGCCAATCGACGTACTTCATCAGCGACAACGGCAAAACCACGTCCCTGATCACCAGCCCGGGCTGCTTCAATGGCGGCGTTCAGAGCGAGCAAATTGGTTTGATCGGCGATATCATCAATCACGGAGACGATTTCCCCAATTTGGTTGCTCGATTTTCCAAGAGCACGGACTGTCTCTGCGGACTCTTTTACGACATGGGCGATACGACGCATGGCATCGATGCTTTCCTTTACCACCTTGCCGCCCTGCTTAGCAGCTTGTTTTGCCTCGTTGGCCGTATCGGTTGTGCTTGCCGCATTTTTCGCGTTGTCGTAAATCGTTTTGGTCATCTGTTCAACACCCGAGGAGACATCTGTTGCTTGTGTGCTCTGTTCCTGAGCACCTGCGGCCATCTGTTCTGTACTGGCAGAAATTTCAGCAGATGCACTTGCGACTGCAGTAGCAGCCTCCATCACTTTGATGAGAGTATTTTTTATTGCCAGCACAAAATCATCGAACGCCCTCATGAGATCACCCACTTCATCCTTCCGCTGGGATTGGAATGACGTGTTGAGATCGGCATTTCTGATACTCCTGACAACCATATTCACCGGACTGCTGACCGTACGCGCGATAAAGAATCCAAGAAAAATTGCCACGATAATCCCTGTTGCCAGAACGATAGTGATGAGCAGTTTAGCATACCCCGCATTGGCAACGGCCCGTTCTGCTGCGCTTCGCGATGCTTCCAGGTTGATATCGACTAATTTCATCAATGCTTCATGCATAGACTGTCGCGTTTGTTCCACACCGCCATACAGCAACTCTTTGGCTTCCTTAATTTTATTCGATGTGACGAGATCCACAACATTTTCACGCTGAACGCTCAGTACATCAATTGCATCCCTGAATTTCTTGAACGCCTGCTTTTCCTCAGGAGTCTCCAGATCCTGCTCAATCTCCGAGGCAAACCGCCACATTTCACCATTCCGCATCTCTGCTTTCTGGGCATAGACCATTTTCTCTTCCTCTGTTCTCCCCAGAACAACGAGTATAAAATCACTGTGCATCCGCTGAAATGCCGTACTCAAGCCCTGAAGCCTTGTCGAGTGCTGGATTTCATTGGAATAGATATTATTAGTCGCTTTGCTTAATGTTGTTGTATTCAAGAATCCCACGATACCAATCGATCCCGCGATAACAACCATAAAGAGTGAGCTCAGCAGCAATTTTGTCCGAATTTTGAGATTATAAAACCATTTCATAGTAGACTCCTCTTAGAATTCTTATACTTTTTTAGGCGTTGCCTCCAGGTTCCAGCCATGACGCTATGCAGCAACCTCAACAAGAGCATCCTTTTCCGTGGCATGCAAAATCTTCTCAAGATCGATGAGGATGAGCAACCGATCTTCCAGCTTTGCCACTGCATGGATGTATTCGGATCCAATTCCTGCAACAATCGGCGGCGGCGGTTCAGTAACGCTCTTGGGGATCCTGAGCACTTCATTCACGGCATCGACGATGAAGCCGATCACCTTCCCGGTTAACTCAACAACGATGATCCGGGTGTCCTTATCGTTCTCTTCCTTGCCTGTCCCGAATCGCTTCCGAAGGTCGACAATCGGGATGACTTTACCGCGGAGGTTAATAACGCCGCTAACAAATGCAGGAGCGTTTGGCACTCGCGTAATTTCTACCATCCGATTAATCTCTTGTACTTTAAGAATATCGACGCCAAATTCTTCCTTGCCGATCATAAAGCTGACAAGCTGTAAAACATCATGCGTCTGAGATTTTACCGATGAATCTCTTCGGTCGGTCATACGTCTTACTCCTTCCCTTTCAGGGTCTGTTTAAGAACTCCAGGTTCATGATGATGCACAATCTTACTATTCTCTCTGACAGCGAACAACGGTTCCCTTTTAACAGCATTGAAGCGGGGTCTGCCCAGAGGTAAGCCTCCTGTTCCTTTTGCTGCTGAAGGTTGTGCCTGTTCGATGGAGAACCTGCTTATTAATTTCTCCAGCGAGCCGGTGAGTCTGTTCAAATCCTCAGCTGATCGCGCAATTTGTTGAATGCCATTTGCGGTTTCCGCGGTGACACGACTGATGGCTTCGACATTGCGGGAAATCTCCTCACTTGCTCCGGCTTGCTGCTCGCTGGCCACAGCAATATGTGCTACCTTCTCCATCACTGTTTGTGAAATATTCACTATTTCATTCAGGGAATTTGCTGCATCTTCAGCCATTTTAATGCCCTTATCAACCTCCAGGGTACCCTGCTCCATAGAATTCACCGCCTCTTTTGTGTCTAATTGAATTTTCTTAATCGTCTCAGCAATTTCTTTTGTTGCCTTCGTAGTTCGTTCAGCTAACTTTCGGACCTCATCCGCAACGACCGCAAATCCGCGCCCTTGTTCACCTGCCCGCGCCGCCTCGATCGCCGCATTGAGTGCCAAGAGATTTGTTTGATCAGCAATGTCATCAATCACAAGGATGATTTCACCAATCTGATGACTTGAGCTTCCCAGTGCCTTGACAGTCTCGGCAGACTGCTTCACCGTTTCGGCAATTCTCATCATCCCGCCCATTGATTCGGTAACCACCCTACCGCCCTGTTCTGCCGCCTCACGCGCCGACCGGGCGGTCTCGGCAGTACTGCCGGCGTTGCGTGAATTCTCAAAAATTGTTTTTGTCATCTCTTCGACACCGGTTGCCACATTGCTTGCTTGTGTACTCTGTTGCTGTGCACCGGCGGCCATCTGTTCTGTACTCGCCGATATTTCAGAAGAGGCACTTGCTACAGAGGCTGTTGCTTCAACAACTTTCAAGAGTGTTTCCTTTATCGTTCCGACAAATTTGTCGAATGAACGCATCAAATCTCCAATCTCATCGTGCCTCGAGGAGTTAAAGGCCGTATGGAGATTGGCCGCGTCAATAGTATGGACAAGTGAACGAATCGGTTTTGTAATGGACCGACTGATAAGCAGCCCGAAGATAATGAGGATGGAGACCACCAGGAGAGCACCCGCAACCGTGGTGAGTTGAAGTTGTGCCAATTTCCCCTGGCCTTGTTCTGCGTTCACTCTCGACTCTTCAGAGAAGAGCTTTCCCACAGCCATAATATTGCTTTCGAGTCCGGACCGAGCGAGATTGACCTCCTCGATGACGACGGTACGAGCTTCCTTCACATTTTTTGCGATCATCAGCGGCTCAATACGTTCACAAACCTGGGTATATAACCCTGCGGACTCCGACAACGATGACAGCGCCTGCTTCTGCCCCCCTTCAGAATGTCCGAGAAGTTCTGTCATTAATCTTGTGAGTTCGATATTCTGAGCTTTTACTGATTCTGCAAACTGCCTTACCTCTTCCGCTGTCCGCGAGAAGGTCATCATATTGTAGCCATTGTTTATCCGTTGAAGCACGACAAGCACCTGGTTCAACTTCTCAAGCGACTTGACGTTGTGATTGTACATTACCGCAGCCGAGTTTGCGACTTCCTGATTATCTTTCATCGACACATAACCGAACACACCCACCACGATGGCAAGAATAGCAAACACAGCAAGGATTTGTGAACGGAGCCTGAATCTTGATAGCCAATTCATATTGGAATCTCCTTACAATTCTCCTAAACGTGATGTTGGACAGGATGTTGCTCTGCCTGTTTTTGGCTCGGTCGCCAGGATCCACTGCTCTTGCGATCCATTGTATCACCGCTGTAGCGGTTCCGTGCTGCGACTGGAATTTCGGAATGTGCCGATTCAAGGCTTTCCGGTGCTGAAGTAATTTTAAAATTACTCATTAACTGTCTCAGCGACTCAATTAGTTTATCCAAATCTTCTGTTGCACGCGAAATTTGCTGTATCCCGCCGGCACTCTCCTGTGTTACCACACTGATTTGTTCAACACTCTTGGCAATCGATTCGCTGGCGTGAGCTTGTTCTTCACTTGCAGAAGCGATATGCACCACCATTTCCGTCACCTGGTGCGATACATCCATAATGGTGCGCAACGAGGTACCGGCCGCATCGACAAGTTTGATTCCTTGATCCACTTCTTTCGTTCCTTGTTCCATCGAATGAACCGCCTCAGATGTATCCTTTTGGATCTTCCTGATCATCTCTGCTATCTCTTTTGTTGCCTTTGTCGTACGCTCGGCAAGTTTCCGCACTTCATCTGCAACGACGGCGAAGCCACGCCCCTGTTCACCGGCACGGGCAGCTTCAATAGCGGCATTCAATGCCAGCAGGTTTGTTTGATCCGCAATGTCATCAATAACAGAGACAATCGCTCCGATCTGATCGCTTGATTTCCCTAACGCCCGAACCGTTTCCGCCGACTGCTTTACAACCACCGCAATCCGTTTCATTGCGATAATACTTTCTTCAACAACAAGCCCGCCTTCCTCTGCTGCTTTCTTGGCGGTCGTTGCTGTCTCTACGGTAACATTGGCGTTGCGCGAATTCTCGAGGATGGTCTTACTCATTTGCTCAACCGATGCTGAGACATCCGTAGCCTGGGTACTTTGTTCTTCAGCTCCCGAAGCCATCGAGATCGTACTGGCCGAGAGTTCTGCAGAGATATTTGTGACAGCATCGGTGATCTCTGCCACACCAGTAATCGTTACTCGAATTTTCCGAACGAATCCATCGAATGCACGCATAAGCCGACCTATTTCATCGTTGCGGCGTGAATTTAAATTGAGATTCAGGTCAGCCTCTTCAATTTGCTTCACAAGACGGTGGATGGGCTTTGTAACCATACCTGCCAGGATGAAGGCCCAGATCAGTCCCGATAAGACAGCTAAGGATAGAACAAGCGTAAGAATCAATTCAGCTCTTTGTGCAGCGTTCGTACTTTCCGCCGTTACAGTTTTTAGTGAGAGGCGATACATCTCGAGTAATTGATCGAGTGATTGATTTATCGCGATGGATGTTGCATCCATCGGACCGGTCATTATCGAATTCATTCCTTTTACCCGATTCGCCTGAGGAAGATCAACAAGACTCTGGAAGTGCTGTCTCATCTGATCACCTTGCGCTTTGATACTGGCGATGAGGCCTCTCTCCTTTTCTGAGTTTGTGGCCTCTTCAATGCTCTTCAGTACTTTACTGAATTGAACTGCTCGATTTTTTACATGTTCCTCAACCTGGATTCGGTCCTCAGGAGTCTTCGCATAGATCAACTGTCCCATCTCCGTCCGATATTCCTGAATGCTAATCGTAACCTGATAGAGTTGAGTCATCCGTTGCAGTTGTTGCTGATTGAGTGTCTCCAGGTCCGATCGCAGGTGCGAAATAAAGAATAAGCCGATTGCCCCAATGGCACCTCCGAAGATCGATCCGATGGTGATGCTCACGATTAACTTTGTCTTAATTTTCATGTTGTAGAACCAACGAAATAGAATGTTCTTATGGTCCATAGCAGCGATCCACCTGTTTTCCCAATTGTTCTGTGAGCTACTAATGCTCGCTTGCTGGATGAGAAATCCTGAGATTTTTCGTATGCAATTTCGTGTTTTACAAATCTGAATAAAATCGGTAGACGCTTGAATTTTGTATCAGAACTTTCCTATTCCACCTCAGGCAAGGTAGCATAGATGGGCAGGCAGCACGAAGTATTTACATGGGAGGAATGGGATAGAATCAAGCTCTCGCGGGTATTTTGGAGAGATCAAGAGGGGAAATGATGATTTGACTATAAGAATATTCCTATAGCCTCTTAGCATCACCCTCTGGTAGTCTCCTACACCTTCATGAGATGAGCCTGTTTTGCAGGACGTACGTAACGATTTGGGCGTTATTTACCATATTCAGCTTTGCTAGAATATGCGACCGATGCGTGCTTACCGTTTTTACGCTCAAGGACAACTCTGAAGCAATTTCTTTGAGCGCTTTTCCCTTTGCCAGCATGAGCATAATTTGGTATTCGCGATCCGAAAGCAATTCATGAGGCAGTTTCGGCGAGCCTTTGCTCACACTCATCGCCACAGATTCAGCTAGTTCGGGGGAAATGAAGACCCGGCCAGAGGCAACTCGGCGAATCGCGCCGATGAGTTGCTCAGGGGCACTGTCTTTGGAAAGATAGCCCGAGGCACCAAGTTTCAACGCCCTCATCCCAAATACCTCTTCAGGATTCATGCTGAGTACGAGTATTGCGACCTCTGGACGTTCTGCCTTGATGCGTGCGATGGTTTCAATGCCATCGAGTCTTGGCATTGTAATATCCATAACAATGACATCATAATCTTCCGTGCGGACCTTATCCATCACTTCGAGTCCATCGGCAGCTTCTCCCTCGATTTTGATGTCCGTCGCGTCTTTCAGAATGGTTTTCAAGCCTTTGCGTACAACCGGGTGATCATCGGCGATCAGGACACGAATCATGGTGGAGTTCCTTCCTTGTTGATTTCATCAACGGGTATTTGCATAACAACGAGTGTTCCTTTTCCTCGTTTCCCAGCGATGGTCAGCGTTCCGTTCCACGGTCGAATTCGCTCACGCATCCCAACCAGGCCAAGGGAAATCGTTCCTTGCAATTCTTTTTTAGAAATACCCCGACCGTCATCTTGCACTCTGAGAACAACCGAGTCCGACTTTCGATCGAGTTCAACATTAATTGACGACGCTTGTGCATGACGAATCACATTTGTCAATGCTTCATGGAAGACCCGATAGACGACCATATTCCGATCTTTATCGAGTGTAAATTCCGAAGGGCTGATGCGGATCGTCGAGCGAATTCCCACCTTCGCAGAAAATTGGCTGAGGTCCCACTGAATCGCCCCGCATAAACCGAGCACCTCCAGTTGCGGCGGCCGGATCTCCTTTGAAATTCGCTTGACCGAACCCAGTGCCTGTCCCACTGCCTCCAACATGGAATCGATTTTTTCAGCCAGAACAGGATTCTTTTCAGACAGGTTCAATTTAAGCCAACTAATATCAAACTTCAAGATGGTTAAGAGCTGGCCAAGCTCGTCATGGATCTCACGGGAAATTCGTTTCCTCTCTTCATCGAGCGTATTCTCAAGGTGTTCCGAAAAACGTTGAAGCTGTTTTCGTGACTCTACCAATTCTTCATCGGCTATTTTTTTCTGAGTCACGTCACGAGAAACCATGACTATCCGCTCCTCTCCTGAGGAAGTATTATAGCGTTGGCTTGAAGATTCCAGCCAATGCCACGAGCCGTCAGCGTGCCGATATCGGTACGGTCCAATAACCGGAACCTTTTCTTGATAGAACGACGATCGTACGAAGGATTGTTCACGCCCATAGACATTTGCGAGTACATCGGTCTGAATCAACGCCGTTTGTTCATACCCAAGAATTGAACGATAATTCGGACTCACGTACAGGAATTTACCCGCCGGACTCAACTCTGCAACGAGATCTGTCGAATTCTCAACCAGTAATCGATAGCGCTCCTCACTCTCCCGGAGAGCTTCTTCTGCCAGCTTACGTTCTGTGATATCGACGCATGCCGACTGAAGGGCTGGCTGGCCGCGATATTCGATGGTGCTGGCAAAAATTGAGAGCCAGCAAATGGTTTTATCTTTACGGAAAAAACGTACCCCAAAGCCAGGTTCTAGTGGGGCATCCTGCCATTTGCCATTCATCTTCTGCCTGATCAGGCGCCGATCCTCGGGATGAATTCTTTCCCATACCTGACGGGGGGTGAAGGAGAATAACTCTTCCAGGCGGCAACCGCTGATCGTTTCCATCGCCGGATTGGCGAAGACTATCCGACCTTCCTGAAAAATGACCAATCCCTGGATCGAGTTTTCAACCACTGCACGATAGGCATCCTCAGCAATTTTTCGTTCTACCCGGTCTTCAGTTTCCCGAAGAGCCCGTTTTACCGCAAAACCCAAGCGGGAGAGTCGTGTTTTTAAAACATAATCTGTGGCACCACTTCGGAGAGTTTCGATGGCGAGTTCTTCTCCCAGAACACCGGAGACAAAGATGAACGGAACATCGGGACAATGTTCGCGCGCAATATCCAACGCTGCAATCCCATCGAAGCCGGGTAAAGAATGGTCTGCTAGAATAATTTCAAACGACTTGCTCCAAACCGCCGCTAGAAAATCCTGACGATTACTAACACGAACAATTTCACAGTCGATGCCTTCCTTCAGTAGAGTGGCACAGATCAGTTCATAATCATCTTCATCATCTTCAAGGGAAAGTATACGCAGAGGCGTATTCATAGCCACCATGTGGAGGTTAAACTCTAGAGCGAGATTTGGTCGATGCCGGAGGCGGTTCATTGGTTGTCGCCCAGAACAACCCAAGCTGTTTCACTTTATTGGAGAACTCTCGAAAGTCGACCGGTTTGACAACGTACGCATTGACTCCCAGATCATAGGTATTCCGTAAATCACCTTCCTCCCGCGAGGAGCTCAGGATGACGACCGGTAACGTTTTCAACTGAGGATCGGACCGAATTTGTTTCAGGACCTCAAGTCCATCGACTTTAGGCATTTTCAGATCAAGCACGACAACTGCCGGATTCCCCTCCTGACGAGCTGAGAATTTTCCCCGCCGATAAAGATAATCAAGAGCCTCCTCTCCATCATTGGCGACCGCCACTTCATTCACAAGATTCTGCTGACCCAACACAGCAAGCGTCAGCTCTTGATCCCGTGGATCGTCTTCCGCAAGTAAAATCGTTTTTAAAGTCGTCATCGAAGAGGCTCCTATTTATGATTTGCTTAATGTAAAATAGAAAATTGCTCCCCCATCCACAACACCCTCAGCCCAGGTTCGGCCGCCATGTTTCTGGATAATTCTCCTGACATTTGCCAATCCGATTCCTGTTCCTTCAAACTCGTCAGGTGCGTGCAATCGCTGAAAGACTCCAAAGAGTTTCCCGACATATTTCATATCAAAACCGGCACCATTATCTTTTACAAAGAATATGATTTCGTTCGAATCAATGTCTCCTTCAGAACAACCAAATTCGATTCTTGCGTAATCACTCTTTTGAGTGAATTTCAAGGCATTTGAGAGGAGATTTGTGAGGACCTGTCGTATGAGCATCGGATCGGCCTCGACAGCAGGAACAGGGTTGATAGTCCAGCTTACCGTCCTATCCTTATGCTCTTCAGCGAGTTCCAGCCGAATCTCATTTACCATTTCCCCAATATCCACACTCATTTTTCGGATCTCTGCCCGACCCACACGCGAAAACATCAGCAACTGGTCGATCAGTGTTCCCAACCGGATAGCGGCTTGTTCGACTGTTGCAAGATAGCGAAGGCTTTGTTCATCCAGTGACGAGATGATCCGCTCCTTCAAGAGCTCAACGTACCCCGAGATATGACGAAGAGGTGCGCGAAGGTCGTGGGAAACGGAGTAGCTGAATGATTCCAATTCTTTGTTTGCTGCCTGAAGCTCGGCGGTACGTTCTTCGACCCGCTCTTCGAGTTCTTCATTCAACTTCCGGATCTGTTCTTCCACCTGCTTACGGGCCGAGATATCCTCGATGACACTGATCGAGTATTTCGGTTTGCCCTGAGTATCTCTCACAAGAGCAACGGTAAGGTTCGTCCACACGGGCGTTCCATCTTTTCGGAGATACCGCTTCTCCTTGGTATAGTTCTCGATTTTACCCTCGAATAGTTCGCGGGCATCGTGAATATCGACTGCAAGATGTTCCGGATGTGTGATTGCCTGAAATGAGAGGTTGAGCAACTCGTCTTTCGTATAGCCGAGGATATCGCAAAATCTCTGGTTCACGCGCATGAATTTACCAGTCGTCTCCACATGAGCAATGCCAACAGCGGCCTGTTCAAAAGTAATTTTGAGCCGTTCTTCGCTCTCTTGATTTGCCTCCTCATACTTCTTCCGCAGGGTAATATCACGAGAGATGCCAAACGTACCGATAATTTTTCCGTCGGGCGATCGCCAGGGCATTTTCGTTGTGAGTGCCCATGTGACTTTTCCATCGGTCCAAACCTCTTTCTCCTCCTTGCTTATGATCGGGATGCCGGTGGCCATGATTTGTTGCTCATCCTCAAACGCCGGCCGCGCATGTTCTTGTGCAAAAATATCGAAATCAGTTCTGCCGATGATGTGCGACGGATTGGAGAGACCAAGCAGGCGCATAAAGGACCGGCTGACTGCCACAAACCTGCTTTCATGATCTTTGAAATAGATGAGATCGGGCAAATTATTCATAAGTGCTTCTACGAAATATCGCTCCTGTGCCAGCGCCTCTTCTATCTTCTTTTTCTCAGTAATATCCTCTTTCACCGCAAGGTAGTGTGTTATTCTCCCTGCATAGTCTTTCACGGGCGAAATTGAGGCAGACTCCCAAAACAGTTCACCGTTTTTCTTCTTGTTGTGAAACTCGCCGCGCCAAACATTACCGGCACTAAGTGTCTCCCATAGTCGTTTATATTCCATATCGGGAGTATGTCCCGATTTCAGAACTCGCGGATTCTGCCCTTTTACTTCTTCCCTCGAGTATCCTGTGATCTGGCAAAATTTTGAATTCACATATTCAACATCTCCCCTCTGATCGGTGATAACAACCGAAACCTGACTTTGTTCTACTGCCTGTGAGAGGATCCGCAACTGTTCTTGAATCTGTTTCCGATCTGAGGTATCCCGGACAGTGACAAGAATTCGATCTTCATGATCAATCACTGCTTTTTGCATATTCACTTCAACCCAAAAAAGACGGCCGCTCTTACCTTTTGCATGCCATTCGAACACTTGCGGTTCGCCCTTCATTGCCCGCTGCAAAGACTGTATTGCATCGTCCTGGGTATAAGGAGATTCCCCCGAACTAATGTCTCCAACGCTGCTCTTGAGAGCCTCTTCATGCGTTAACCCATACATTTCACACATTTTCTGATTCACTTCGAGTATTGCACCACTCTGCGGATGATGGACAACGATGGCATCATTCACCGAATCAAAAATCGTATGGAAGCGTTTCTCGCTTTCCGTAATCTGTTCCTGACGCCGCTGCTCTCCACGATCACGGAGGTGCATCTTGAGAAGCACCAATAATCCCCCCATGGCATTGAACACCAGGAGTTCAACAATGGCATTCACATCCGGTATAACTGCCGGGAAGAGAGACGGTAAGAGGCCGATCCCAGCCAGAATTAGTATCATATAGAGGAGCAATTCTCTCCACCGCAGCAGGATACTTCCCAGTATTATGCTGACGAGCAGATAGTGGAGCGAATAGAGTGTGATCGTTTGTGGAAGGGTGACGAGGCCGAAAAATAATACACTGGGGAACATCAACATGGTCAGGAGAGCTGCAACTCTATTTGACCAGAATCGGTTGATAACAAATGCTGTCAGGAGAAAGAGATAGCCATACCAAGGGGCCTGATAATTTTCTTGGGTGAGATACCCTCTGACATCATAGATACCAAAACCCAGAATCATGATCAGGAGGATGACGGCGAGTAATCTTGATTTCACATCAGTTGTCTCATATTCTCTGAGCCGGGGTGACCCCAGCAGCTTGTCCGCTATGTTCTGAAACACGATTTTCCGCTTCACCGACTCAGTTACTCCTCCACCCGCACTCATACTTTGGTTCCCTCATCAAGTACTCAATCCAGGCGATCACTCACTTCAACTGCTGTCTTCTTAACTCTCCTCTATCGGAAGAGCGAGAAAGAACGTCGCACCTTCCTCCAGCGATCCTTTAGCCCAGATGCTGCCATTATGACGCTGCATAATGCGCCGTGACTTGGCTAAACCGATTCCGGTCCCTTCATAATCACCCTGGCTGTGCAATCGCTGGAAGATGCCAAAAATCTTTTCCGCATACTTCATATCAAAACCAATACCATTATCCCGGATATAAATAACTTTTACATCCGAATCACCCTCTTGTTCCTGATATCCAATTTCAATCCTTGCGTGTTCCCTTTTCCGTGAAAACTTAAGTGCATTCGATATGAGATTGAACAGGACAAGCTTAAACAGCGAACGGTCTGCCATCACTGGAGGGATCATTCCAATATGCCACTCAAGTTTACGGCCAACGAATTCGGGCTGAAGTTCGTTCTGAATTTCCCCGATGAGTTCATTCACATTCAAATTGGTCTTCTTCATTTCGGCACTGGTGATTCGCAAGAATCCCAACAATGCATCGACGAGCATCCCCATCCACTTTGCAGAAAAACCGATCGTCGTCAAATATCGTGCACTGACATCATCGAGGGCCAGCCTGGCCTGATCCTGCACAAGTTCAACATAGGCGACAATGTGCCGCAAAGGGGCCCGCATGTCATGCGAGACGGTATAACTGATTGTTTCAAGCTCTTTGGTTGCTGCCTCGAGCTGAGCAGTTCGTTCACGCACCCGGTCCTCCAATTCAAGATTCAAGCTTCGAAGTTCCTCCTCGATCCTCCTTCGATCGTTGATATCACGTGCAATCACATGGAATCCTATAATCGTATCGCCCTGCCACACCAGCGATGTCCTGATGCCGAGCCAGAGTATCTTCCCCGATTGGCCCCTGAACGGGCATTCGAAGTAGGCGGTGGATTCCTTCTTACAATATTGACGGATAAAGTGATACTGCGCCCGGCGCTTGTGAATGGCGGGGACCATGTCGAGATACTGCATTGTGAGGAAAACACTCTGCGAATATCCAAAGAGCTTGAGCGCTGCCTCGTTTGTATATTCATATCGGCCATTAATACCAACCAGGAGAATCGGATCGGATGCACTCTCAATGACGTATCGATAGCGCGCCTCGCTTTCTCGCAAGAGCCCGGCTTTCCATTCAAGTTCTGCATTAAGCAGTGACAGTTCTTCTTCTTTCAGGCGGGCTGCAGTGAGATTCTTCCGTAAATCGTCTGTGAGAATAATAACAGCAACGGCTGTCAGGGTGATAATAATGACAACATCAATGAGATCCTGGATGGAGGTCTTTATTGTTAATTTGAGGGGTATCCATCCATTGATCTCTGCCATCACGAGGATTCCGGCCAGCAGGACGGAGATTATAGAAAAAACGATGATGAATTTTCTATTCAATAAAAGACTTGCCGCGACAATCGTTGCCGGAAAAATCAGTATTGCCATATCGTGAATACCGGTACCGCCGAAATAAATCAGTGCACTGGCAACCAGGAGCAAGCTGTACACAAGGATACCAAGGGAAAGATCATAGGATCCTCTGCGTACAAAACTTATACTGAAGAGAACAACGAAGAGCTCCACCAAGAGAGGCCAGAGCGCATTCCAATTGGGATTGACGATCAAATGATGAAGGAATATAACGATGAGCCCGATTCCCAAGGCAGACGTGACAAGATAGATTCCTTTCGCTCGCCGAATTTCGTCCGGTCGTTCGATGCTGGGCGGAATCAGAATTTGTTTTAGCCACTCATTCATTTCTCACTCATCACTTCCCTACTATGCATTGCCGGTTCTACAAATCCTTGGTGATTAGTTATCGGGGAATCGAAAAGAAAAATGTCGCACCGCCATCGAGGATTCCCTCAGCCCAGGATTTCCCACCATGCCGATGAACAATCCGACGGACATTTGCCAGTCCAATTCCCGTTCCTTCGAATTCTTCCACTGTATGAAGCCGTTGAAAAACGCCAAATAACTTATCGACATATTTCATTTCGAAACCCGCACCGTTGTCTCGTACGAAGAAGATGTATTCCTGTGACTGTTCTTCGGTGGTGAGGCATCCGATCTCTATATGGGCCTCTTCTATCTTCCGTGTGAATTTCAGTGCATTTGAAATGAGATTCGAAAACACAAGTTTGATCAATGTATGATCAGCCCGGACTTCAGGCAATTGGCCGACAGTCCAGAGAATTGAGCGATCCCGCGTCTCATGCTCAAGCTCCTTCAATACGTCTTCAACAATAAGCGCTGTTGCGATACGCGCCGTCCGGAGCTCTGCACGCCCAATGCGCGAGAATGCCAGGAGGTCATCAATCAGTGTTCCCATCTGCACCGCAGATTTTGCGATGGTATTGATGAATCTGGTGCTCTGTGCATCCAGGGTGTCTTTGGTATGATCCCGGAGGAGGTCGACAAAACCCGATACATGCCGGAGCGGAGCGCGAAGGTCATGGGAGACCGAATAGCTGAAGGCTTCCAATTCCTTATTGGTAGATTCCAGTTGGACCGTTCGATCGCGAACACGCTGTTCGAGTTCTGTATTCAATCGCCGGATTTCCTCCTCAGCTTTTCTCCGATCAGTAAAATCCGTTGCCAGGCCTATTATTTGGTGCACGCGGCCTTCACCTGTGCGCTTCAATACTTTCTCCCGGCCGAGAATCCAGCGCCAATCACCATCCTTGGTACGGACCCGATATTCCATACTGAAGAGATCTTCATCTGTGGCAATTTCCCATTGCTTTTCAACAGCTTCAGCACTTTGTTTATCATCGGGATGGATCACTTGAATCCACATGGATCCGCGACCAGCCATAAGTTCTTCGAGAGAGTACCCCAGAAGCTCGGCGATGGATTTATTGGCGTAGACAATTTTTCCTTCGATCAAATCGAAGACATAAACAATACTAGGCGTTGCAGCCATCACCTGTGCATTAAAGTTACGGCTCTCGATCAGCTCGTGCTCCGCAAGCTTGCGGTCGGTGATATCCTGGATCGATCCGATCATCCTTGTGGGGACCTCATCCTTGTCCCGTTCAAGCTCCATCAACATATGAACGTATTTGATCGTCCCGTCCGGAAGAATAACGCGATGATCGAGATGGAGCGAATCACGGTGCTCATTCGGATGTTTGAACAACCGCTGCAGACTCTGGCGATCTTCGGGATACATCGCATCGATGATTGCTTGTTGGTCCGGATGGAAGTCGGCCGGCGAGCGGCCAAAAATTCGATAGGTCTCCTCCGACCATTCCACAGCTCCGGTATCGAGACGTACTTCCCAACTCCCGATCTTCCCGATGCGTTGTGCATTCCGGAGGTTTTCCTCGCTGTGGAGGAGAGCTTCCTCGGCTTTCTTCTTCTCGGAAATATCATTCTGAATTGCCAGGAATCCGACGAGATTTCCGTCAACATCGATAATCGGGTTTGCCGAACTATCCACGGTAACTAACCGCCCATCCTTCGTCCGGTTAATTAGTTCGCCTCGCATGACTTGCTTTTCGGATAACTGCTGCCAGAAGTTTTTGTACTCTTCGGAATCGACTATGCCACTCTTAAGAATTCGGGGTGTCGTCTTCCCAACAACCTCTTCTTCGGAATAACCATACAGCCTTGTAAACGACGGATTGATATACGTAATCATACTATCGCAATCTGTCATAAAGACGATTCCGCTCGAAGATTCCACGGCCTGGCGAAGTTTCACCATTTCCACGTCCGCTTTCTTCCGCTCCGAGATATCGGTGGCAATTCCGATAAACGCAACCAACTTTTCATCGTTATCCCGGATGGCCGAGACAGAGAGATAGATCGGGAAATCAGTACCATCCTTTCTCTTATTGCAGAGTTCGCCCTTCCACCCTCCCCCCAAGGCACTTGGCTGTAAGAGTGAGCGGACGTTTGAATCGTTGGATGATGAGTAGATCATCAAGATATTCTTCCCGATGATTTCAGATTCGCTATACCCGTAGACTCTTAGAAACGCATCATTCACAAAAATAAAATTATTCTCAGGATCCGTGATACAGACACAGTCAGTGACATTTTCCAACGCCAAAGCCAGCATGTTGATCCGTTCTTCCGCTTGGAGCCGTTCAAGTTCCGAGCCGGCGCGCGCCGCAAATATCCTCAGGAGCGACGTAATGATCTCGCTCTCTGCTAACGGGTGATCGTGCATCACGGAGACTATTCCAAGAATCTGTCCGGAGGAACTGGTAAGCGGTAATCCAAAATAACTTTGTATTCCAGCCTCTTGAATGGATTGATCGTGCGGGAAGGTTCTCTGCATATCCTTCGTCATCGAACAGAAGCCTCGTTCGATAATCATCTGGGAGGGTGTACCTGCCAATTCATATTCACGATTGGACAGGAACTTACCATTATCGACAAATGCAAAAACCTCAGCCTTCTGCTGCTCTTTTTGATTGATTTTACTGACGAAGGCAAAGCGGGTATGCAAGGCTGTACTCAATTCGAGTGCGAGATTACGGAAAAATTTGTCACCACTCGCCAGTGCAGTGCCGCGTTGAATAGATTGGATCGTTGCTTCCGCACGTTTTCGTTCCGAAATATCACGGTAGTTGACGACAATCGCGTTAACACTCGGATCGCCGAGGGAATTTTTCGCAACGGCTTCAACCCAAACCCAATACCCATCTTTTCTCCTGGTTCTGAACTCTTTCCGGAAGGCAGCATCCGGACGACGGGAAATATGCTCAATCGCCGATAACACTTTTGTCCGATCATCAGCATGAATCGTATCGAGAAGATTCATACCAACCTGCTCATCCGGCGAATACCCTACGATAAGCTCAGTCGAGGGGCTGACATACCTGATCTGTCCACTCTTCTCGAGCAACATGATTGCATCGAGATTGTTTTCGACGACAGCTTGAAAGAGTTTACGGTTTGTTTCTGACGTAAGCTCGGCAAGTTTGCGTGCAGTGATATCCTGAAATGAACCGACGACCGCGATGGCCTTCCCTTGTTCATCTTTCACAACCCGATAATGACTGTTGAGCCAAACCGTTTCACCTATTATGTTGATTGCACGGAACTCAAACTCTTCATGCATACTCGAAGAGAGAGTAACATCATGAATAACATGCTGAAGCCCCTGACGCACTTTTTCAAGATCGACGGGATGGGTATACTGTGCGAAGAATGTATCGATTGGAAATGTCGTGCGATCCTGCCTGTCCGCTGTCGTGCCAAGGAGCGCAAGTGCCTCTGACGAGAGCGAGATTGTGCCAGCAATGAAATCCATTTCAAAATATCCCATGTGGGCGATCCAGAGGACCTCCGATAATCGCGCTTTGCTCAGATGGAGAGCCTCACTTGCAGTTGTTTTTTCAGCAATTTCTTCCTCCAATCCCCGGTAGGCAATCCGCAAATTGGTACTCATTTCATTAAATCGATTTGCAAGAATTCCTACTTCCCCATCCATATCGGCAGCATCAACCCGAACCTGGAAATTTTCCTGGCCCAGTTCTTCAACTGCCCATGTCAACCTCCGAATCGGACGAACGATAAAGAACCATATCACTGTTCCCCCGATCAATGCGACGAGAAAGAGACTTAACAGCAATCGGGTTGGCGATATCCACAGCAGGCTTCTCATCAAATGTTGGAGATTAACAGGATTAGATCTGACGACGACAATCAAATCGCTTTGGGGCACTGTTGAAAAACCGAATGTGGTTCCTTTCTCCGGATTACGGATTGTACCATCCATCCCATAGAGGATAGTTGTTATATCACTGGAAGGATAGTCCTCCCATGCTGAACGACCGAGTTTAGTTGAATCGGAATGGGCGATATATCTGGCCTGGCGGTCGACAACAAAAAACGTCGAAAAATTCTCACGAGCAAATAGTTGAATATCATTCTGGACCGATTTCTCCCTTTGTTGGACAATTAACCGAGCTGCTATCCGTGCTTGCTCGCGACCTTGCAGCGCTTCCACAGTCAAGAATGTTTCCTTCATCTCATTCTGCACGAACAATCCAAGAACCAATACCGGCAGGAGCGAGAGCAGCAGAAACCAGACAGCGACCCGGACACCCAGGTAATTCCCTTCGAAGAACTTTTGAATTCTGCTTTTGAGTCCTGTCGAGTCAAATTCAATTGTCTTCCTCGGTAAATCGGTCCCCCATAATGGTTTTCGATATGCCGAGGGGAGGACAAACAGGATCAAGGTGGAGACAACCACTGTCAAAATGAGCTCCGGGATTAAATCTCCAGATATCCCGTACAGCGTTTGCAAAACCGGCTGATCATGCCCAAGAAGGCTCACATAGAGTGCATGGTTATTGTAAGAGAGAAGAGAAAAACTTACGACGAGTCCAACAAAATAATAGAGAATGACAAGAATCATCCATCCGAGCAGCATCCAGGGCATTCTGAATCGCTGATAGAGAATTTTCTTATATGCCCAGCCGACAAGGAATGCAGCTATCATATGCTGAATGATGCCATACACCCGATATTCGCTGACCGGGTGGATGATTGCCGAGAGAAATCCAATGAGTAACCCCCCAACCGGTCCGGATAATGCTGCACCAATCGTCACAAAAATTTCGCGGGGATCAGTGACCAGGACTGTTCCCGGGATTGTGAGATGTATTTCACCCAACATGAGGAAGAATGCGGCGGCTCCAAAGAATAGCGCCACAATCAATCCTTTTCCGCGGATCAAAGAATGTCGTACCAATTTCAGATCAACCATGTTTAAATCCTTCGATGTCCAACCAAGTCACCGGAATACTCTTGTTCAGCATTCACTGTTACAATCGAATGCACGAACGAGCTATGAAGCTCACTACGGCATCATTTCCCAACTATTTGAGGTGAACGCGCTCACCCCCATAAAAGTTTAACATTGCAGCAGTAGAGTATCAAGGTAAAAATGGCTGAATTATTATGAGAAAAAGTGGAAATGAAAGTAACCAAACAATGATAATTGCGGTATTTAAGCGAAATTCAATGCCTTAATAAAAAGGATAGCGGGCCAGGCACACATCATACTAAAAGATTACGAACAGAATCCTTTATAGCAGGAGGACTTTTTGAATCGTTTCCTCCAGAGTATCAGGACGGTACGGTTTCTGAATAAATCCAGCGAGCCCAAGGCCGGTAAAATTTGATGTTGCCTCACCCTCTGAAAATCCGGAGGAGAGGATCACTTTCACTTGCGGATCAACTTCTTTCAGACGATGGAACGTTTCCTCGCCACTGAGTCCCGGCATGGAATAATCAAGCAATACCAGGGATATGTATTGACGATGTTCTCTGTACAGGTCGATTCCCTTGTTTCCATCCGATGCCATAAAAACATGCATTCCGCTCCCTTCAAGCATGTCATGAATCAGTTCCCGTATTGTTTCCTCATCATCAATCACGAGGACGACTCCTGATAATTTTCCCGCACGAGATTCCTTCTCGAGATACACTTTCTCTACTACAGAAACCTGTGGGAAGGCAATCCGAAAAAGAGTCCCAACCTGAAGACGGCTCCTGACCTGTAATGCCGCATGATGTGCCCGAAGGATTCCCTGAGCCGCAGAGAGGCCGAGGCCTCGCCCTGTCGTCTTCGTGGTATAAAAAGGATCGAAAATTTTGCTCATTGTATCTTCACTCATTCCACATCCTGAATCCTCAACTTCAAGAAGGATGTATACACCCGGCAAAGGACGTTCGCCGGATTGCGTCCACAATGGAAGATCGTTTTTTTGAATCTGTTCAAGTTTGGTGGAAACTCGAATCCTCCCCGGCTGATGACCAATAGCATCTTTCGCATTGATGATCAGGTTCATGATAATCTGTTGAACCTGACCGGGATCTCCTTCGATGCAGGGAATTTCAGAATTCAACTCCTGTACAAACTCAATATGCTTCGGAATTGAGACTTCAAAGAGGTGATAGGTTTCTCTGATCAACTCATTTAATTGAATTGAGACAAGATTATACTTACCCCGACCGGTGAACGCCAGTAATTGCTGGGTGAGCTGCGCTGCGCGCGATGCCGCTTTCTCCAGTTTCCCAATATGATTGCCTGCCGCATGACCCTCCGGCAGCGTACGGAGGGCTAGTGAAGCATGGCCGAGAATTGCTTGTAACAGGTTATTAAAATCATGCGCAACGCCACCCGCTAGTGTACCCAGACTCTCCATTTTTTGGGATTGGGGAAATTGATGCTGCAATTGTTTCCGCTCCGAAATATTCTCATACATCTCCAGAATACTCAGTACTGCGCTCTCCGAATTACGGAGTGCAGTTGACGAGAGTTGTACATCAATGAGCATACCATCTCTCGTTTGACGACGTGTTTCGAAGCCATTCAGGATGGAGCCTTTGATAATGGCTTCCCGAAGCCTTAGTGCTTCCTCCTTTTTTTCCAGCGGCAAAATTGGGATTGCCGAACCGATGACCTCCGTTTCGCTCCACCCAAATATTCTTTCAGCGGCAGGATTCCATATTGAAACACGCTCCATGGTATCGTATGCTATGAGGGCCGCAGGACTTCCAGCAATGATGCGATTGCGCGTTTCAAGTGACGCCGCCAATTCGAGAGCATTGCTTCTTGCCTTGGCTACCGACTGGCGTAACGAATCGGTAAGTAATCCTACTGCAATGGAGGTAACGAGAAGGACAAGAGTACTATCGATGATGTCTCGCAGTTCTGTGGCAGCACTCATCGAAGAATAAAACCAGCCCTGTATTTCAGTAAAGGTGATCCCTGCAAAGGAAACGATGACAAAAGCGGAAAATAACGTGTACAAGCGACGATTCAGGAGAAGTCCGCCAACAATCAAGGCAGATGGGTAGGCCAAAATGATGATGTCATGGATCCCATTGCCGCTGAAGACAACTATACTATTGATAAAGAGAAGCGCGCTGAAGACGAGGACAATCGATGAAACCAGGACGCGACCACCCACCGCTAAAACCAGTACTACAACGACTGCAACGCCCTCAAGCAGGAGTGTAATGGTAATACCAAGTTTATGGTCAATACCCGGTAAGAGTAAAAAAGGATAGAGAATCCCAATCAGGATTGCAATCCCAATTGCCTGTGCGATTCGGATCAATCGCAGCCGATCCTCTTCGGTGTGTACCTCTCCCCCGTTCATACCGATCGTTCCCCCGCAATGGACTGAGATTCATATGTCAGGATGCTTTGGATAACATCGCAAATGAAGAGGAGAGTGTCAATAAGAATTTTTGAGCGGATTGTTCTGGCAGGAGTGAGACACGCACTTCAAGATCACCGTAGGAATTTTCGAAGAAAGATTTTTAACGGATCTGGGGCTCCTTTTTCTCTGTTCGTTAATTCTCATCAGAGCGGTTGACCTGAACCAGTGGCAGCTTGGTTTTCAAAGTACGTACGTGCTTCGTTATCGGCAAGAACAAAAAACGTATAGATCCCTAATGCTGTACCAATCGGAATATCAAAAAGCTGCAATACCCCAACGACAAGAAGCAGAATTCTCGCCCAGGATTGACGTTGAAGAATGCCAATTCCACCGATGATTCCCGGCACCGCGAGAAAACTGAAAAACAGGAGAGCAATAGTACCAATGAATCCAAGGATATGGAAGGCAGTGGTATCATCGGTAAGATAGCCGATCCCCGAAAGGAGGAAGAAACCGATAATCCCAATGAAGAGCAGAAGCGAACTAAGGGTGATATGAAAAATCGCCAACAATCTTATGTGACTTTCTTTTGTCATGGTCGGCTCCTCCGGAGTTGTGGCTGAGACTTTTTTTTACTCAGTTCTCTTTACGAAGCGTGAAGAACATTGTTGCATGCGCCCACAGGAGAGTATCGGATCAATCCACTATGCACGTAGTACCCATCGCCCGGGATCTTCTGATTCAATCCTCCATTCGCCTCAGGATGGTTCGGTTCTGCTGATTATAGAGCTCTTTTCCCGGGGCGGTAAAGAGATACTCAAGCCGGTCTTTATAGAATTCCGCTATCTTCAATCGTACCATTTTCAACGTACTATTCAGCATTCGATTTTGTTCCGTGAATCCCTCACCGAGTACTCCGATCGCACTGGGAATCCATCGCTCAGGAAATTCACCTCACAAATCTTCACTGCAAGATTCGGTACAATCGATCCGGAGGATCCAAGTTTATGCCGACGAGGGACATTCGCCGAGATGATTGGTGCCGCCTCAGTCAGGCCGTAACCTTGATACATCGGAATGCCGATCGCATAAAAGAATCTCTGCAGTTCTATATCCAAAAGAGCGCCGCCACCGATGAAGAATTCGAGTCGCCCGCCAAAACCCTCACGGATTTTCTTGAAGAGAAGGAGATCGAAGAGCCGATATTTTAGATTCATTAAAAGCGTTGCTTTCGATTCGCGATCCCAGCCAATGCCATTTACCCGATACGCCAGCGCCAACCGGAATTTCAAACCGGACAATTCTTCGATTTTAACAGAGAGCGGTACATTGACTGCACCGGCATAGAGAATGCCAAGTTCAGCCACTACCCAGTCATTCCGTCCTTCCGAAATCAAGGCAAGCCGATCACCCTTGAGAATACCCAGACTCATCAGTCCGGCGGCAAAAGCATGGGTGCGCTTTTGAATTGTAGAATAAGTTTCCCCTTCAAACCGCTCTCCCCGTTTTTCCCAAAGGAGAATGTTCGATGCAAAGCGAGCTGCGCTCTCTTCCATCAGATGGGGAATCGTGCGTTGGCCGATAGACATCATGTTCTGATCCTTTTGTAAGACTCGTGAAGAAATAATGCCCCCCATTTGTCCCGAAGCTATTGCTGAACAATAAATCGATAGTCATCCTTCAATGCTGTGTTCATGGCCTTGAGGACTATCCTGTAGACTTTTTCATCCCAGGAGGCTTTCAAGCGTTTGTCGCGAATCATAATTGGTTCGATCAAAACCTTAAAGCAATCTTTCCTGAAGAGCAGGAAGAGTGGAGATCCCTTTGCACTTTTCAACAGGATCTTTCCATCTTCAATCAAGGAAGGGATTCTGAAGGACATGAAACTCCATTGGAGATTTTGCTTTACTTCTCCCAGTTCATAGCGTTCATGGAGTTCCACGTTCTTGCCGCGGTTTAGTGTCAGCGTCCGTTGCCATTCTTTTACCGATGCGTCTTTCGGATATGCGCCTGCGATCTCCAGACTGAATACCGCAGCGGCATCGGTTTCGTTGTACGTGAGGTTCGATGCTTTATACTGTGCTCCATCTTTCTGCATCACACCGTTAATCGATGGTAGGTTGTGATAGGCCGACTGCATGGTCCAGATCGAGTATCGATCTTTGCTGAATGTTTTAGAGGTGTACGTTTCGACACCAACATCGATGAGTACAGGATCACCATCGACGTAGAGCACAAAATTTCCGACATCATTGTGATTATGGCTCTCATTATTATGCCCGCCTTTTGCGGCGATGTAGAAACTCTTGGCAGAGCCATTGAACGACCGGGCACCCATGACCTGCAACCCGGGAAGCCAGAAATCACGAATCAGAGGTTCAGCAGGTTTTGTTGTCATAAGAGCATCGAGAGAGAAGAGTGCTGGCAGCACCCGGCCGAGAACACCGAAGGATCCATCGATTCTGCCTGTGCCAAGATTTTGTTGCTTCGCCAGGAACGCACCAAATCCGGTCATGGCCGGATCATTGATCGCCCTTCCATATCGAAAAATGACCGCTGCATCTGCTTCATGTTTTGCGGGAGCATCGGCAAAATTGATAAAGTATTGATCGTGAATATATACCCGAGCGATATAGCGTCCGATTTCATGGATGAGCGGACGATCGAAGAATGAGATTTTATTCTGAGAGACACTGGTTAAAAGCTCAAGACAGTCGTAGAGTGAGGCACCAGCCCGGCCCCAATATCCTGGACCTTCATCACACCCTCCATCCTCAGGATAATCGTTCAGAAAATTATCGAGACAGCGTAGAATCTTATAAACAGATTGTGCACGGCGGTCAGGATCTTCTTCGAGGAGCAGCGCTGCGGTGAGCCAGTTCGAACAGATCCAGGGATTCCAATTG
This sequence comes from bacterium, assembly GCA_043803945.1. Lineage (GTDB taxonomy): Bacteria > Bacteroidota > Ignavibacteria > UBA10030 > UBA10030 > JAZDJN01. The sequence goes on along the minus strand of JAZDJN010000042.1, from coordinate 33,711 downwards.
TTCACCTTTCGTTTAAATCCCATCCACCAAAAATCATCCCGTTCGAGATTTGGAGTAAGGATCCTTCGCCGGACTTCATCGCGAATTCGTTCTGTGAGCAGCGGAGAGAGAGTGTCGAGCTGGCGCTTGAGCAGGTAATGCGTCCACGCGAGGAGCGTTCCGGTTTCTGCTGCAAAAAGATCAACCGTCGGTTCTGTTACATCCGGCAAACCCGACCCTCTCTTTTGTACACCGATATGTGCTGAGACACCCCAGTAGCTTTCTTCACAGATTGTCCAGATGCCATTGGCGATGTCATCCAAAAAACGGCCCTTTCCCTCCATGCACTCCCCAAGAACAAGATCGGCGAGCTGTCCACGACGTCCAAAAGAAATTGCCTCATAACGGCTCCGATTTCCATTACGAACGAAATCAAGAAAAACGCTGGCCTTCGGTGTTGGCCACTCACAATTGAGCAATTGTTCTGCCCGTTTAATATGTGCTTTGCGTACTTGTTCCGGTACTTTATTCCATCCCTCTCGGTTATCTGCTGTGGGAAATGGATGCCACTCCTTGATAGGGAGAATATCAGTCTTCACACCGGACAATGAATAATGACCGGTCAACAAATTGCGCTTCTCCTGGCCATAGAGGAACGCGATGAACTGGCTGCCGATCCATATAACTATCGTCAGAATCAGTATCAGATGCTGTTTCCTTTGGTCGCTTGGGAGCCGAATGGGTGAGGGTATCATGGGATTCTCGAATGGTTATCAAATGCTTTACGCACGATCAATTAACGACCCGTTGCGAAAGTACTGGAGTTTGGGAAGAAAGGCAAGGTGGTTTGAGAGTGTATGAGAGTATGAGAGTAGGAGAGTAAGAGGGTATGTGGAAGACAGGGAGAGTGGGAGAGTGGGAGAGTGGGAGAGTGAGAAAAATGATTCAGCAAAGCGATTATACAGGCTTGCAGAGAAGACGAGAGATGATTAGATTTCCTGTAATTCAAGTAGGTGGCTTTCAATACAGGAGCCAGATGCAAACGCTGTTCATCCCCCGAGAGGAGAACCATCATGTGGATCTATCTCAATAATGACTATATTGAACTGGAACAAGCCCGGCTCTCGCCGTTTGACCGGGGATTTCTCTTCTCAGACGGAGTCTATGAAGTCATCCGATTCTATCCTCTCTCCGGGTACTTCCAGGCCGATGCTCATCTTGAACGGCTTCGTTATGGCCTCGATCAACTCCGTATCACTGGTGTAAATCTCGAGGAGCTTAAGGAGATCACCGCTGATCTTCTTAACAAGAACGAGCATCATCACGCTCAGGCAATTGCGTACATTCAGGTGACTCGCGGCTCGTACTATCCACGGCAGCATTTCTTCCCTCCTGCCTCCACTCAGCCAACGTTATTCATCACCACAAGTCCCTTCAAACCGCACACCGATGAGATTGAACAGGGTGCACGGGTTTTGCTGGAAAGAGATATTCGATGGTCGCGATGCGACATTAAGACAATTGCTCTCTTGCCGAACATTCTCTCTCGTCAAAACGCCGTCGATCAACAAGCGTGCGAGACAATCTGGTCAAGGGATGGTTTTATCACGGAGGGGACACATACGAATTTTTGCGCAATCCAGAATGGGACACTTCTCACTCCCCCAAAATCGAATTTCATTCTCTCAGGAATTACACGTCAGGTTGTGCTCGATCTCTGCCGGGACTTGCACATTCCCTGGAATGAAACTCCTATCAAAGAATCGCTCCTCAAAGATCTCGAAGAATGCATGATCATCGGCACAACAACAGAGATTACACCGGTGATTTCCATCAATGCAACATTGATTGGAAACGGAAAGCCAGGCACGGTGACAAGAAAGCTCCAGGAACAATTTTATCGCACGCTCGGAAGCACATGATTCCCGGGAATGTTCCTGATGGCAGTGCAAATCTGGACATGTACTCCTGTTGATGGCATTCTTAACTATGTCGAATTGATATAATATCGCCATCGTTGACAACATACTCCTTCCCCTCGAGTCTCCAATGTCCTGTTTCTTTGACTTTCGCGAATGAGCCGTTGCTGGCAATGAAGTCTTCATAACTCACTACCTCCGACCGGATAAAATTGCCGAAAAAATCGGAATGAATAACTCCGGCAGCTTCCTGTGCAGTCATCCCCTTTTTGATGGTCCACGAACGGCATTCATCCTCACCGACGGTAAAGAAGCACTCGAGCCCCAGCAATGAATAGGATTCTCGAATCAACGCGGCAAGTGCGGACTCTCTGATTCCATATTCTTCCATGAATACCCCGGCTTCTTCATCGGACAATTCCGACACCTCCATTTCGATTTTCCCGAAGAAAGAAAGGGCCCGAGAATTCTTTCCTGGTTTTGCTTCCGTCACCTGTTTCATAATCTGCTCACACTCGCCCCGTTGCGATTCATCGAAATTCAAGGCAATCAGCATCGGTTTCAAGGTAAGCAACTGATAATTTTTCAGGATGACCATCTGATCTTTCAAAAATTCTGCTTCCCGGAGAGGCTTCTCGGTCTGCAAAATTTTATGGCATTTCTCAAGGAGGGGTAATTCCCTCTTGAGATGCTCCTCGGGTTTCTTCATCATCTGTTTTTGAATCCGGTCGATTCGGTTTTCAATCATTGAGAGATCAGAAAGAATAAATTCCGTCTCGAAAGCCGTAATATCACGGACCGCGTCGATGGAGCCGTCAGGATGGGGAACGGCATCATTCGCGAACAAACGGACAACCTGAACAAGAGCATCGTTGGTTTTAACGTTGCCCAGAAAGTTGGTCGAAAACTGTGTCGAACCCGACTCTCCTTTTTTCAATCCCACCACATCAACGAACTCGATTATTGTGTTGGTTGTTTTCTTCGGTGAAAAAATCGAAGAGAGCTTATCCAGACGAGCATCAGGCACTTTCACAATCGCCTGGTGTGTCACCGCCTTTGTGAGGGCTGTTGGATCAAGATGGGTTTTTGTAATAGTTTGAAACAGTGTCGATTTACCGGAAAATGGAAGACCTACAATTCCAATTTGCATATTTCTCTCATTCCTTTTTATGGATTGGACGGCAGGAATATACGAGATTTTTCCTTTCCCTGTTTATGAATTACCGATTTTCTTGAAATTCATACTCCTTTGCGAAGATTGATAAAAAAAGAAATTGACATTTATTGAATTCAGAGGTATCCTTCATAAAGGACCGACTTCAGGATGTGCCGGGGGAGATGAAGATCTCTTGTAATCCGGATCCAACCCAGGCTCCATGAGGACTGCCCCATTCAATAGTAGTAAAGTACACGGCTCAGATTAATGAACCTAATCCAAACCATACACCATTATACATTGAGGTCCAGATGAAACTCTATGTCGGTAATTTATCGCGTGATGTTACAGAGCAAGACCTGCGCGAAGCGTTCCAAGTTTTTGGTCAACTCGATTCAGTCACCATTATCAAAGACCGTTCGAACAACGTTTCAAAAGGATTCGGGTTCGTTGAGATGCCGGAAAAAACCGAAGCGGAAGCAGCAATTGCCGGATTACACGGCAAGGAATTCAAAGGCCGGTCAATGGACGTCAATGAAGCCAGACCACGCCCCGAGCGCTCCTCTCACGGAGGATTTGGTGGTGGTGCCCGTGGTAAGCGGCCGGGCGGCGGTGGAGGTGGCGGCGGATACCGGGGTGGCGGCAAGCGCTGGTAATCCGGTTTTAGAACATTCGAATCACATCTGAAGAGCACTTCCAAACAATACCTCAACAAGGAGGAACACTTCATATGAAACAATCGGCAGTGGTACTCATGCTGGTGATTGTAGCGGCATCGCTCTGTTTCGCTCAACAGCAATTTGAATCAGACATTCTGAAGACTGCAGCCGGTGATCTCAGGATGACATTCATCGGTCACGGAACGTTGATGTTTGAATTCAATGGACTTGTCATTCATATCGATCCCTACGGGAGAGTTGCAGATTACTCCAAACTCCCCAAAGCCGACATTATTCTCGTGACCCATAGCCATGGCGATCACCTCGACTCGGCCGCCATCGAGAAAATACGGTTGGAAAAGACATCCATCATTTTTACAAGCGAGTGTGCTCCAAAAGTAAAGGACGGTATTGTCATGAAGAATGGAGAGTCGCAAACTCTTACCGGCATCACCATTGAAACCGTTCCTGCCTATAACATCGTCCAGAAGCGTCCGGATGGGGATCCATTCCATCCGAAAGGCGCAGGGAATGGATACATATTAACGTTCGGCGATAAAAAAGTCTATGTTGCAGGTGATACGGAGAATACTCCAGAGATGAAGGCCCTGAAGAATATCGATGTCGCTTTCCTGCCAATGAATCTGCCTTATACCATGACACCTGAGATGGTGGCGGATGCGGCTAAAGCGTTCAGGCCGAAGATTCTCTATCCGTACCATTTTGGCAATACCGCCACAGCAACTATTGCCGATCTCCTTCGCGATGTGAACGGGATCGAAGTACGGATCCGGAAATTGCAGTAACCGCTTTCTGGGAGTAACGGATGAATCACGTTACGCACAAACAAAAAATGAGACTCTTTGAAAGAAAGTCTGGCCGCCAAGTGCACCAAGGATTTTTTTTAATTTGGTTGTTTTCCATAAGAATCTGAAAATCTATCATATTAAAATCTTGGCGTCTTGGTGGCAAATCTTTCTCATTTTCTGGTCTTACTCAGTTCCATGCGTAATATAAGTGATAATTAAGCTATGAGCGGTAGAGGAATACCGTATGACATCCCGTGAGCGAGTACTGACAGCTCTGCGACGGAAAGGGAAGCCGGATCGCACTCCTTTTGAGATCAGTTGGGGTGCCTTCACACCAGGATTGATGGCCACCTATCGCAAGCGTACCGGTTCGGTGCTCGAGCCGGCAGAATACTTCGACTTTGACACACGGTCGATAGAGATCAATCCACCCACACGCCAGCCAAACTACATAAAGTACTTTTCGGAAAACCCTTCCTCCAGAATCATATGGGATGAGTGGTGCGTCGGATCTGTCCCTGGTTCCGTGGAACACTTCGTTGAGTATCGGTATCATCCTCTCGCTCGCGCAACGACAGCGGACGATGTGCAAAATTTTGACTGGCCCGAAATCGATGCAGACTCCCGCTTCGAGGGCCTGGCTGAGAAGACTGCCGCGTACCATCAAAAGGGTTACGCTGTAACGGGCGAACTCTACCTCACCATCTTTGAAACTGCCTGGCTATTACGGGGGCTGGAACAATTACTGATGGATTTCTATGCCAATGAAGATTTGGCGCATGCTCTTTGTGAGAATCTCACAACATTAAGAATCCGTCAGGCCATCAAGTTTGCGGAAGATGATGTCGATATCTTACGGCTTGGTGATGATATCTCATCCCAAAAAGGCCCGATAATGAGTGTTGACCTCTATCGCACCTATCTAAAAGAAAGAACCCGCCGCATTATCAATGCTGCGAAGAGTGTGAAACCCGACATTCTCATCTTCATGCATTGCGATGGTGATGTCACTGACTTCATCCCGGAGTATATTGATATCGGAATCGACATTTTGAATCCCGTCCAGCCGGAATGTAATGATCTTCAGTTCCTCGGGAAGCAGTATGGTGACAAGATTTCATTCTGGGGTGGAGTGGGCACACAAACAACGATGCCATTCGGAACACCGGATGATGTACGATTGAAGGTGAAGGAAGTAGTTGCACAGTTAGGCTCGAACGGAGGATTGCTCCTCGCCCCTACTCATATTCTCGAGCCAGAGGTTCCATGGGAAAACGTGCTCGCATTCATTGAGGCGGCACGGGAATCATGACAGCAGGTTGGTCAAGGAACAATCGATCCTGTTACCTGTGTTGTTCTTAACAAGGGCTGCCAGAAGAATTAACAAAACCGTACTTCGCCGATGCGACCTGGTTCAACATGAAGAAATAGACCATCATCCGCTCTTCCGTACAAACGAAAGCCCCAACCGGATAATCCGATTGGGGCTTTGTTGTTTCTTTCCTCTACAAGAGTACAGTGTAGTTCGCTTCTCAAATTCTCCAGCGTAAACCCGTATAGATCATTCGTCCCGTCACAGGTCCCCAGATCAACGCTCCATCGAAGTAGGAACCGTTGGGATGGGTCGGATCCAAAATCGGGTGGGACTGTCGGAAGTTGAACAGATTTTCAATCCCGAGATAGAGGTCCAGCCCGGTAAAAAATGATCGGGTAATCTGTGCGTTTGCTAGAACGAAATCGGGCGAGTATTCACTAACCTGAAAGGATTGTGGATTCAAACGCGTATCGGGAAGCCGCTTATTGCCGTACCATTGGACTGTGACATCGTACAGCATCTGAGATTCCATAGGGTCTTCACGTTCGGTCGAATAGGCAAGATTGATAAACGCACGGTCCTTCGCGACAAATGGCCGCTCACGAAGAACACCGGCAATCGTCTGCTTCACATCAAGATGCCTATAAGCCAACCGCGTCTCTAATCGCTCGACGATAGGATAATTGATTTCCACCTGGATGCTGTTCGAGTACGATTCCCCGTTCAGGTTAGAGAAGCTTACCTGTTGCGGGTGCTGATCGAGATCAGCGACAACCTGATGATCGAAGGCCGTTCGGTAGAAATCGAAAGTGATTGTTCCTTCACGGTACTTGTAGAGGAAATACCGTGTGACATTGAATCCAAAATTCCAGGCGACTTCCTGGTTGAACGGATACCCACCCTGCATGAAAGGTGTGGAGAGTGTGCGGGCACTTGCAAAATAGGCAGCATTCTCTGAGAGCACATTTGCAGTACGTGCCCCGCGCCCCGCAATCAACCGGAAAATCCAATCTTCCTGTGGAGTGTATCGCACATGGATTCTCGGAGTGATGAATGTGCCAAACAGATTATGCCGATCCGCTCGAATACCGGCAACGAGTGTGAATTCCTCTATTGGAGCGTAGGTATACTCAGCAAACGCTCCGGGCACCTTCTCTGCCCTTTGGGTATAAATCAGAGAAAATGTTTCCTTAAATTCATCAAACAGGAAACTCAATCCGATTCGTACAGAATGAATTGTACTGTCCAGATTCGCCTGGTAGAGAATATTGAGATATCCTGTGCGCTCGCGGCCTGTATAGTTACGCTGGCCAAAGAAATAATCCTGCCGGAAATCTGAAAGCGACCATTGAACGCCGAGGCTTCGATACGGATTCCCCGAGAACACCACTCCGGTTTTTCCATGGATACGCAACTGTTGTGAATTCATGCCAAACCCATACTCACTCAGGTGGAGGAGACGAGCGGGTTGATCTAGAGTGTAACCGTGAAGAGTTCCCCCCTTCTTCTCATCCTTTACAAATTGAATACCAAACTGCCCTTCCAATCCAAGAGCATCAGAATGCACTTGAAACCGTTGATAGATATTGAGCGTTTTGGAAAGCGGCGTATCGAGGAAATTGTCACCGTTGCCATCGAGATGGTGCTGCATGGAACTGAAATGAGCAAGTGTAAGTGAGGCAAATTCTTTACTCAGCGGCAGCCGATAATTGAGGTTCCCCTCAAACCGTTGTTCGTTGTTTCCATAGAAGTTGAAGAAGAATGTTTTCTCCTCCTCATTCCGGGGTTTCCGAAGTTCGACATTGATTTGGCCTGTAATGGACTCATATCCATTTGCAACAGAGCCCACACCCTTCGAAACCTGAATGCTCTCCATCCAGCTTCCCGGAATATACGTCAGGCCGACATTCGATGTCAGGCCGCGGACTGCCGGGAAATTCTCAAGGGTGATTTGCGAGTATGTCCCTGCCAGCCCGAGCATTTCAATCTGTTTCATTCCTGTTATCGCATCGGTAAACGAAACATCGATGGAGGGATTTGTCTGAAAACTCTCGGAAAGATTACAGCAGGCCGCTTTAAACAATTCCTTTTCCGTCATTACCTGGATCTTCTGGGTGCTGAGGTAATTCAGGTACGTCCCTGACCGCTCGCCCACAACCTCTACTTCTCTGACTTCAGTTGCTTCGGACTGCAGTTCGATTTCGATCTGGCGAGATTCCAGAACAGTCACCGTATCGGATTTGAATCCAACAGAGCGGATAACAAGACGGTTGGCTGCTGTTGTTCGCGCCAGGGTAAAGGCACCGCTCGTATCCGTGAATGTCCCGGTGGCCGTACCAAGCCAGTATACATTGGCGCCAATAATGGGGAGATGTATTCCTTGTTCACTTTTCTCCCTCACAACGCCAGATATCCTATTCGATTGCTGGCCAACGAGAAGCTGAGAGCAGAGGAGGATGGTCAATATTATTGAAAATAGTTTCATTGCTGCCTTTCTTTCATGATAGTGGTAATCGTAATCGGCTGCCTGGAACATTCTACTCTCTTCGCTGACAGAGAGACTCCGTCAGCAAAGAGGAGAACCATCCGGAGGTAATCGATATATTCCAGTCCTCAAACTCTAATGAGTTGTTGGATTGGCACGATAGAGACAACATGCGGGAAGCGCCTTATACACATCATCGGGTGCTTTATATTTCTCTGTATCATGCCCTACGGCAGCAATACGCTTGTGTAAGGAATCAACCGAGACACTTTGGGAGAGGAAGGCAACGGTAAGAATCTTTTCTTTTTTATCCCATTTCGCAAATTTAACCCCCTTGATCTTCGCGGCTTTCTCGATCCTGGTCTTGCACATGGAACAGTTGCCAAACACTTTAAACTTCGCTTCGGTAATCTCATTCTCCTGGGCAGCAAGAAATGTGGCAAAGAGAAACAGGATACTGACGACTTTGATGAACGTTTTCATAGGTTTCCTCATGGATAGAAATTAGACACTAGTGAGTACAGCATAAAAATTCACCAGGTGTTTCTACACCAGAAGCGTACAATTCATCAAATATATTGGGGGGTGATGAGGGGGTGAAAAATTCGTAGATCGAATCGAAAAGATCTGCTCAACGACCGGATTGTACTCCAACTCCTGATGGGTCAGGACTAATTCCGGAACCAGCGTTGAACCAGTTTGTTGTGCCGCCTGCTGTTGCGCAATGGTTAGTTGATAAACGTCATACTCCAACGTACAGCAGCTCTTCTTGCTAATAGAGGATTGCTGATGGTGCTTCGCACAGTTTTGACAGGGGTCTTCAGTAGAAACAGGGTACAGAACAGCACTGTATTCATCACCGCACTTGTGGCTGAGAATACCAAGGCCAATTGTTAACACACAATAAACTGGCAGCAAGACTATGGTAAACAATTTTATCATATATATAAGATAGCGATTCCATTTTAGAGATTCAATAACTCATTTCGTGAGAACGTACGAGATCCCTCAATCTTGCATATTCAATTGAGTTTGTGATTCTCTCTTTCTATAACTTGAACAAGGGAGAGTTATTACTAAAACGAATATCACGATAAAGGAAAATCCATGGAACGATTTGAACGTGTTACGGTCGTTAAAAAGGCAAATGTCTACTTCGATGGAAAAGTGACAAGCAGAACAGTTCTGTTTTTAGAGGTGTAGTTCAACGATATCTCCATCAAAAAGAATATGATCCCTGCCAACATGCTGGCCCTCGAACACTCCCGTTCCCCACACCCTTGCGGTTTTTAACTTCTCCACAAAGTCGTGATGCACTTTCAGAGCAAGATCTCCCACTGTGTTCCCCCGTTTCAGGATGAACGGTTTACTCCTCTCAACTTCCTTGCCCGGTGGTTTTGAAAACACTCTGATGATATCGAGCGCTTGAATCATCGCCTGGATCATCGCATCGATATTACGATCATGGAGTAATGATATCGGTAGAATACTCCAACCGTCATCTCGCAGGAGTTCCTGAAGAACTGAAAACTCTTCATCCAAAGGTCCGCCATCATCTTTGTTCGCCACGATCATCATCGGAAGCTGTTTGATCCGCGGTTCATGCCGTGCGCCGCCCAACTGTGCCGGAACAATCTTATGTTGTGCGAGAGTTTCCCGTGTTCGGTCGTATTGCTCCAGTGAATTTTCCAGCAAATCGAGAAGGATCAGGAGAAGATCCGAGGATCGGATGAGTTCAATAAATTCCGGCTCGAAGTACTCGCGTTCGATTGCCGGAGTATCGATCAACTGGATATGGACACCTTGATACATCAACATGCCTGGAGTGGGAAACCAGGTCGAGAATGGACTTTCGGAAACCTCCGGAGTCGCATGGGTCAGTTTAGCCACCAATGAGGATTTTCCGACATTCGCAGCGCCAACGACAACAACCCGGGCATCGCCTTCTTTCTCTATAAAGAAGTGGGATTCATGTTTCCCCGTTTTATTTTTGGCATGAGCCTGAGTTTTGAATCTGGAGAGTTTTCGGCGCAGCTCAGCACGGAGTTTATCGGTCCCTTTGTGTTTCGGTATGGTGCTGATGAGATGCTCTAAGGTGTCAGCCTTCTCTTCCGGGGTCTTTGCCTCACGGTGTTTTCTTTCAGCTTCGAAATACTCGGATGGAAGGTTTGTTGGCATAGGTTCGAATGATTCAAGGGCGATTACCTATATGTACAATTTTCAATCGATTTGGTCAATATCTATCTGGAAAAAATTACTTCTTTGCGATTCATACTGTATTCTCATTTTTGAATTAACACGAAGATCCTTTCGTACAAGAGCAATGATGATGAAGCTCTCATTGACAATAGCAGTATTTTGGACTACTTTTGCCAATAAACACGCTGGTATATCCCACGAGCCTACGACTATCGCCTGGAGAGAATAATGCTGAAGAATCTTAGTCTCCTCGTTTCACTCATGAGCGGCATTCTATTCTTCCATCTGGTTGTTTCACCCCGGACATCAACAACGATTCCCTCCATCACCGAGTATGATGCTTGCACCAGTATTCTCGTCGGAAAAGCCGCCTCGATTGATGGTTCCACTATGACTTCCCATTCATGCGATTCCCGAACGGATCGCACCTGGATCACCGTAGTTCCCCATCGAACATATAAGAGCGGTGCGATGACAAATATTTTCATGGGTTCTAAAGAAACCAAAGGCCCCGACGATACCGACGTTCTCTCTACCGGTGAGATCCCGCAGGTAGCGGAAACGTACGCCTACATTAATTCTGCCTATCCGGTGATGAACGAACACCAGTTGGCAATTGGAGAGACAACATTCGGCGGTAAATCTGAACTTAAAAGTGATGAAGGAATTTTCGATTGCCCCGAATTGTACCGGATTGCACTGGAGCGGGCAAAGACGGCACGAGAAGCGATTCAAATCATCGATCATCTCACAAAGCAATATGGGTACAATGATTTTGGTGAATGTTTTACATTTGCTGATCCGAACGAAACCTGGCATTTTGAAATTCTTGGCCCCGGCCGTGGCAAACTTGGTGCCGTGTGGGCAGCGGTGAGAATCCCGGACGATCACGTTGGCGTGTCAGCTAATGCCTCAAGAATTCGCCAACTCAATCCAAAAGAGCCGGACTGGTATATGGCTTCATCAAATGTCTTCTCCCTCGCCGAAGAACAGGGTTGGTGGAATTCCAAAAGCGAACAACCATTTGAATTTTGCTATGTGTATGCAGACAGAAACAGCATGGGAAGCAGGCGGCGGGAATGGCGTGTTCTGAGTAAAGCCGCTCCCTCACTCAAACTCGATCCGAATGCAGAGAACTATCCTCTTTCTGTGAAAGCGGAGAAACAGCTTTCTGTGAATGGTGTTCTCTCCATGTTCCGTGATTATTATCAAAATACTGATTACGATATGACGAACGGTTTGTTCTCAAAAGATAAAGAAGGGAAAGCGGTGAAAAATCCTGTAGCAAATCCTTTTATGAATGTCGAATACAAAGAATTATTTCGCATCAAAAGCGAACGGACAATTGCATGTAATCGTGCCACTTATGTCCATGTGACACAATCTCGAAGCTGGCTGCCCAATCCGATCGGCGGCGTTGTTTGGCTTGGATATGATAATCCTGTAACAACCCCGCATACACCCTTCTATTGCGGCATCGAGAGTATGCCGAAAAGTTATATGGTCGATGGCCGCAGGGAATACAGTACCAACTGTGCGTGGTGGACATTCCGTACAGTAAGTCAACTCTGTTACTTCCGATACCAGGAGATGGTTCAGGATGTGGATACAGTCAGGAAGGATATCGAAGAGAAAGCTTTTACCAACCAGCCAGGATTCGAAAAAGAAGTCGTTGAGGTTTACAAACGGAACCCCTCAGAAGCCAGGAAGATGTTGACAGCGTATAGCCATAAGATTGCCAACGATGCCATCGCACGGTATTCACAATTACACAACCAACTCTGGCTCAAGTATACATACAAGTTTTAGGTAGAACTATCACCTCGATCCCAGAAGTGTTGCATTACCTCGCAGAGAGTGCAATAGCAGATCGGAACGATGGTTAGGATAATATCCTATGGCCACACACTCGATGAACCCTTATGGCCTCGCTCTCCTTGATTACTTCCATGGAGACGTTGCTGCATGCCTCGATGTGCTTCGAGATGATGGTCTTGAATTCAAGCTGCCGGTGAGTACATTTTTCAAAGACCCCGAACAATTTACATTAATCGAAAAAACTGCTCTAGCCCTGTGTTCCGGAAACGTGCTTGACATTGGCGCCGGGGCCGGAAGTCATAGCCTATACCTCCAACATGCCGGTGTAAACCTCCGGGCTCTCGAAATTTCTCCCGAAGCTGTTGAAGTGATGAAGCAGCGGGGTGTGTTCAATGTTGAATGCGGTGACATTTTTGAATTTGGTGGAAAATCATTTGATACCTTACTTCTCTTGCCCCACGGTATTGGGCTTGTCGGCTCGATTGATGGACTCCAGCGATTTCTCCACCATGCCCTCCATCTCACGAACGAGCAAGGAATCATTCTTTTCGACTCACTCGACGTACGATGCACCGATGATCCAGTCCATCTTGCCTATCATCGGCGGAATATGGCAATGAACCGCTACTTTGGTGAAATAATGATGTCGTTCGCCTATAAAGGGATTCAAGGCGAACAATTTAGCTGGCTCCAGATTGATCCTGAAACACTGGAACATCATTCAAACAAATTAGGATGGCACTGTGAGATTCTCCACCAGGAGGCGTGGGGAGATTATCTGGTGAAGCTGACAAAGTTTTAATGGAGTTGTTCACAGCATTTACTCATTCTGCAATACCCAAATCATTTCACCTCCCTCCTCTTCGTTCCTTTACATACATCACCAAAAACTTGACTTCTTCGAACACCTCGATTACCTTTATCACAAAATAGGGAGTTCTATTGGATAGGTCGAAAATAAAGAACTATTCCCCCAGACAGTGAGGCAATCACGTCAGAAGAACCAGGAAAGAAAATCTCTTTTACCAGTACGTTATTTGGGCAACTTCTCTTCATTTACGGCGTATCTAACGAGTAACGGAATAGAATTGATGTTAACAATATCCACAGACCTTCCTGAGGTTCGGTAACAATGTGATATAAAACTGCCAATGAGAGAAACCATTCAATTCCACAACGTGTTCATATTCTTATCACAACCAATCATTCACAATACGCAGAGGTGAACAATGAAAGTAATCTTCGTCACACTCCTTGTTTTGTTTATCAACTTCTCACTGCTAGGACAGGCTATGAATGAAATTGACATACCCTACAAACAATTCACGTTAAAGAATGGACTCACACTTATTGTACACGAAGACCATAAAGCGCCGATCGTTGCCGTGAATGTGTGGTATCACGTTGGGTCAAAAAATGAGAAGCAGGGTAAGACAGGATTTGCCCATCTCTTCGAGCACCTGATGTTTAACGGAAGCGAAAATTACAATGACGATTATTTCAAGGTCCTGGAAAAAGTAGGATCCTCCGATCTGAATGGCACAACAAACAACGACCGCACAAACTATTTCCAAACAGTCCCCGCATCAGCAATCGATCTTGTACTCTGGATGGAGTCCGATAGAATGGGGCACCTGATTGGAGCGATTACCCAGGCTAAATTGGATGAACAACGTGGTGTTGTCCAGAACGAAAAACGTCAGGGAGAAAATGAACCCTACGCCGTCGCGGAAGAAATTTTAGCAACAAACTGCTATCCAAAAGGCCATCCCTATTCCTGGACGGTGATCGGGTTTATGGAAGACCTTGCTGCTGCATCCCTGCAGGATGTGCATGAGTGGTTCAAACAATACTATGGAGCAGCCAACGCCGTACTAGTTGTTGCTGGTGATGTAACCGCCGAAGAAATACGATCAAAGGTCGAGCGATATTTCGGAGACATTCCATCCGGTCCTCCCTTGAGCCGCTACGAAACAAGCGTCGCAAAGATGGCCGGCAGCAAACGGGTAGTTGCCCAGGACCGTGTGCCGCAATCACGTATCGATAAAGTGTGGAATGTTCCTGAATGGGGCAATAGAGAAACGACTTATCTCACACTCCTAAGCAATATTCTCTCGCAGGGAAAAACTTCCCGACTCTATAAGCGGTTAGTATACGATGAACAGATTGCCACACGGGTGAGTGCATATTGCAATGAAGGTGAAATCGGCAGCCAATTCTTCATTGAAGCAGATGCCAAACCCGGCGTTGAGCTTGCTAAAGTAGAACAGGCAATTGTTGAAGAGTTGTCAAAACTTTTACAGTCGGGCCCGACCGAGAAGGAGCTTAAGCGCATCAAGACACAGTACATTGCCAATTTCATCAGCGGCATAGAGCGTATCGGCGGGTTCGGGGGAAAATCTGATATCCTAGCACAAAGCCAGGTTTTTGGCAATTCACCACAATTCTACAAGACCTATCTGCAGCAAATTACCGAAGCGACGGCGAACGATATCAAGAATGCCGGGAACAAATGGTTGAGTGATGGTGTCTTCAATCTCGAAATTCATCCGTTCCCGTCGTTTAGTACCGTTCAAAGCGATGTCGATCGAAAGACAATGCCTTCGACCGGCACTCCTCCTGCAGCCAGTTTTCCCCGATTTCAAAAAGCGCAACTCTCGAACGGCATGAAGATTATTCTCGCCGAACGAAAGTCCATCCCCATGGTCAGTTTGAATATGCTGCTCGATGGCGGCTTCGCTGCAGATCAGTTTGCAGAGCCAGGAACAGCCAGCCTCACAATGTCGATGCTCGATGAAGGGACGAAAACAAAAGATGCGCTGCAGATCAGTGACGAGCTGCTCTTGCTTGGTGCACAGTTGGGGACCGGAGCAAACCTCGATATGAACAGTGTCTCACTCTCATCGCTCAAAGCCAACCTTGAACCGGCGCTACAATTGATGGCAGAAATAATTCTTCATCCTTCCTTCCCTCAAAAGGAATTGGATCGGTTGAAGAAAGAACGCATGGTGCAAATTCAACAGGAGAAAGCTGCCCCCATTCAGATGGGCTTGCGCGTCCTTCCGCAATACATTTACGGCAAGGGCCATGCCTATGCTCTCCCGTTTAGCGGCTCGGGATACGAGCAGACAGTCAAGAACATTGCACGGGAAGACCTGAGCAAATTCCATTCGACATGGTTTAAGTCCAACAATGCAACCCTGGTGATAGTCGGCGATGTATCGCTCAAGGAGCTCCAACCGAAACTGGAAAAGCTGTTTGCTGCATGGAAACCTGGAGATATTCCAAAGAAAAATATTGCCGAGGTCAAACCGGCGGCCAAACCGCTCATTTATCTTATGGACCGGCCGGGGTCACAATCATCAATAATTTTTGCCGGCCATCCGGCTCCTCCCTATTCCGACAAGGAGAACATTGCGATTGAAACCTTCAACAGCATCCTTGGCGGTTCTTTTGTCTCACGTATCAATATGAACCTGAGAGAAGATAAACACTGGTCGTATGGTGCTGGAAGCGTTATCATCAGTGCGAAGGGTCAACGACCTTATATCTATTACGGTATTGTGCAGACCGACAGAACAAAAGAGTCAGTGCAGGAAATGGGAAAAGAGATCAGCCAGTTTGTATCGACAAAGCCAGCCACCGAGGATGAGCTTGCGAGAGTGAAGAATCAGAATGCACTTTCGCTTCCTGGCGGATGGGAAACCAATGGAGCAGTACTTGGCTCAATCTCCAACATCGTCCGGTTCGGATTGCCTGACAATTATTACGACGGCTATGCATCGCACATTCTGAATCTTGACATCACCACAGCGCACAATGCAGCAAAACGCGTTGTGTTGCCGGATAATCTGATTTGGGTCGTTGTTGGCGATAGGTCAAAAGTAGAATCAGGATTGAAGGAGATCGGCTACGAAATCCGCTATGTGGACGGCGATGGCAATCTCACTTCTGATCATTGAGAACGTTGCATTTATGTTGATGAATTTTATTTGCTCAGCATAGTGCACTCAAAGGACAATTTGTTTTCCATCTCGGTTTATATTAGCAAACTCCGGGGCTGACCAAAAAGAGAACTCACGGACTGTCATTCCGGCAATCTTCTAGCCGCCTGCCTGCGTGCTAAAGAAACTTTGGCAGGCAGGGAATCCAGAAAAATGTTAAATCAATGCACTGGACACCGGATTGAAGTTCCGCTGTACGGTTCCGTTTCTCAGGAATCCCGCATCTGCGGAATCCCAAAGAACGGGAGATGCCGTAAAGCGGCACATTCCGGTGTGACAGATCGTTTCTTTTTGGACGGCCCCTAAAACCAAGATTAATCCCTTTAATCATACAAATTCTTCTTCCTGCGTAATGTCTGTTACTAATAGAGAGAAGATAAACAACCACTGCTTACTGAAACTTCATGATGCGTGCTATTCGTCCATCACACCTAAACCACCTCATACTCGGCATATTTGTAAATCAGACTTCGCTTCGGATTGTCCGGCATAAACAATACTGTGACATGGTCACCCGGGACGATAAATTTATATTCATCTTTTTGAACGTTCATTTTTGATTCCTGAGTATAACCAAATGCAGAGAGGCTGATGTCGGAAGCAGCGACAAGCGGGGGCTTAAACCGATAATGCAAAATGTAGGTATCGGAATTATCTCCCAGGGTAATCTCTTTATTCATTATTGTCCCTTCAGCAACTCCGCCATAGATCAGAACACGGCGCATCTGCCACGGATGGATATAGATAAACCAGACAAAGACACTCAGAACAACATTCCAAAAGAGTGTAAAGACCCACACCATCAGCGGGTGATACCATGACTGACGGCCGACATTGAGGTATGCTCCCCATTGTGGAAACAGTGGATGGACATTCACCTCCACGCGAGTCCCGGTTACAAGAGCGTCGTACTCCGATGAGGATACTTGATCGCTACCGATATACCGTTCTGCGTTATAGAGATAGTGGTACTCCACGTGGTACGTTGTTCCGTCTTCTGAATCATCGCTCGTAGAACGATTTGTAATCGTCCCGGTGGTTGTCTAACCGATGAGGATCATGGAGGTGATGAACAATGCATAAAGTATTGCACCAATACCGACGATTGTATGCGGAAGGATAAAGATCCGGACAAAGATCAGTCCCCGGCCCCACTTTTTCTTCGTTCGGATTGTGCGCGGGGTAGCGTGTGGAATTTGGTCAATCATCTGTTGATACTGAACCTAGAAACCTGGCCGAAAAGTTAAGAACATAATCAAACCACTGCACCAAAGGCGCATCAGCCTCTGGCTGAAAAGTTCACCAAGGACACAAAGGAAAAGCTGTTGAATTGATTAAATTTTTAAGAGCTCTTTTCTCTTTCTTAATCTTCGAGTCCTTAGTGTCCTTCGTGGTTGGACTTTTCGTCCAGGTTTCTAGCACCCGTCCGTTAGGTGCTACTGTAAATAAGGAAGAATATGAAAAAGGTTTGTATTGTTGGTGCATCCGGAAAACTCGGGCAATACATGGTGCAGCATTCGCTGGATCGGGACTACGAGGTGGTTGGTGTATGTCGGGAAAGCAGCGTAGGCAAACTCGACAGGTTCAAGGGGCGTATCACCGTCATTCCCGGTGCAACGAACGACCGTGAGGTGATCAAGAACGCAGTTGAAGGGTGCGACGGGGTGCTTACCGTGCTGGCCCCTTGGGGGATTCATCAATACTCTTCGGGAACGGCGCAGGCGGTACTCGACTATGCGCGTCCGGGCGCGCGCCTCATATTCTCCTGTGGCTGGCACATTACGCGGGACGGCCAGGACGTGTACTCGCGGGTCTTCAAGTTGGTTGTGAAGGTTGTCGGATGGATTGGGCGGATGCTCCGCGCTGTGGAAATCGACGACCAGGTGGAAGCATGCCGACGGATCTTTTCGAGCAACACTCGGTGGACTGTCGTCCGCGGCAGCGACCTCGAAGAAGGGGAGAGCCAAGGCCTTCCCGTATGGAGCAGGCATGTCGGCGACCCTGTCCTCGCGAGCAACATCACGCGCCGCGTAGATTTTGCTCTCTTTATGGTCGCCGCCATTGAGAACGACGAACTCATCCACGAGGCTCCCGCGATAGTTGGCTGCCAAACACCCTCGGTGCTCGCAATCAAGACGGGAAGTTAGAGATTGAGAAAACGAATTCTAAAAAAAGCACCTAACCAGGTGCTCTCGCCACAAAGACGGCGAGCAGGCGCACTGCAAAATTCATGGCGAGCATAGGTAGAGTTTTAATCAAACAAAATGGAAGAAAATATGACTTCAACCCAAAAGAACGCAAGAATTGCCGGCTTACTGTATCTGTTGATGGGAATAACCGGTGCCTTCGGTTTGATGTATGTTCCCTCCAAGATAATTGTAGCCGGAAATGCCGCTGCAACAGCCAATAATATTATGACATCTGAGTCGCTATTCCGCATAGGCATTGTGAGCAATCTTATCTGCCAAATCAGTTTTATATTTTTAGTCCTGGCTCTCTATCGCTTACTCAAAGGGATTAATAAGATACATGCTACGCTTATGTTGACATTGGTTGTGGTGTCTGTTCCCATAGCGTTCCTTAATACACTTAATCAATTAGGTGCATTACTAGTTTTAAGTGGGGATGAATACCTGAAAGTATTTGAACCGGATAAACTGAATGCCCTTATGATGGTATTTCTCAATTTGCATGGATATGGAAATAATATCGTTGAAATATTTTGGGGTCTTTGGCTTTTTCCATTCGGTTTTCTCGTATTTAAATCGGGATTTCTTCCCAGAATTCTGGGCATCTTGCTGATAATTTCATGCTTTAGCTATCTGGCTGATAGTTTTACCTTTTTGCTTATTCCACACTACCATGATATTATTTCCGAATTTGCATCGGCACCTGCGGCTCTTGGGGAATGTTCGATTATCTTGTGGCTTTTAATTAAGGGTGTAAAGGTACAACAGATAAATTAGCTGAGCTTAAATTAACATGCGCAAGCGGTATAATCCGCGGCTCCCCGCAAAAACCGCAGCGGGATTCTCAGTTCCACCGCAACTTATCTGAGAAGCGTTAAGTCTGTGGAATTGGAACAAGCCCGCCTGCGTTAAAAAGCAAACTCCGGCGGGCGAATAGCTGACCCCGTTTAAACACGCAGCGGGGCAGGCAGGGTGCCGCAGTCTCGAATAAAAACATTTCGAGACCGCAATCCGTTAGGCGGCAAAATAGAAAACAAAGTTCACATTATTAATAAGGTATCATGATGGTTGAATGGTTCGTAGATCGCCCCTGGGTAACAGGTGTTGTCACTTTCTTTTTGATGTGGAGCGATTGGCTACTTACCATTCTCCAGGAACGAGAGCGTCAACTCCACTATGCTGAGCATTATGAAAGTTACCCGGTTAACACCATTGAAGGAAATCCACTGTATCAAAAAGTGGTTACGGCAAAGCGAATTGCTGAACCAAGACACCTCATTCCTGCGGTGATTCTGAGTGTAATTGTGGCGTTTTCGCTGGTATGGATTCCGCAGAATTTTCGCGTGGTACTGATTGGCTACATATGGGGTCTGTACCTGATTGTGGATACGACCCATTTTGGGAATCTCCTCGGGTATAGAGCCGGGCGGCATGGCCTTCATGGTAAGCTGTATCTGCATCAGCGCACGGGTTATGTCATTCAAATGGGTCGCTATATGGCTCTTGCTATTTTTCTCATCCTCCTTGCGGTATGCTCAGCGTCTCTTTTTATTGTAGGTGTTGCCGTCGCGGGAGTATCGTCTGCTGCCCGACAGCTAGTGTGGATGCGAAGAATTCCTGCGATCGACGAAGCGGATGAACCACCATCGACTTTGCAGTTTTGATCTGTCGATCGCGTAAAGTGCTGGTCAGAGATTCGTAAAATGAGGGATATGGTGAGTTGAAAAATGTGGACAAAGGAAATGATGTTATTGCCACCTGATAATTTGCTCATCCTGACGCTGCAACCGCTCGCGCTCCTAATTTGCGAGTGTCGAAAAATGAACACACAACCTACGATACAAATAGAAATCAGCAAATTAAAAAAACGGTCGCATCGCGCTGGAACGTTTGCACTTAGGTTAGTTCCAGTCCGTTAGAAATGGAGGATATTAAGACATGATAAATCGAACAACGGTCACTATTTCATCGCTGTTCATCTTGCTAACAGTTTTCTCTGGTGGCAACGCCGCACAAGAGTCTCTGCGCAACACACTGGAGAATACATGGAGAGCCTATTTGAAGGCGAGCAAGTCGGGAAAGGAATCTGAGCTGGAAAAAACAATGTCTTCGTTTCGACTCGGTACGTTGAGAAATAATCTGGCTAGCGCCAGGAGCGTTCTTACTCCCGACATTATCGAGAGCATTGCGGAAGATGTCTCCGACATCTCGACCGCAAAGTTTGTCACCATGATGGAAAAAGGGCCCACTGCCGGACTTGTATACGTGGAGGATTCGGAAGAAAAGGATGAGACCGGCAAACCACGGGTGAATTTCATCTTTATAAAATTTGTGAAGGAAGAATCGGTATGGAAAGTCGATGCGAGAATGGATATTGGAAGTCCCAAGTTCAACGAGAATGGAAAGCAATCGGAGTTCAACCCCTCGGACCTTCCTCCAACTTATGAGATTGATGGACAAGTTCGAAGCGCTCCAAAGCCTATCGCTATTCCTGATTTCTCCGCATTTCTTGATGTCTCTAGTACTGGCTACAAGATCCAGGTAACTGTAAACGGGATCGAACAGGAAACCGGCAAAAGCGAGAGTCACTCCGGGTTACTCAAGGGCGGGCTCCGCAAAGGCAAGAACAACATTGTCATCGTTGTGACCCAGACAGAAAAGGATACACCATTTAAGCCGCGGGTGACAATTCGTCGTATCCATGAAGATCGAAAGACAACAGAGGTCTTCACATTTGAACCGAAAGAGAACATTGAAGGCAAGCACTCACTTGACTTCACCTTTGATAAGTAGAATTTCCAGCCAAACCGATTCCATTTTCCGTTTGGTTTATTCTCGGTCTCGCCGTTGGGCTTCCGATCCTCTACTGCCTCTTCGAACTTTACCGCAACTGGAACATCACAAGAGATATCAATTCCGGAAATATCGTCAATGTAGTCCCTGGAACCCAGCCGCAAAGCAGCGGGACAGGTCCGCCCCAGTAAACTTCGCTTCGGCGGAAAAACGGAACGACAAATTCTCTTCTGATGAACGGTACAGAAAAAAAAATATCTCTTCAGCACGGAATGGATGGAATGGAAGAAGAGCTTTTGAGGTCAGCACAGTATAGCCATTTATCCAGAGAATACTTTCGCTGTCCGGATCCCTAAAAGCTTTATAAGCGCAAACTTTTTGTTGACAAGATATGTAAATATTGATAATATTAAATCGGTTCAATGATATTTGAACTGATACAGGGTAGAATGCTGCCATTTACCTTTACAGCACTTGGCGGCACGGGCACCTTAAGACTCATTCATCACCAAAACAATATCGGGCATTGCCATGATCAATAAATATTTCCCCAATGTATCTAATAGAATTCCATTTGAAGGAAAACAATCGAAGAATCCTCTCGCCTTCAAGCATTATGAGAAGAGCCAGATTGTAGGTAATAGAACCATGGGAGAGCATCTCCGGTTTTCGGTTGCCTATTGGCATTCGTTCATGGGAACCGGATCCGATATGTTTGGTGGTTCAAGTTTTCAACGCGAGTGGCTCAAGGCAGCCGCTCCGCTTGATCGGGCAAGAGAGACGATGGACGCTGCATTTGAATTCTTTCAAAAGCTTGGGATCGACTACTACTGCTTCCATGATCGGGATATTTCGCCGGAGGGAGAGACTTTCACTGTGTCATGCAAAAATCTTGAGGTGATGGTTGAATACGCCAGGAGCCTTCAGAAGGAAACCGGTGTTAAGCTTCTGTGGGGAACAGCAAATTTGTTCAGCAGTCCCATCTATGCACAGGGTGCTGCGACGAGCCCCAACGCCCATGTGATGGCAACAGCCGCCGCACAAGTGAAGCATGCTCTTGAAGCTACCCATGCACTTGGCGGAGAGAATTATGTCTTCTGGGGCGGTCGTGAAGGATATGAGTCACTGCTGAACACCGACATCAAAAGAGAGCAGAAACAAATGGCTCGCTTTCTCCAGATGGCTGTTGAGTACAAGAATAAAATCGGCTTTACCGGACAATTTCTCATCGAGCCGAAACCCGCTGAACCAATGAAGCATCAGTATGATTCCAATGCCGCAACGACGCTCTATTTCCTTAAGGAATATGATCTGCTGGATCATTTCAAACTAAATATTGAAGCGAATCATGCAACACTTGCTGGTCATACTTTTGAACACGAGCTGGTAGTTGCATCGACTGCGGGTAAATTAGGGAGTGTCGATGCCAATAGGGGAGATCTCCTGCTTGGCTGGGACACCGATCAATTTCCAACCGACCTCTATTCCACAACGCTGGCAATGATGATCATTCTCAATCAAAACGGACTTGGGAGCGGCGGACTGAACTTCGACGCAAAGGTCAGGCGCAGTTCAATCGATCCAACGGATCTCTTCTATGCCCATATTGGGGGAATGGATACATTTGCACGCGGACTCACCATTGCTCACAAATTAATCGAAGATAAGGTATTTAATCAATTCATCGATGAGCGATACAGCAGCTATTCGGGAGAGATTGGTGCAGATATGTTGGCAGGCCGAGTCGGATTGACGGAAGTAGAGAAATGGGTATTGCAGCATGACAAACCGCAGTTGAACAGTGCCCGGCAAGAGAAGCTCGAGAATATCCTCAATTCCTATATTCTCGAATAGCGAAAGGACACCGTTACTTCAAGCCAGTGCGCAATTATGGAAAACGTAATCTGATATGCAGAATTTATATTTTCAGGTTTTCATTGAATGAATCCGATGCAATGATTATTTTCATAATAGCTTAAACAAATATTGAGGCAGCGTAATGAAAGCAGCTTTTCTTACCGGAGTAAAGCAGTTCGAAATCAGGCAGGTGCCGGATCCGAAGATACTCAATGATACCGATGTACTCATCAGGATGAAAACAGTCGGTGTTTGCGGTTCGGATGTTCATTATTATGCATCCGGAAGAATCGGTTCTCAGATTGTCAAATTTCCTTTTATCATTGGGCATGAGGGATCTGGCACCGTAGAGCGGACAGGGAGTACAGTAACGAAAGTAAAACCTGGCCAGAGGATTGCCATAGAACCGGCTTTATCGTGCGGCCGCTGCGATCAGTGCAAAGCCGGCAGGGAAAATACATGCCGTGAACTCCGCTTTCTGGGAAATCCAAAACAATTGGACGGCTGCCTGAGTGAATATATAGTGCTTCATGAGAAATGTTGTTTCCCGATTAATGAGAGTATGACGTTTGAGCAAGCAACCTTATCTGAACCGCTGGCCATCGGTATCTATTCTGTTGAAAGATCCATGATTCCTGCTAACGCTACTGTAGCCATTCTTGGTGTTGGCCCAATCGGCATGTCTGTATTCCATGTGCTGCGCACCAAAAATGTCGGCAATGTCTATGTCACTGATAGAATTGATGACCGCCTGGCATTTTCAATAATGTTGAATCCCAAATGGTTCGGAAATCCGGATCGGATGGATATTGTAAAAGAAATATCGAAGATTGAACCGCTGCTGCTGGATGTAGTTTATGAATGCAGCGGAAATCCGGAAGCAATAGGCCAGGCAATACAATTATTGAAACCGGGTGGTACACTCGTGATTATCGGAATTACTGAAACAGATGCAATATCCTTTCCCATCCATGAACTAAGACGGAGGGAGCTTACTATTATTAACATTCGCAGGCAGGTTCACTGTACACAAAAGGCAATTGATCTTCTGGATCGGGGTCAGATAACAATGGATTCCATGGCAACGCATCACTTCCCGCTGGAAGAGACACAAAAAGCCTTTGATCTAGCAGCAAATTACAAAGATGGTGTTATGAAGGCCATTATAACCATAGAATAATACAATTCCCGAAAACACCGAAGCATCCGGCCTGGGAGCGGCGATTGCGGCTGCCGTGGGTATCGGTTGGTACCGATCATGGAAAGAAGCCGCACATGAAATGACCGGTAGTAAGAATAGTATAAGGCCGGATGTGCAACACTATAAAATATATCAGCAGCTATTTGATGTGTATAAAAGGCTTTATCCGAATTTAAAAAAGTTGGATATCGAATATTCTAGAAGAGTTCTTCCGTACTACTAATGGGAAATGTAGAAGATTGATTGTAACGACTCATCCACCTCCCCGCCGCAAATGCTTCTCTTATAACACCAATATATATATCCTGTCCGATTTTAGTGTCCTTTGCAGTTAGAGATATTCGCACCCTGGTTGCAGACCCGCATTTTTGGTACGGTGATTACTAATTGTAATCTGATCTCCGATCAGGGTATTATAGGGTACGCTCCAACATAGGGACCATTCCCCTTGGACAGGCGAAGAAACTTGCTGATCTCCACCGGAAGCTGTATTCCTGAATTCGCTCCTGGAAATTCTGGTAGTAATTGGTAGTTGCCCAACTCCGTACTCTTGAACAATGGGCCATGATAATTATATAATGAGAGGCTGTTGCCCGAAAACTCCGGGTACAGTTTTCGCAGATCACTCAATGACTCAAATCCTACTTGACACTCTTCACCTGGAGCAGGACTCCAGACTATCAATGGAGCTTGTGTTGTTTCAATAGTACGCACATACACAGTATAATCAAGCTGCCTCAGTTGTGAATTCGGTAGCTGTTTGCACAGGGAAGCCGGCTGCCAAACAAACAGAAGCGGCCTGTGATACGTTGAATTTCCTGTGAGCAGGTTGTTCACAAACACATGTCCATCTCGCTTGTCGACATCTGGACCTGTGCTGGAATGCCAGCCAAAGGTGCGATCATTGGCGGCAGTTCTTTCATTACGTCCGATACAAACGGTACTGTTTACCAAGGTATTCTGGTACACTTGTACGTTCGAACTGTTTAAGATAAAAATCCCCTGATCACAATTGACAAACACATTACCGGCGCAAATTGCCCCTTTTGATATTTCGAAAAAGAATCCACTTTCACTTGGCCATGGTTTCTTTTCATCCAACGTTCTGTTCACATTACCCACACCCTCGACCCAGTTGTTTAGGAAATGACCGTCCACATTACCGACATCATACCAGATGCCGTTTGAATACGGGAGGTCGATGACCAGATTATCGCTGCACGTCACGCGGTAACTCTGGTTAAAAATTTTCACTGCTGCAGGATAATATCCCGTGATCCGTTCGATATTGTTGCGAGTGAATATGTTCTTTTCCAGGAGAACGTCGGACGAAGCAATGATGTAGATCCCTTCCGTACTGGTGTCACTCACCTTGCAATGCCGGAGTGCTAAGTGATCTCCTCTAAGATACGCAGCAACCCGGGAACAGAATGATATAGTACAATGCTCAAGCGTCGTCCCAATAACATCTTTTCCATGATCCGACTCAGCAGAAACACCCTCAGGTTCTTTTCCTTCGACTTCAAGTGCACGGTAGGCATATTGAGTGAACGTTATTCCTCGAATGACAGGTCCCTTATGGTCTGAAATTTTGCCATGGCAATCTCCGACGGTTCTTTTCAGTGCGATATCGAACGCTGTGATTTCCACCAGTCGATGTGAGGGATCTGTGCCAATATACACCTGTCCGGCGTCGTAGTCGATGTAATACGAGTGTTCGTCAACATCTTCTTCCTGGCCAACGGCTTGTAAGAATCTTCCATCGACGAATACCATGTCATTGTTGAATCGATACAGCGGTGTCTCTTTCCCGAATCTGTCGCGTGACCACCAACTGTCGGGTTTGGCCGGAAATAAATGCTTCCAGGAAGTCTTCCATAAACCGTTGCCAAGATTCTTCCATTCTGTCGCAACGAATGTGCCTTTCAAAATTGGCTGTTCGTCGGCATAGGGCTGTATGGTGATTCCCTGGTTCACGACGAGGCTGCCGATTCGATAGGTACCGCCGCGCATGACGATCGCGTCACCGGTCCGAACGCGTTCAATGGCCGCTTCCAACGATGTTGGTTCGGCGAGCGTTTCGCCTGATTGATCCGCCCGTCCATCGATAGTGACATAATATATTTTCCCCGCTCCGGTTGGCTGTTGATAAATTTGTTGAATTGGGCCATATGGTCCGCCGGATGGCTGTGCTGTCGCCGGTATTGCACCTGAGCAGAGAGAGAGAAGAATACAGCCATAACAAATCCGTATATACCATTTCATTGGTTGCTCCTGTGACCTTTAGTGATCTCGTGAATCGTGACTACGTGAGCAAGGTGCTCCGAGTATCTTTTTACTTCAGTAAAACAAGTCTTTTTGTTCCTATAAAGTTGTTTGTCTGTCCGTTTCGAAATTCAGCATGAACGAGATTTCCGGATACCGAAGGTGTGCCAGTCAGTCTATATAAATAAACGCCGCTTGCAAGTCCTTCGCCATTAAACGTGGCTATATACTTTCCAGATTGCCGGACACCGTCAAACAGTGTTGCTACTTCCTGCCCTAGAAGATTGTACACTTTCAGCG
This sequence comes from bacterium, assembly GCA_043803945.1. Lineage (GTDB taxonomy): Bacteria > Bacteroidota > Ignavibacteria > UBA10030 > UBA10030 > JAZDJN01. The sequence goes on along the minus strand of JAZDJN010000042.1, from coordinate 6,763 downwards.
AGATGTAACTACTCTGCGGAACCGAGTATGCGATTTGAGTAATCGGGTTAAACGGATTTGGATAATTATTCTCTAGTCTGTAACTCTCTGGTACTCCTTCGGCAAGTTCAACTGATACAGTTATTGTAACAGTTTCCAGATATTCCCTTAGCCATTGTAAAGCAGGTCTCTCAGCACCGTTTTGTCCTATAAGAAAAGCACCTTGTGCATTTCTCCACAATCCGGGTTTCCAGCCCCATAACGTAATGCCTTGAACTCGGGGATGCTCATACAGCGCAGGGAAAATCCGCTGATAGTTCTGCAACTGCACATCGTCCGTAGGTCCATCGATATCCATTTCAGTTATCTGAATTGGCAACTCTGTTGATGCTAAAGCATCGAGGCCGCTTTTCATTGTACTCACTGGACCGGTTGTAGAGAATGCATGCCCCTGAACGCCAATAATATCAACTAATTTTTCTGTCTGCAGCAATTTTATAAGTGCTAGATATTGGCTTGTGTTAGTAGAGCTGTTAATAATATTGTAATCGTTTATCATTAATTTCGTGCTATCCGAAAAAATATTACGAGCCATTCTAAAGGCATTCAGCACCCAATCCCAGCCTGTTGTTCCAGTACCGCCTAAAGCTCCTATATAATTACCGCTGCCGGCTGTCGGGGGATCATGTAATGGTTCATTCACAACTTGAACATATTCAACATGAGGGTATCGATCGGCAACGGCCTGGAACCACTGTTTTATTTCTTGCAGTTGTTCATCCGGTGCACCCGCCAAATTCTCCATCCAGGCAGGTTGTTGATTTCCCCAAAGAAGTGTGTGAAATGTAAATGGGAAACGATTAGCTTTAGCAAAATTATATGCGGCATCCAGACCACCCCAGTTCATAACATTACGAGTTCCCTCCACACTTCCCCATTTCCCTGCATCTTCCGGTGTTACCTGGTTCCAATATGCCGCAAAGTTAGGTGCCTGGTTAGAGCTGAAGGCACTGCCTACAAATTTGGTCTGTTTGTATGCAAGGGGTGGGCCTGCCCATACTTTGCCCGGTAATTCAGTTGAACCGGCTTCTACACTATCAAGATTTCTTACGGTATAGAATAAGTCAACTCGTCCCAATGCGAACTTGTCGATCTCTAATCCATTTTCGCGGCCGCCAATTTGAAATGTGCGTATCAAACTATCTTTTTTTACGACGAAGGTAATTCCTTGCTCACCTTGGTAAACATTTTTTGATAGGTTCACCCATTTCCATACTCCTTCACCAAGTCCACCTGGCTCACTAACAACATCGCCCGGACCTGAGAAGCCGGAAGTCTGAAGCCCATTCACCATTATCCAATCGTCATCATTTGTGGGAGATTTTGTACCGAATCCATTGCCATAGAAGAAACTGTCATCATCATATCGGCCAGCACCGACACGTACGCGGGCAAAGAGATTATAAGTCCCGGAATCAGGTAAGGTGACATTATATGTAATAATACGATTAGAGCTGCCTGGATTTCCCAAATTTATATAATTGGTTTGAATCGATACATAAGTGATACCACTGTTTTGTATGATTGAATAATCACTCCCTTTATTGCCCGAATCAGCTTCTACAATAATAGGTTTTCTGGCTTCCCATTCGCTTGTCTTAATTAATCCTTTGATGGCAGTGCTCAGGGTTTCTTTTGCCTCTCCCAGGGCATCAGCAGCCGATACAGAAATTGAATAATTCTGCTCCATGGCATATTTGGCAGAGGTTAATGCGGCGGTTAAATTTGACCATGAGTCGGTGGTATATTGTTCTTCTTTTAATGAGTCTACATACGTGACGAGCGAGTCTAAGATATTATAATTCATCCCAACGTTGACAACGGCATAAAATGCAGGTTTACATTTGTTGTTTGAATCCCACAAAGAGGAAGAATTGGTATTGAAAGTATATTGGTCGTTCAATCCGTCTTTGGTAAAATTAATTATTTTACCCCGGCCTGAAAAGTAGCTCCGTTCAACAAAACATTTAAATAATTGAGCATGTTGGTTTGCCTGGATAGCTAAGACAGCAGCAGAAGGATTAGTGCTTCCAGTATTTACATAAAACTCAGTTACCGACATCTCATTACAAATTGCATTAAATTTATTATAGCTATTTATCCATGCTTCAGCCGTCGGATAAGTGTTTGCTTCGTGCCCCTGCATACCAATTCCATCAAGATATCCTGCCTGAAAAATAGGGGTACAAATTCTTACAATACCATTTGCTTTGTTCGCATTGTCCTCATTATAGTCATTGTAATAAAGTTTTATCTGTGTCTCGCCGTATTGAATAGTATACTTACGGACTAATTCAAATGCCTTCATTACATAACTATTATCCCCAAATGTTATGTACCATTCACTGTCGGTGCGGTCTGTACCGGTGTTGTCATTCACGGCCTCATTCACAACATCCATCGCCGAGAGTAATCCCGGCCATCCTTCATGGATCAATCTTATTACTTCTTTAAGATAGTTCTCCATCCGTTGTATCATTACTGTTTTTGTCAATCGTGTTCCTGTCGCTGAATATCCTGATCGAAAAAAGGCAGCAGGAGTTTGCTGATGCCAAATCAAAACATGTCCGCGAAAAGTGAACCCCTGCCTCTTTGCCCAATTGAGTTGAGCGATGATGTCTCCATTAAACCTCACGGTCGGGTGAGTCTCTATGGAATCTTTGGCCTGGCTTGTTGTCGCCGCATTATACGCCGAAGCGCTACCGCTCAAGTCGATAGTGTATTGCGGCTTCATATTGTTGCCGGGCGTCATGGAATTCATGTGGAATTTGATCAGGTATCCCCCATTTGGCGTTACCACCTGCGATTGACCTGAAATAATTGGATCGCTTGGAAAACCGATATTTCTATACGATAAAATGCAACCGATATAAAAATCCCCTGCATAGACATTCTTAAGAGACGGCACAGTTGTCTGGATCGTGTCTGATTGGGCATGCAGTTGAACCGAACAAATTATGACAAGGACTACAAATAGAATGAACCTGCCCTGAAGCCGGCTCGTTCTGTTCTCTTCATGATGTATTTGACTCTTTTTCATTGCTACTCCTTATGCACTAGACACTTTCGCTGGAGAGCCTGTTGGTTGACAACCCGGAGGCAGACACAGAATCAATGCCGCTGAATTTTAAAACGGTTTATAAGAAAACAGCAAATTCTTCACATGCTTGTTTACGTATGATAACGTGATAAAGAATCATTATATCTGCTTTGATACTATTTGAGCAGTAAAAGCTTTTTCGTCTGAACAAACTCTCCAGCCTGCAAGCGATAATAATACATGCCAGATGAAAATCCCTTTTCATCCCACGTTGTCCTGTATGTGCCGGCAGATTTATTGTCATCTACAAGTACTGCAACCTCGCGGCCCAAAAGATCGAATACACTCAGCTTCACCTTCGATTCAATCGGCAATGAAAATTCGATGGTCGTCGATGGATTGAACGGATTGGGATAATTTTGAGCCAGCGAGAAATTCATCGGTATCGCTTGTTGCTCTTCAGTGCCCGAAATCAGATCTCCCGTTTGAAATCCCGCAGCAGGGGAAAAGGAACCTTCTCCATAGGCGTTCACACCACTGACTCGCCAGTAGTATCTGGAGTATGCATCGAGCAGCTTTAGTTGCAGGAGTGTATCGGTAACAGTAGTATCCAGAAAGACCGTTGTGAATAAGCTGTTGGAAGTGACCTGGATGTGGTACGACGAAGCAGAATCGGAACGATGCCAGATCAGTTTGGGATTTCGCGGCACACCAAGAACCGTCACAGGAGAAATCAATACCGGTGGTTTGGGGCTGTAGATAAACGAACGAATCCACTGCAACGCCGGTCGCTCAGATTCATTTGACCGCAGGAGATACGTGTTGGGATGGGATGTCCAGACATCATATTCAATATATCCCCAGAATGTAATTCCCTTTACTCCCGGATTGTCCCAAAAAACCGGGAAGTAAATTTTCATTTGTTCCAGTTGATTTGCATCCACTGTTTCATCGATATCAAACTCAGAAATGTAGACAGGGAGTCCGGTTGCAGTAAAACTGTTGAGATTATTCTTGATTGTATTGATGTTATAAATGTACTGGCTCGAAGCGGAGATATCGCTTCTAAATTCAAAATAGTGCCCCTGAATACAGATCCCATCAAGCAGGCCTCTGTCCTTCAGCAGATTGATCAAATTCAGATAATTCGTTGTCGCTGTATTATCATGGAGAACGTTATATTCGTTGATCAGGAGCTTGGCAGTTGCGGGCATATATTTCCGTGCCAGTTGAAACGCCGTAATAACCCAATCCCATCCGGTTGTTCCATTGCCTCCGAGCGCATTTCGATAGGTCGGGAGTGGGGTGTGAAACGGTTCATTGACAACTTCGGCAAAGGCCATCTGGGGATAGCGTTGCCCAACGAGTTGAAACCATTTTTCTACCTCAGCCCGCTGCGTTGCAGAATCGAGTGAAGCAATCCAGGATGGTTGCTGGCTGCCCCAGACCAGTACATGGTGTCGGTATAATAAACCTCTTGAGATTGCATAATCATAGATTGCGTCGAGATTGGTCCAATTATAAGAACCTCTCGTTGAGGAGACGGATCCCCATTTGCCATCGTTTCCGGGTGTCAATTGATTCCAGTAGCGGTTGAGATCCCTGAACAGGTAACTGCTGGTTGCGGCCCCCAAATACTTTTCTATATTTGTCGTTAAGGGTTGAGCGAGCGATTGTCTCACTGATATCATTGTTACGCTTACAATCATTACTGGTAACAGAAGTCTCTGTACAAGATGCAAACGGTTCACCCTACGTCGATATGAGGCTATAGGGTATGCTGGCCTGAAAAGGTTCATTGTCTGTCTTTCAATAAAGCAATACTATCGTAAAAGAATACATTTCTTTGTCAGTGTTACTCCCTTTGCCGATAGCCGATACAGATACACGCCACTTCCGAGTCCTTGAGCATTGAATACTATCTCGTGTGTACCGGCAGGATGAATCCCATCGACGAGTGTCGCAACTTCACTACCAAGGAGGGAGTAGATCTTCAGTGAAACATGGCTTCGCTCCGGAAGCGAAAATGTGATCCGTGTTGCAGGATTGAAAGGATTGGGGTAATTTTGAGAAAGACGATAGTCCGCAGGGATTCCACCGGCCGTTTCAACGGATGAAATTGCATCTCCTGTGACAAAGACTGCTGCGGTAGAGTATTCACTTTCACCGTATTGATTCACTCCGCTGACACGCCAGTAGTATCGCGTATTGGCAGCAAGAGGCTTCAATTGAACCAGCGTATCTTTCACGGTTGTGTCAATGACGGTTGAAGTGAACAAGATGTCTCCTGACGCCTGCACATGGTATGACGTCGCAGAATCGGACGGATGCCACACAAGAACCGGATTACGCTGCACGCCACCTGCAGTCATGGGAGAGATCGGTACAGGTCTTGGGGGGCTGATGATGTTTGTGCGCAGCCATTTCAATGCCGGGCGTTCGGCACCTCGTTCATCGAGGAGATATCCATTCGTTTGCCAGATATCGTAGATCACATATCCCCAGAATGTTATCCCACGGACACCAGGATGTTCCCAGAGGAGAGGGAAGTAGGTCTTATAATTCTGAAGTTGCACAGCATCATCTGCTTCATTAATCTCAAATTCAGAGATATAGATGGGCAACCCCTTTGCGGCAATCCTGTCCAGATTGTTTTGTATTGTGCTTGGATTTACACCTTTGAGTTCGCCATAATGGCATTGAATACCAACAGCGTCGATCAATCCCCTGACCTTGAGTGTATCAATGAGCTTCAGGAGATTATCGGTTGCGATATTGCTGTTAACGATATTGTACTCATTGAGAATCAGTTGAACTCCTGGTGCACAGTACTGCCGCGCCCACCGGAATGCTGTAATAACCCAATCCCAGCCGGTCTTTCCACTTCCTCCCAGAGCATTTGCATAGGGAGCTGGCGCGTGATTAGGAAGAGGTTCATTCACCACATCGATAGAATGCATTTTTGGATATCTCGTACCAACGAGGCGAATCCATTCTTCAACCTGCGCCCGCTGGCTCGCTGAATCGAGCGTCGTAATCCATGATGGGTATTGCTGCCCCCACACTAATGCATGATGCTTGTAAGGGAAACCATTGGCGAGTGCATACTTGTAAATTGTGTCGAGGGGAGTCCAATTATAGGAATCCATGCCTCCTTCGACACTGCCCCATTTCCCGGCATTTTCGGGGGTTACCTGGTTAAAGTACTTCGAGAAATTCGAGCGGACGCTCCGGATACTGCATCCGAGAAATTTACTTTTTCCCGCTGCCAGCGGTTGCGCAACCAGTCGCTCGGGCAACAATCCTGTACTAACGAAGAGTACCGCAAGAACAAACCAAGAGATTAGTGAAGAACACCGGAGATTTTTCATCCCTGAGTTTGTGTAGCATATCTTCTTAGTCTGGTCACTCAATTTCTGTATATCACGTACATGCGTTTTCCCCAGCATCGATGAATCCTTCTTCAATTAGTGTATTGTAATAACTATGTTAATCCGTTCCATAAAATATATCCTCACTCTCTACGTCATGAACGTGTAAGTATTCCTAGCCCAAGTTCGACAGTTGTGAAGAAAAAACGATGATTCTGAGCTATAAGAGGCAAAAGGTGTCAAAAGTTTACACTACAATTTGAGTTTCATTTCAAGCCTGGAAGGGGGTTTGAGATTTAGTTTGTGCAATAGA
>JAZDJN010000041.1:0-2317 GCA_043803945.1 bacterium | reverse complement strand
CCGTGCTTCCTGCATCGATCAAGCAACCGCTTCAGAATCATTTGCGGGATGTGAAGCTGATTCACAAAAAAGATTTAGCGGACGGTTGGGGACGTGTGGTTATGCCTGATGCGCTGGATCGAAAATATCCCAACGCTTCGGGTGAATGGCGATGGCAGTGGGTTTTCCCACAGGAGAACCGGTGGGTGAATCCACAAACAAAGGAACAGGGGCGCCATCACACCGATGAATCGCTCGTTCAGAAAGCTATGCGGGACGCGGTAGTGAAGGCCGGATTGACCAAGCATGCCACTTGCCACACGTTCCGGCATTCAGCCCGTGAGATCCAAACAAACAACGAGGTAATGTGGATTACTATTACGTCTATGTAATTCTGTCGCACAAGGATCATCAGTTCTATACTGGATATTCATCCAATCTTAAGAAACGTTTGCAGGAACACTACAACGGTGTAGTGAGCTCAACCAAGAATCGACTTCCAGTTACATTGATTTACTGGGAGGGTTGTCTTAGTCGACAGGACGCAACCAAACGAGAGAAGTATCTGAAGACTGCCTGGGGTAAACGATACTTGAAGAACCGACTGAAGTATTATCTCACGGGCTGAATTTGCCACCCATTTGTTAGAGAATGGGTATGATATTCGAACGATACAGGAATTGTTAGGGCATAAATCTATTAAGACAACGATGATTTACACGCATGTTCTCAACCGAGGGATTGGAGTGAAGAGTCCGTTAGACTGAATGAGCCTTGGAAGATAGATATGCAGACCCTAAAAACATAATTGTTAATTCTTGGATTAAATCGAAGGAATTGGTACATAGATATGCAGATGTGTGCACATCTATGTACTTTGACAGTCACGGTTGTGCAGTATAATTAATAGTTAGGCACCATTTGCCACCCCAGAAAGGATACAATTGAAGGAGTCACCATCAACGAGTTTCCTCTTCCTGTCTGATGACTTGCTTCACCTACGCATCATTGATAGAGCGTTGCCATTATTCAAGGATGGCCATCTCAAGCACGCAGCGCATGAAGCCATGACTCAAGTCGAACAGGCGCTACGTGAGAAGGGCTTTTATGATAAATCGCTATTTGGACGACAACTCATAAAGTATGCATTCGGCAACAAAGCTCCTGTGACCCTCGAGGTCCCTTTAGGCTCAGAGTTTCAACAACAAGCCCAAGCATACTTTGAATCCGTCTTCAGCTATTACCGAAACTACACCGCTCACGAGACCAATCCTATCGATCGCTTGGTTTGCGCTCGTGTCATGGTAATAGCCAGTGAACTCCTTGACCTGATTGCTGCCTCATCGATTCCATACAAAGGGATGCAAACTGTCGACTCGCTTGTCGACTCAACACTTTTCGAGAATCGAGGGCAATTTTGTAGGCTGCTTCAGTTCCTGGACGGTCAACAATTTCCATCTGAGGTGTTTGATGGTTTTTTCGAGGATCTAGCAAAGAGCGGATTCACTGACAAGCAGTACGAATCCATGTTTCAACTCGGTCTCATCGTCTACAAGAGCACTGATTTTCAAGACCAGACTCCCTGGGGCGATGTCTTTGATGACAAGTTCGGGTGGATCGAAGCGACTCCACTTGGTCAATTGGTTTTAAAGGATTGTTTGAGAGAGGCAAATGGTGCCTAACCAGCGGCTCAAGCTGACGCAATAACGGTGGGTGTAATATTCATGGCTATGATTTATCGACTTTTAAGAAACATCGTTTCGGAACGATCGCGGTTTGGTTTTTACAACCGGAATATTATCTGCGGCGCAGCTTAGCCGCCAGGCCGTTAGGCAGCAACAAAATATCTTTATCAAATGGAGGTATAGTGTTCATGAAATCCGAAACAAGAATCGAACTCGTCAAAATGACTGAGAAGGCAAAGCGAATCCAAGCTGAAGAGTATTCAGGACGTTGGAGAAAGCAGGGATACGTAGGAGCGGTTTCGCTTAGTTTAGTTGGATTCTATCTCATGAGTTCAGCAATTACTATTATCTCCAGAGGCATTAACCCTATCTTCGGAGGACTGTGTCTTTTAGTACCGTTGGTATTTACACTAGCGCCCTGGTATTTTTTAATACGATATAAATTCAATCGGAATATCCAATTACTCTGTGAGGCAATTCTTTCCGTAAATCAAGATAAGAGCGATGTTGCTGCCTTCCAAGTAACTCACTGACTTGATACAGGAACAAGTTGATAGCCGAGGGATTTTGCTCTGTGATGGAGATTATGAAGGATGCGGGACTTAAATTTTTCCTCATAGTAATCAACGCCAAGATCGACGTACTCGACTTTG
>JAZDJN010000040.1:0-71656 GCA_043803945.1 bacterium | reverse complement strand
GTGTGGGGCTTGCCGTCTTTATGTCGACACTTACGTCTGAGAAACATGATGCAACAATATACTACAGCGACCATGCCCTCCGCAAGGGGGTAGGTCGGCACTACATAGCACTTTTATAGAGAATCGCCTAATGCTCGCTCCATTCGCGGACTTTCATCAGAAAATGATCAAATATATTTTTGAACTGTCGAACTTGGGCTAGTCTTCATTTCAGAGAGATGGAATTTGCATTACAGGATACGGTTAAGATAATAATCGGATATATTGACGGTGACCAGGCCAGCCCTTATGTTTGGGAGATGAACAATTCAAAGGCCTTTAATAATTCAAGTACGGCTATAATGGGCACTACCGGTACTGGTAAAACTCAACTCCTGCAAAAAATTATTGCTGATCTGCGGATTCAATCTAACTTTGCTATTAACGTTATAGTACTAGACTACAAAGGCGACATCTCATTCCCTGTTCCCGACCGCCCACCCTATCTACATGAAGTGGCAAACTTACGCAGAATTGATCCCTACGACTCTCCATTGCCAATCAATCCATTTATGTTGATCGAGTATACAGACAAAGAGATTCTTTTTTCAGCGGCACAAAAAGCAGATTTATTTGAAACGTTCACTAAGAAAGGTGGAATGGTTCAGAGGTCGTTATTAAAGGATGCTGTGCAAAATGCATACAGAAGTAGAATAGGTCAACAACCAAGATATCCTGACTTTCCTGAAGTCTTCAACGAATTGCAGATTCTTACTCAGAAACGGGACAGCTTATTCGAGATGGTGAATATGTTTTCGGAGACAGATCTTTTCCACACTCATAAAAGTGGGACACCTCCAATTCCCTTCCTTCATGGAGAGAATCTTATAATTCGTTTGGATAGACTCCCAGCTTATAAAGAGATTGTGGCATTTTTGATTTTGGAGAGATTATATCGAGAAATGACAGCTTTACCTGATGCACCAATAAATGAGGAAACGGGGATTAGGCAAATCAGAACTTGTATTGCAATTGATGAGGCGCATAACTACTTGCCAAAGAATAATGAATTTTTAGATAAGCTAATCAGAGAAGGAAGATCAAAAGGTTTTGTAATAATTCTATCATCTCAATCTCCTAAGGATTTCAAACAACAGAAGGATTTTGGAGAATTTATAGAACACAAGTTTATTTTTCAATGCCAAGCGACCAAAGTTGACATTCAACCCTTGCTTCGTGTTGATGATTCTACGGCGGGAAAAATGGCGGAATCTGTCATGAATCTCGAAAAGCGTTGGTGTATATTCAATCACTCAAATAATCCTAGGCAAAATTATACCAAATTGAAAGCATCGGAGTTCTGGGCAAGTTATAAGTGAAGAAAACGATTTTCTTATTGATCAGAATATTTTCACTAAGGTAGCACATTTTATACGAGTATACCGTTCTGACCTTGAAGAAGATTTGGAAGGGAGTAAGAACTTTCAAAAAGAGGTGAAGCCAGGTCTTCCTTGCGCGCATGGCGAAGTTGATCTAACTAGAGAGTTATTGGATTCTCAATAATTTTGAAGAATTTAATGCGGGGCTTTTATGCATAATCAGTCATTGTAAACTAACATTGGCTTTTAAAAAGGTTTTTCTTTACACTGTATTGGGGCCGTATTTATTAACTACAACAATATAGAAGGCTTGTCATGGATACTCAAAAGAAATCTTCTTTGAAATATGAATATGATGCACTGATTGAGAGGACACAAGAACAGTTTCCAGGCATTTTTGATCTTCTAGAAATTTATCAAGCTAACCTATCGAGTCTTCAACAAAGTCAAGAATATTTACAGCTTTTTCATCAAACATTTATTTCTTCTACCTCGAATTCTTCTCAATAGAATAGTACTTCTGCCATATGCCAACCTGGGGGCAATTGATAACAGAGCTTCAAGAGGAACAGCTTCGGAGTAAGCAGCCGCCTTTTGATACTGTCAGGCGAAGGTATTTAGACCTACTTCACAAAAAGACAGGACGTAATACAATCCTCTATGCCTCCAAGTGGACGCAACCCGGTGATGCAAAACCCGAAATGATAAGCATCACGGATGAAGACGTACAAGGCCTTATGGAGGTCATCTACGAACTTAAGGGCAAAGAGCTTGATCTTATCGTCCACAGCCCAGGCGGTTCACCTGAAGCAACCGAAGCTATCGTAACTTATTTACGGTCCAAATTTGACGACATACGTGTTATTGTACCGCAAGCGGCGATGTCTGCTGCGACGATGTTAGCCTGCGCCGCAGATAGAATATTAATGGGAAAGCATTCGTTTCTAGGACCTATAGATCCACAATTCATTCTGCAAACTCCCTTGGGTATACAAGTGGTTCCCGCCCAGGCAATCCTGGATCAATTCAAAAGGGCACAAGATGAATGTAAAAATCCCGCATTATTGAGTTCATGGTTGCCTATCTTAAGTCAATTTGGTCCTGCTTTATTAGTTCAATGTGAAAATGCAATCCAGCTTTCTCGAGAACTTGTTACGTCTTGGTTAAATCAATATATGTTTAAAGGAGAAGAACCTAATCCATCAAGCGAGATCGCGGAGAAACTTGCCCGACATGGTGACTATAAAAGTCACGGTAGACACATCTCTCTTCAAGCAGCCCGTGATCTTCAACTTGTAGTTGATGCATTGGAAGATGACCATTCATTGCAGGAGCGTGTTCTCTCTGTATTTCATGCAACGATGCACACCTTTGGAGGTACAAGTGCAGTTAAGATAATTGAGAATCATATCGGACGAGCGTTCGTCAAGGCTCAACAAAGAATTGTTTTGCAGCAACCTCCTGGAGTTCCACCAGCAATTATTTCTCCTGCTATCGGACTGCCCCTAATCGGGGAATGAAAAATAGTTACCGACGTCCTGCTCTCTTTATCAAAGTTCTTTTTGCGTCAGACCTTCTTATCATATTTTCCAATTCCCTTTATACAGTCACGCTATTTTTTCTCTCCTTTTCTTTTTCACTCTCATTCCCTACATTAGCGCAACCGAAAACAGCAGGACTCTAAAAATGGACGAACAACCGATAAAAACACCTCAGCCAAATAATGTAACCATCGATCAGACTACCAGCGGTTTAGTGCTCACCTATCGGTGGTTTTCACCAAAATTTATTTTTCTCGCACTCTTCTGTGTGATCTGGGATGGCTTTCTTGTTTTTTGGTACGCGATCGCACTCGGCGGTAACTCGTCCTGGGAGATGATCCTATTTCCCGTTCTGCATATCGCACTTGGAATTGGTCTGACGTATTACACAGTAGCCGGGTTTATCAATCGTACGGTTATCACGGTAGGCCAGGGCAGACTGAGTATAGAGCATGGTCCAATGATGTGGTTCGGGAGCTGGCTTCTGAATTCCACTGAAATCTCGCAGATCTATGTTGAAGAGATTGTTACGCGAGGCAAGCATGGGCCAAGCACTTCATTTCAGCTAAATGCCATCACTCAGGATGGAAGAAAAATAAAGCTGATGGGTGGATTCGAATCTGCAGATAGCGCACGGTTTATTGAAAACAAAGTTGAGGAATGGCTGGGCATTCACGATCGGAAAGTGGAAGGGGAGTTACAGAAGTAAGAGCGTCCTTCGGAAGGATCCGTGGATTTCATTCAGACCTTCCGAAGGCTCCATATTCCCTATATTTCATTGAGCTGCTCTCCGCCCTCGGCAAGATGCCTTCGGGCTAGAGAAGAGCGTCCTTCGGAAGGTTTCGCGGATTTCATTAAAACCTTCCGAAGGCCTAGGTGAAACATGGAGAGCCTTCGGAAGGTCGCACATTGCATCGAACCGCTCCATTCCGTCTACCATCTCCCATCTCTTCTTTTCTTTTACTGGCCTGCCAATTTAATTTTGAATGGTACTTTTAACTGCTCCCAATAGAGATAGGCTGTCGCTGCATCTCCTGCCAGATCATCAAATCCAAACAAAAGCCATTCCTGGTGAGGTACTTTCATGGTGGTTACGGTTATACGCAATACATCTTCATCTTGCTTATAGGAGAAGCTTCCCCACGCGGAGTTGTTCTTGCTGAAGATGACGATCCATTCTTTTTCCGATGGGATCATGTGCACACCATATTTTCCCGCCGGCAGCTTTTGCCCTTCGACAAGAAGGTCTTTATTGCATTCGAACGTTGTGTTCTCGTTTGCACCGGCGCGCCAGGGGAATGGATTGCCTTTGGAGTATTGATTTCCAGAAGCCATGCCGTAGGGAACAAGATCTCCCCACACTTTTCTCCCCTTCACTCCGGGCCTGCTATATTCAATCTTGACCTCTGCATCGGTTCCCAATTTTTGAATGACACTTGCTTTTAAACTGGGACGGATTCTTCCTTGCTGAGCTACTATCGTCGTGAACAGTCCAGCAACGAGTAGAAGCACTGTTGTGGAACGAAGAAGAAAACTTACGGTTCGCATTGAATTCTCCTTAAGATAGTGTTTGATAAATTCGGTGAAATGGATTACCGATAAAATAACATAGGTGATGGAGTGTTAAAATGCCACTAATCTGGTTTGGCAAAATTGAAAATTTGAGAAAAAAATTCTATTCTTCATTACCTGTTTCAACAAAACAGGTTATTCAGATGTTCCTGAGTGAGAAAATGTTGTTATTTAACAGACTTTCCGATCATATACTGAAAAGTTATTTGATATAATGGAACCGCAGATGAAGCGTAAGAATTGCTGGGAGGTAATGCAATGCGGTCGGCAATCAGGTGGTGAGAAAGTTGCTGAATTTGGAGTCTGCCCGGCTGCATTACCGAATATGTATGATGGGATGAACAAGGGATTTCGTGGTGGAAGAATCTGCTGGGTTGTTGCAGGGACATTTTGTGCCGGTTATCCAAAAGGTATGTATGCAAAAGCTTTAGCCGGATGCTTCGAGTGTGAATTTCTCAAGCAAGTGCATGAAGAAGAGGGACGCAACTTTGTTCTCTTGCCTACGCTCACTCATGAGCTCGTTAAATTGTAGAATTTCCTGCCAGATACCAATTCAAGCATCTTTGAAAATATTATCGTGCCCCCCAGAACCGCGTTTGTGTTGGTAATGTTGTAACAGTCGGTATGAGCGGTGTAAGCCAGTGGTTATGTATCTGATCTAAATACTGATTCTGAAGATCTTTCGCATTGGGCTGCGCATTCAGAACTTGCTGCAATTCCTGTGCCCGCATAACTGTACCAGCCAGCGAAATGAGCTGTAAGCTTTTTCTATAACCTTCTTCAAAATCGTTTGTGCGAACTTGCACTGTAGTAACATCATTGCCGGGTTCGGCGCCTTGAAGCATTGCGGCTGTTCGGGCTTGTGCTTCATTCTGAAAGGAAAGCGCGAAGCGGAATGGCCCGGGGAAAGTAAATATCTGAACTGAACTGAGAGATCGTATGGCATTGTTCGCAGCACTCTCAATTCTTCGCGATGCTTCCTCACGTGCTACTGGATCTGCCTCCGATCTGTTGATTGCACGTTTAATAGTGGCGTACTTTACCCATGGTAAAAACCGCTCGACTTCCTTCGACAATTGATCGTCGCCGCTGACCATAATCAAAGGAATTTTATAGCGCGATGCCCCTGCAGCGAGAATCATAGATTCGTTGAATGGTACGCCGTTGATCTTGTATTGGACGTCCTGAATGGTATAGGTATGTGAAATAAATCCTTTTTCATTGCCGGCTCCTGCATGCATCCCGATGGCGATAATGGCGTCGATGGATTGATCGTAGCTGTCCATATAAATATCGAAGGACTTATCACGGACGATCATTTTTGCCGGCGGGAGAAGCTGATCTTCAAAAACATCCGGACCTGTTGTATTCCCCGAGCCATGTCCGTCGACAATTACGATCTCAGTGACCCCTGCCGATTTCAAACCTGCAATTGCCGCATTCACATCAGCAGTGAGCGATTGCCTGGCTGCTATATATTCGGGGTGAGTGCCAAAGCTGGTATGCTTAACGCTCGTTACCCCGGTCACTCCTTCCATATCGTAGAGTACAAGGACTTTGATTTGCTTTTGTTGGGAGAAAGCCAGTGTAAAGAACAGCATGGTAGAGAGAAGAAGGGTGGTTCGAAGAACTTGATTCATGGAGACCTCCGAAAGTATGAGAGTAATGTAGGAGAAAAGTAGTATCTCTTGTGGTGAGTATCAAGTTAGACAAGTGAAATTCCTTCACCCTTTAATCCCGCAGGTAATGACGCGTCTAACAGGACTATTATTGGGAAATCATGCGCAGATTATCCTGGGCGGGTAAAAATTCTTCACCATCCATTTGAATCCACCTGTAGACACAGGTCTGATTACTCTGGCAAACTGGACAGGGCTGCATCCAGCCGGTTCGTCGGACAATGTTGATCTGTGATCGGCGAATCTGTCCTGAACACTCGTTCCGTGCATTTTTCAGGCCGGGAATTTGCAGACTAAGCAAGCGTTCGACACATTGCGGTAAAGACCCTTCAACAACCGCATCAAGTATTGCCTGACGTACCAGACGATAGGCAAGGAAGGCGTCCTTCTCTTTCAATGTAACTTCCGCATGTCCGCAACGCCGGCACCTCCAACCCTGAAGGTTTGAATTTACTGTTTCAAGCTGAGCTTCAACTTCTCCCCGTGTGAATGACTTGCCTGTCGAGAAGATGTAGCAAAGAGTTTTCAAATCATTAAAAAGTTGATCTGCAAATGGCTCCTGTTCCTCTGAGAGTTGAAGATTGGATTGAGAAAGTGAGAAATCGTTGAATGATCCCATACCGCCATACAACGAGCGATGGGAGGAAGCATCACCGGTGTGTATCCATGTTTCGTACTGCGATTCGAGAACTTCAATCCATCGCTGTTCCTTCACGCAGCGAAGTAATTGGATCAATGCCTTCATTGCATTACCGAAATCCGATCGAATGTTCATGGCTCGGGATTCATTGTCAAAGTATTCAGAGAGAATAAAAATCCGGGAGTAGGTTCTCTATGGAATACCTATGGTGGTTATCACTTCTCGATTGCCATTCTTGCCCAGTCCCAACTCTCGATCCCACGCGCATTCACCGCTTTCACGGAAATAGTGGTTCCTTTAGTAATATTCTTAAGTGTCACAGTCGGGCTGCGTGATTCTGCTCTGAACTTTTCCGGTGCCTCTGCTGGACCGTATACAATGATGTACTTCCTGATATCCTTCTCGGGTGCCGGGTTCCAGGTAACTTCTGCAGTTGTGCCTTTTTGATTGACGATCTTCACATTATTCAATCGGGAGGGTGCCGCCGCCAGCATCATAATGGAAGCTGCCGTAGCTTTTGTCGTCTCCATAATTAATTGGTGATTGATTGTCGGAAGGAGATCGGTCGGTTGATGATAATAGGGACTGGCGAGAACCGGATAGGAACCGATACCGCCCACGATATCGCCATAGGTATCGTAGTATGCCGCTGCATCCGTTGCTTTATAATAGACTGCATCGTAGGTGATAAGGTTTGAGAAGAGGAATGCTGCTGCATGCTGCACATCGCGTATGCCGGGATTCGAATACCGGATGGTGTTATCAAGCCGGTGGTTCTCCGACCATCCCACCATATCGTTGTTCAAAGCACCCGCAAGATATATCTTCTTGGCCTGTGCCTGCTTGACAAATTCCATGCTTCCAAAGAGTCCCGCTTCCTCACCGGTGAAGAAAGCGAAAATGATGGTAGCCGGCATCGGGTGGTTTCGGAGGACACGGGCTGTTTCGAGCACCGTCACAGTCCCTGATGTGTTATCATCTGCACCGGGAGTCCGGAGGCCGGAATCAAAATGAGCGCTGAGTACATAGACCACATCGGGGTGGGTTGTTCCTCTCAAGATTGCGAGGACATTTGCTGTCTTCGTTCCACGCGCATCGAACCATTGTATCTCCGGTTCATACCCGAATGATTTTAATTTGCCAGAGAGGTAGTCGATTGCTTTCTTGTTCCCGGGCTGTGTGATGTACTTTGTATCAAGCTCATAGAGTGCCTGTTCATACTCGAAGATACGTGTTATGGAAATCCGGTTAACAGCGGACTTCACCTTCTTTGCAATCGCTTTGAACATCTGTTCACCGCGGGCACGAAGATTTTGTTCCGCCTGTACATTGGTATCGATTCGTCGCAGGAGCTCGTCGCAAGTTACCGTTCTTGTAAGATCGAGGGCATAGACGCCCCGCTCCGGCGAGATGGTGTTCCCATCCCGTTCGGCAGTGATCAGGAGGGCGGCTCCATCCGGGCAGACTGACCATTCATATTCAGGAGAGATTGTTCTCAAGGTATTGTTATGGAAGAGCCTTACCTCACGATTGCTTGAAAGTGTGCGGAGATAGGAACGCATATGCCGCGGTTCACCTTTGATATAAAGCACCAGGTCGTCTGTGATGAATTGTGGGAAACGGTCATGCTGGATTTCTCTTGTGAGACGTGTGGGATTGGTACTATCTACTCCAATGGTATAGATCTCGTAATCGTCATTTGTCATCATGGAAAAGATGATCGATCGTCCGTTGGGTGAACACTCGAAGGAAGAGATCGCAGCATCGGTTTTGAACAATCTCTTCTGCCTCAGGCTGTCATTGAACGAGAGCAGATTGAGGGAAGTCGATCGGTCATTTCGATCGATGAGTGAAAATATCACACTGGAACCGTTCCGTGATGCGCTCAGTGAATTTGCGCTGATTGTCGTTTGAGAATCGGAGTGCAGGTTGTGAAGAATATATGTCGTTGGAAGGGCGAGCATCCCGCTGAATCCCATCATCGCTTGTCCGCGTCCCGATTGACGTGGTTGTCCGGTGGGAGACTGAGGTATTGGATTGCGCGTTGACTGAGTATACATCAGGAAACGCCCGCCGGCGATCGCAACCGGATTGGTGTAAAAACCGCTCTTGGTGCTCAGTCGTCTTGGTGTACCCCCTTGTTCGGGAATAGCATAAATGGAGCTTGTTACTGAATCACCGGGAACTCCAGCAGTGAAGTAGATCTCCTTTCCATCCGCACTGTACGTGAGGTTGACAATAAGAAGATTACCCGTCTCCAGCGTACGGGTTTGCAGGGTCATCAGGTCTCGGACCACAAGGCGGCTATTCTTCGCTTCAAGATAAGCGACTATAGGATTTACACGTTGGCGTCCGCGTCCTGCCTGACTTGTGTCCGCTCGTGCTTTTTGCAATTCATCATTTTCGGTAACGGAGAGATAGGCTACCATTTTGGTTATTGGAGAAAAAACAAGAGTGCCTGTTTCGATAGCATCGATCTGCTTAAAATGATCAGCAACGAAACAAATGGAGGTTATGGTTGTAGTTTGCTTGTGAAATTCAAATGCAGCGTACCGTCCATCAGGGCTGAATCTGACTCGCCTGCCATCGGTAGTGAGTTCCTGAACTGGATAGAGCTCGCCAGTAGTGAGCGCAATCTCGTCCTTGTACTTCTGCCAGTCCGGAGATTGCATAAGTGCTTTGAAACCTTTTAACGCCTTGATGTAGTTCCCGGCATCCCATGCGAGAGCTGATTCCTCAAAGAGTGCAGATTGAGCGAAAGAGATGAGAGGAAGGGTAGTTAGAAGGATCATAAAGACTACCAAGACGGTACGGTTGTTCATGCAAATCCTTTCATGTTTCACTGGTGGACAACAGAACGATCATCTGAAAATCTGCCTCAATCGAAAGGCGAGTTGCGATTCCAATAGTAGAGAAAAAACGTGATTATGCTACAAATGTTTCTCCTGTTCTCAGGTTAGAATCTTCCCCAATCAACCGAGGAGAGAAAGATTTATACTCTTTACCGATCAGGAAGCTGAATGGTAATATAATAAGAGAATATTTATTCTTCTCATGGCATAGTAAAAGGTACTGGTTTTTATCGTTACTCTGTTTACATCGTCACGATTGAGTTCTGCAACTTTATACCTCCTGATACCGTCCTTATGGTAAGCCCAAAGGAGAGACCAGGATAAAAAACACCGGTTGTTACAACTATCCATCGAAGATAGAGTCAAATAGTACATCAACGAGCCGAAGGAAATTGAAATGAGAACCAGAATTGCTTTAATGATCGGAATACTCATCGCTGTAGTTACCTTAGCTTCCAGCGTTATACTTTCCCAGCAAACCAAATCCTATGATTATAAAGATTTCAAAGCAGTAAGTGTCGGCTGGGGAATGCATCTGACTGTTACCCAGTCGGATCACTATAGCATAGAAGTCAAAGCAGATGAACGGGATATGAAATATCTGAAAGTAAAAAAATCCGGTAATAAAGTTCGATTTGAAATTGATAAGCTCTGGGGCTGGCGCGCGAAGGATGATATGTATATCACCATCACCATGCCGGAGTTACGAGAACTGGACCTGAGCGGTGGGAGCGAGGGCATGATCACGATGGATATCGGCCAGCGGGATTTCGAAGCCTCTCTTTCCGGCGGAGCAACGCTCGACGGTAAGTTACAATGTGGAAATGTTACATTGGATCTCTCAGGCGGGGCAAAGGCAAGATTTTCAGGATCAGGAAAAATCCTGTGTGTGGATGGATCGGGTGGAGCAAAAGCACAACTCAAACAATTTACCGCTCGTGATGTGGATGTCGACCTTTCCGGCGGAGCCCGCGTGGAGATTACGATGAATGGAAGATTGGATGTTGATGCCAGCGGCGGATCTAAAGTTGTCTACTACGGGAAAGCGCGCCGCGGAGATATCAATCTCAGTGGCGGCTCAAACATCGATGGAAAGGGAACAGAGGAGTAAGATTTACACGATTGCCTGCGAAGCAACTCTTAAAGGATTGGCAATAGTCCGGTTTCATCTTGCGTTTGAGAAGGGAATCGGACTATTACTATATGTATCCCGCGAGAATTTCTCGTTGCACGTTCTCGTCATCGACGATCAGTATGGAAACGCCGTTTGCCATGGCGGTCAGGCCTGTGGTGGTGAAGCAGGCGTTGCTGCCGCTTCCTGGCTGGTGATGATCTTGTAGGAATGAGTGATCTTCACCTGCGGTTTCAACATTGCGCTGACAGAACAATATTTTGTCATCGAAAGGTCGATTGCACGTTCAACATCCGCCGGCTTGATTCCCTCACCGTAGAAAATATATTCAAGGTGAATTTCTGTGAAGGCACGCGGATGTTCTTCCCGCTCGATGCCGGTGGCCTTCAACTCGAATCCGGTCACGTTTGCCCGCCTCTTTTTTAACATGGGAATCACATCCATAGAGGTGCACCCGGCAAGCCCGATCAGGACTAGCTCTTTCGGTGTTGCACCGGCCAGAGTGCCGCCCAATTCCGGTGCTCCGTCCATTGTCAACCAATGATTGGAATCGCTCTTGCCGATGAGCGTGATACCCTGTACTTGCTTAACGATTGCTTCTTTTGTCATGGTCATATCTTTCTGAATCAATTATAACTGTTTTCTGGTTCCCGTGTCAAGTATGAGATGATATTCTCTCTATAAATAAACGCCATTTCTTTGGAACTGTTTTGAAACCGCTCCAATGATGACATCAACCAGTTTACCGCTTTTAAAAAACGCGAGCGTTGGAATAGTCATAACTCCATATCGAACAGCAGTCTGCATATTTTCATCGGTTGCGAGAACGACATGTGAGTTCATAAAAATTCCATCTTGTTCCTGTCATCCCGAAAGATGAAAAAGACTACATGTGAAGGCCAAGCACTGCGTACAATTTCTGGTGCATTCTCGATTTAACCAACTGGTCAGGATAATGCCTGTAGAGCAGCACAAGCTTTTTCAGACTGTCCAGATAGACCGTGCAATTTGGACACTGCTTAAGGTGGAGTTTCAGATGCCGGTACTTAGGAAGATTCAGCATTACATCGAGGTTGGTTTGTACCTCTCTTGCACACTCTGGGCAAAGAGTCTGATGGTGATTCTTCCTCGTCACTGCTTACTTCTGGTCCTTCTCAGCTTTCTTGGTTGAGAGTTTAAATGGCACATACAACGGGCAGAAACCCATAAAGCTTGTTAACAGGAAAATAACGGCAAAAATGCCGAGAATAATTGCTGCCGTACCGGAAATTTGACCGGTTGCATAAAGCAAAGCAACAACAATGGCTGCCACTATTCTTAATGCACGATCGATAGTACCCATGTTTTGTTTCATTTCTTTACTCCTTCTTGAATGTGATTTTGATCTCCTCTTGTAGGTAAGATGCAGAGGATTGGGAAAGGATTCATTAAAAAAAGGTAGACGGTGTTCAATAAACAGTGAGGAGTAAAGAGTGAACAGTGACCGGTACACTGTTTACTGTCAATCCACCAACGTACTTCATATTCCAACATCTGCCTGCCACACTGTTCGGCACGCAGGGGCAAACCGTAGACCGTTGACAGTAACAGAATTATTTTGATTGGATTGAATCTGATAGAAGTGCAAAGAGTTTGGCCCTCGACCGGGAGGAGACCTTCGGTGTTGGATATTCCTTATAGAGATGAATTGTCTTTTTCAGGCTATCGAGGTATGCCGAACATTCGGGACAGCCGGCCAGGTGATTCTGGATTTCCCTGCAAGTGGCAGAATCCCTGTGCTCACCCAACTGATCACAGATGTGTTTCAGAGTGCCTGAACATGAAATGGTTTTCTTTTTCATGATGTCATATAACCATTTAAGCGGTCACGGAGAAAAACCCTTGCTCGTCTCAGCCGGGATTTGACCGCCGGGACGGAAAGCTTCAGTATTTTCGCTGTCTCTTCAGCCGATTGGCCTTCAATATCCCGAAGAATGAAGACGACACGATAATCGGGAGGAAGCTGTCGGATGGCCTCATCAAGCAACAGTTTCAATTCCTTGTCCATCACCGAATCTAGTGGTGTTTCCCTCCATGCGACAATTACCCCGGCTTCCTTCTCGCCGAGGCCGGAATCGTCATGGCTGGAGTCGGGCAGATCAATCGATACCGATGCCTGGTCGAGTTTCCTGATGCGCTGCTTCATCAGACAGTTGTTTGTAACGATGCTGTACATCCAGGTGGAAAATTTGGATTTCCCGTCGAACTGTCCAAGCTTCCGGTACACATTTACAAACGTATCCTGCCAGGTCTCTTCTGCCTTCTCTTTGTTACGGCACATTTTGAAGGCGAAGCTGTATACAAGATTCTCGTACCGTTTCACAAGCTGGGTGAATGCATGGTCATCTCCTTGCTGAGCCTTGCGGATCAGATCAAGTTCATCCTGATAGATTGGGAGTAAAGCCTTCTTCATACTTGTGTTGTCAGATTGACTCTTCAAATTGTCCCAGATGTCTGTTCTTCTTCACATTATTCCAGGAGAAGTATCGTCCGTTCATGGCAATGTAAACCCCGTGGGAGAGTGTCTGCGCAAACGCCAGGGCACTGCCAAGATTGAAGAGGCCGTCGGAACTGCCGAATTTGTATGGCACCATCGCACCGGTAAGAATAATTGTCTTGTCCTTAATCTTCTGGCCGAGCAGTTTTGCGGTCTGGTCCATTGTGTCGGTGCCGTGAGTAATGACGATCCGGTCCTCTTTTGCTTTGAGGCAATGCTTCAAAATAATCTCCCGATCTTCGTCTGTCATTTCCAGGCTATCGACCATCATCAGACTGCGAATATCAACCTTTAGTTTACACCGGCCCAGATGGAGCATTTCAGAGACATGGGTATCCTTGAAGAATAGTTTTCCCTCAAGCTCGTTATACTCTTTATCGAATGTCCCGCCCGTAACGAATATCCTGATATTCATAGGCAAAAATTGCACTGAATTGTTATTATTTCTGCCTGAATTTACAAGTTTTTCTGTGCAATCGCTACCGATTTTTAAGTCCTCCCTTTCGCTGTTCGGCAAGGGATATCCAGGAAATATTTTTCTCGCTCGCGGTCAATTATTAAACTTGTTAAGAGTGGAAAACGTCAAAGAAAATGAATAGATTAATATCAAACAGATTGAGAAGAGGAGATCACCATGGAGAACATGATAAAATCGTTTACAAGGTTTTTAGTGACAATGGTTGTCGGATTGCTGCTCATCCAGGCAACTGCACAAGCACAAATCGGAACCGGGGGCATTGACCCAAGAAGCCTTGCTGCGTTGAAGGATCTGGTAGCCTCAGCACGGGATTGGGCTCAGACGGATGTTATCCCTCAGATGAAAGCCTGGAAAACGAAACTCGATGAAACCATGACCGTTGAAGATCTCGCGTCGTTGAATAAACTTCGTGAACAGGCAAAGAGCCTGGACAATCAGAAGCAGAGAGTCTCGCTTGCTCTTCAAATCGCCATCATGGAGAAGAAGACAGATGAGGCAAAGGCACTGAAGGAAAAACTGGCAGCCATAGGAAAGGAACAAAAAGGAATTCTTATCGCTCTGAAACCGATTGCAGAGAAAAATAAAGAAACCCTGATCGCTATCGGTACGGATTCCAAATCCTTTGCGAAGCAATGGAAAGAGAATGTCGGCAAGCTGCTCAAAGAATGGTATGAAAAGAACCAGAGTATTATGAGCGATGGCATGAAGAAACTGGTAAAGCTCGGCGTTGATAAACTTAAACAGGCCAATGGTATTGCCCCCGAACTCCGGGGAAAGATGGCTGCCGCAAAATTCATGTTGTGGGATGGTTCTGATCTGCCGACGGTCGACCAACTCATGCTTCGGATCGGTACAGGAATGCTGGCACTGAATAATATGAAGAATATCCTTGGCACGGATAGAAAATTTGATCAGCCGAGTGTCAGAGTCCTTAATATTCTTCTCAAGTCGATTCACGATTGGGCACAGCAAAATGTTGTTCCCCGCCTGCGCCGGTGGAAAGGCGGACTTGACAACGCCATGGCTCAGGAGGATTTGAGAGCCTTGAATAGTTTGCGCGATCGTGCCGCTTCATTGAAGCAACGCGAACAGCGAATCACAAATGCTATCAAAGATGCAACGACAAGAGGAGACCGAACCACACTCCAGAGTATGAAAGAAAAACTGGAGGAGGTTAAGAAATCTCAGAAGGCATTGCTTGAAGAATTAAAGCCGATTGCCGTGAAGTATAAATCCACACTCGAGGAAATCGGCAAAGTAGCAAAACCTGCCGGCCAGCAATGGAAGGAAGATGTTGCGAAGATCGGAAAAGACTGGTATGCGCAGTATGAAAACGTTCTGGGCGATAAAGCAAAGCTGCTTCTGAAGTTTGCCGTCGAGCGGACAAAGAAGATGGATCTTCTGGGTGCAGACCTCAAGGCAAAGTTAAGGCTGGCAAAGTTCATGTTATGGGATGGGAAAGATATGCCTGAGTTCAAGGGCATCTCGGAGGATGGTACATTAGAGCAGGGAGCAGAAGAAGCAGTACCGGAAGATGGATACAAACTCGAAGCGAATTATCCGAATCCATTCAATCCGACTACAACAATCGAGTTCATTCTGCCGCAAGCTGAACGCGTGACATTAAGAGTGTACGATATGCTTGGCCGCGAGGTGAGAACATTGGTCGATGCAGAAGTCGGTGCAGGCACGCACACGGTCGTTTTCGATGGAAAGAATCTTTCAAGCGGGGTGTATATCTATCGGCTTCAGGCAGGCAATGTTGTCAAAGAGCGGCAGATGCAACTGCTGAAATGATCTCACTTCGAT
This sequence comes from bacterium, assembly GCA_043803945.1. Lineage (GTDB taxonomy): Bacteria > Bacteroidota > Ignavibacteria > UBA10030 > UBA10030 > JAZDJN01. Next base: position 56,059 of record JAZDJN010000040.1, on the reverse strand, counting down.
TCGTTCCTCCAAATCAATCTGTAGTTAAGCGAAAGCCCCGGCGACGGGGCTTTTGTATTGTTGGACCCATTCCAATTCATCTCGCATCTCACATCTAACTTCTTACTTCTCACCTGATGTGGTCGGGAGCTGGCTTGCCCGCCGTCTGTTTGGCGGGAGCTCCTCGCCAGAGGCGAGTCTACCGACCTCCCAGAATTGAAAAAACACTAGCGCGACGGCGTCTCGCCGAGCTTATGTGTTTTCGCTACGTCCTCGGCAACCAGCCCGCCATGCGTTCTGGCGGGGAGGCGAGTCTACCGACCTCCAGGATTTTTGTCGTCTCTCAAAGCTTATTTATTCTTCCAGGCATGAGTATAATATCTCTTCAAAATTGTCCTACCTGAACTTGAATGAAGTACTGAGAAACTTCATTGATGAAGAGTACAAATCATATCCCTGGTGTCAGATCTTTAAAAACGAATCGTCCTCAGAAATATTTCCGCTTAACCATAGAGCAATATCAATCGGCTGTACCTCTGCTTTGTGCTGTTCTCATAAGGTATCTGCATCGTAGGCACGTCCGTTCGCTGCAGTTGTTTTGTGATGAAAATATCATGGCCACAAAATATTCCAGGGAATTAGAACTTTTCCATTTGATCGAAAAGGATTCTCAAACCATCAGGTATGGAGTGTCGTACGACCCAGGCAATAAACTCGAGAGAATGATCGTGCTCAGGAAAGGTGAAAACGCGTATGTTCTGCTTCTTCAATTCCTGAGCCCTTTGCTGCATCTCCAAAACTCCCTCCACGGGACAGTTTGCATCGTCTTCGCCATGAAATAAATATACAGGTATGTCCAGTTTCAGGACTCTTGTCTTATTTGGCTCAAGTGCCCGATGTTCCTCAATCCAGCGCGTCCCGATCCGAAAGAACGAATTCCATATCCATTCGTTATCTTTTCTCTCGATAGCTGCGAGAATTTGTTGCAGCCGGGATTGAAGGATAAGACGAAAATCTTCAGTAGTTAAGACAGAGTCGTGATGTAGATCTAGCTCTTCGAATTTCTTGCCTCCCACACGTGCTATCGCTCTTGGGTCTGCGTTTTCGTATTCGGTCCGCTGAATGATACCATCTTTATTCGTATCGAAGAACTTCTTGAAGGTTATCATTGAAGATGCGCCGCTGTGCTGCCAGAGTATTGTGGTGTAAACATCGTCCGAAGGTGTGCCGGCCAGAAAGATTGCATCTATTGCAGCCAATTTCCGCTCCGCTGCCAGGCTGGCAATAATTGTACCCTCGCTCCAGCCCAGGAGTATGAATTTGCAGGACTCAAGTCTCTTGTCGTTTCTTAGGGACCTGATGATTTCCTCTACGTCTTTTACTTTTATCGAAGGTGTGTATGAAAAAAACTTCTCCTTGTCAACCCTGTCAAAGTACGGCGGAGTGGTATCCGGGATGGTATAGCGTGTATTGTAACTAAAGTAAGCAATGCCTCGCTTGGCGAATTCGTCTGCAAAATAGTCATGGTATTTGAATGTTGTACTTCTGCCTATTCTCCGATAGTTTTCGTACGTATGTGGACCCGTGCCTGGTACATCAATTACGATTTTGTTCTTGAAACCGGTTGCAGGGATCGTGAGCCTTCCTTCAATTACCTCGCTGTCGAAGCTTCGAATCCGTAAGATTTCCTGAGCGTGGATTTGGAAGACAGCAAGGACGAGCAAAAGGAACGCGGTTTTCATGTCGTTTCTCCGAATCAGACATATGTTCGATTATTCCCGGGCAATCGACTCATACTAACTTGCGATTTGGCGGAACCGTATAACAGTACCGGGTTAAGCAGCATGAGCAAAACCAGTAAAACAATTGCAGTTGACGTTTTATGCGACGTGCAGTCACGGTCAACGCAGTGTCAGGACTGACGCCACAAATTGCAGGGCGCCGTTCGTCTTCTCCCAATATTGGCCGTTGCGCCTCCAGTAATAGTATGCTTGATCGTTTCCACCGATTGTAATGAAGTGTGGATTGAAGTTCTTCGGCGGGCGATGGCTCTTCTTAACAAGCTCTTCAGCAATAAGAGGAAGAATATCGATTGCCTGAAGCAATGCCGTTCTCGCCTCCTGCTCCCGTTGAAGTTGAAAGAGAGCGAGGGGACGTCCGTACAGAACTTCTTCTATGGTATCATTTCGAAACCGCCGGCACGTCGCCAGCACCTGATCGGGTTGACCCAATTGAAAATAGGAATCGATAACAAGCGAACGAATACTCTGGTTGTCGTTGGGATTCATCGAGAGGATCTCTTTGAAGACGGTCACGGCCTCTGTAACTTTTTTCTCCTTGAGTAATAGTAATCCCCAGGAATGATAGACTCGCAAGAAGGGTCGATTTTCAAGAATCACCCATGGAAGTTTATGTCGGCCTCGTTTAAAGGCCCTCGGCAGGGCGCTTAGCCCCATTTCCACGGCAACCTCCCAGAGCCGCTTTGCTTCCTTGTGCCGCCCTGTTTCATCAAATATAATAGCGAGGTGATGAGCGACATCAATGAATTCTGGAAAGCCTTCAAGCAGTAGTTGCAGTTCTTTCTCTGCCTTGCCGTAGTTGCCGATGTCGAAGTATTCAAGAGCCTCATGGAAAAGTGCGTAGGCGCGTTCATCAAGCCGCGGGAACTCAAAGGTCCATTCGCTTCGGGATTCCTGAGTCAAATAAATCTTGCTTTGTTGAGAAGTCGTTTTTTTTATCATAGGTCGAATTGTATGGATTTGGTACACTGCCAATCACATTGAACATTTAGGCAAAACGCCTGCCCAGATGATGTCTATCGGGGCCGTCCCGCCATCGTACTGGGCGGGAGCCTGCCCACCGATACGGAGTGTAGGCGGGCGTCGCAAGTACGTGTTATACGCCACGCAGACGTATGTACAATATAACTTCTTCTCATTACTATTGAAAGTGTGCGGCAAATCCGTTTAGCAGTCTCTGAAATCCATTATGAACGTTCGGTGCGTCAAGATGGCCACTGCTAGCCATGACGGTGCCGCGTTCATCATCGATGAACAAAAATGATCCGTCTGAAGTGATCTGTCCGTAGACCCATTTTTCAGTACTGCCAACGACAAACAACGAAGAGCAGTTCGCAATAGAACTACTGCCTGTAAGAGCGCCACTGATTATTGATGACAAATCCATATGGGAAGCAAAAGAAGAATCAACACCGCTGGGTACCGAAATGCCGGTTAGGAGAAGAGGTACCTGGTAATTGTTGATATCCGCAGAATGTTCTCTTGAGCCGTGATCAGACACAACAACAACGAGCGTCTGATCGCCAATGCCGGTCGAATCCAGTACATGAGTGATCGCTTGAATGTAACGGTCGTAGTATTCAACCTGTGGAATGCCTGTCTTCATGATCCAATCTGGCGAATGGCCATAGACGAGTTCGTGGAGAACGAACGTCTGTTGGTTCGATCTCATAAAACTTACAATTGTCGAAAGCCCAGCCATATCCTCTGTAGCTGATTCCATTTTGTTCGTGCCGACGGAAACGTAGCGATTCTCTGCTGGAAGATCGTGTATATCTATGATACGATCCCAGTCGTCGCGGACCGGAACGAATGGCTGATATTCATAGGTGCTGATGAACAGTGTCTTGAATCCACGTCGTCGAACCGCCTTCACAATATTGGGTGCATTGTTGATGCCCTCATATAAGGCGGGATCTGAATAAGAACGATAGGGAACCATCACCGATGTGAGTATGCAAATGAGACTTGTGTAGCTATCAAGGTTGGTGGCATAGTAGCGATTGAAGTATGTTGATCGATTCTTTACCTGTGCAAAGTACCCATTGTGTCGAGAGAGAAATTCTTTCTCAAACGAAACGGTGTTGACACTCTCAAGAACAAGCATCAGGACGTGATTGTATCGCAATGAAGCACACGTATCAATAATTGTAAAGGCAGACGAATCGTATGCTACAGCGGTTGCGGATTGAAGGGGTCTTGTGAGCGAAAGGACGACTCGTTCGCCGGTGAGGAGCAACTCTTGTATTGTATTCTGTAAGCTGAAGACAAATGGCTGAGGAGCGGAATGACTCAACGAAAGTGTGCCAAGAACGATAAAAGTAAGTGCAACGAAACGTATTGCTTTCCGGGCGAAGTTCTTCGGTAACACCCAGTAGAATACTAACGCCAACACCATGAAAACAAGCGGGGGCAGAAGAGCGCTTAGACCAAGGTACTCCGTGAAAAAGAATTTGACAGTCTGATCGTCTACTCGAAAAACGTTTACAGGAAAAGTGAGAAAGCCGGCGAGTTGAGAAGGATAGGAAGACAATATCACAGCAAGAAGCAGTAGGATCGCCTTCGGGATGATGCGAGGTAAATGATTGTGGTGTGACAGCTTCTGCTTGATCCGGATCGTCGCATGAATGATCACGCCTAAAAGGACCAACAAGCATACATCTTGAATCCAGGAGACAAAGTGAGGAACGAGAAGTCTCTCGCTCCGTGCGGCAAATGCATACCATACATGGAGACAGAGGAGCGAAAGACTCAGAGCAACAATTGGTCGCCGAAGTTCCAAATCCGGTTTAGCAATCTGCTGCTGCGATAAGTCCTGCCGGGGATCAATACGAATGGGCATGTATTTCTCTTTTTTCTCTCTGTTATGTTATATATCGTTCGCACTCCTTTTTTGTTGCTTGTGGAGTTGTTCCTGGATTCAAATGCTTTAGTGATACACGATGTAAAGAGTTACGAGTTTAGCTTTTTAACAATTGCACTGATAATGATAACGACGCCGATAGTGGTTGCGATGCCCGTTGCAGGATCGGTTAATTTTCCAATTGCAACACCGGCCATGGCGCCCATGAAAACGGCGAGCCAGATCGAGTTTGATGCTGATGCCACCCGACCTATTGCCCTCGCCTGCGTTGTGTCATCAATCATTCCACCTTCAGGTTTTATAGGAGTTTGAACCAGCCTTATTCTGCCAGACAGTTCATTCCAAACTGCTTCGAGAAGTGTGGAACAGACGTCAATCCGATCACACTTGCTAAAAAGTTTAATGTCAATTTCGATGTCCTTGTTCGGTGAAGTGTTGCTCCGAAGAATTGTCAAATATTTATACGTTGATGGGTATTCATCGCTTGTACTGAAGTTGATTCTGACGCCTGTTGTCACTTCACTTATATCTGACCACGAGAGACTCTTCCGGCCCCATAATCCTGGCTTGTAAATGATTCCAGCGAATGTGATAGAGATGCTGGTAGCTATCATATTGAAGATGTAACTGAGAAGAATTATTCCGAAGATCGCTACAAAGATAAGGAGTTCCCAAGGGGCGTTCAATGAGATCGAGTAGACGGATAGGAGTAAGGAGAAGGCAATGACAAACACCGAACTCCGTCGAACATATGCTCCAATTGACGGCCGGATTACTTTTTCGTTTTGCATATGGGTTTACGAGTAAGTGGAATTGATCTTAGAGGTAGAATATGATGCAAATGGCACATAACAGTTTAGGCAAAACGCCTGCCCCGATGATGTCTCTTGGGGCCGTTGCGAGTCCCGCATCCGAATAACTCATTGATGCGGGACGAGCAATGGAGCGAGTTTACCCACCGATCTTTCTGGAGCGTTTATCCGCTCGACGAGTCCGTCGCAGTCTGACGACCATCTGCCGCTTTACGGCATCCCGTACAACGGGAATTTATCTTTTGGCGGAAGCACAATTGACTATCCTTATTTAGATTTCCTTTCGACATAACGTGTGCGGTGGCAACGCAGCCCCGCCACACCAACACTTTATTAAAGAATGGCGGAGGGTTGAGTGAACACTATAATTTGGACTGTTAAGGTTCATAATTGGTCAATTATACTATTGAACATCGTTGCCACCGCTGTTATACGCCGGGCGCTGCATGTTGACTTTCTCATTTAAATGATATAATATTGCTACTACAACAATGGAGGTAGCAATGCCTGTTATTAAGTCAATATCAGATCTGAGGAACAAAGCAAACGAAATATCCGATCTTGCTCACAACTTAAATGAGCCAATCTTCATTACACGCAACGGAGAAGGAGATATGGTCGTAATGTCGATGGCTCAATATAGTAAACTTCAATTAAAACTTGATCTCTTCAGTAAACTTGCTGCTGCACAAGCACAAAGAGCAACGGGAGATAAAGGCCGAAGTTTATCCCAAGTGATGAAAGACCTTAGAAAGCGTATTCGTGAATCATCCTGACTATTCCATACGCCTACTTCGGATCGCTGAGGACGATCTTACAGAGATTGTCACATACGTTGCTGCTGATCGACCATCAGCCGCTGAAGTCCTTGCCGATAAAATAGAAAAGAACTTATCTCTCCTTTCAAAAAATCCACACCTCGGTAGAGTACCTAAGGAAGAAGAGCTTGCCCGATTAGGATATCGCTACCTCGTAGTGCAGAACTATCTCATTTTCTATACCATCGAAGAACAGAAAATATACGTGCATAGAATTCTTCACGGTGCACGAGACTATTTAAGCTTCTTCTAATCCCTGTTCGGCACCTGCCGCCAAACGTTTAGACAAAACGCCTGTCCCGATGATGTCTATCGGGGCCGTCCTGCCATCTTACTGGGCGGGAGCCTGCCCACCGAAACGGAGTGTAGGCGGGCGTCGCAAGCACGATTGTTAGGCGGTCGTTGTGTTGCGTGCTGAAGTACCCTCTCTAATTTCGATGAATGTTTTCAATAATAGGATTGACTGTCAGCTTGTCGAACTCTTTGGCAATTACGGGAATCGATTTGTTGACTTTTTGAATTGATGATGCTAAGCCGTGGTATCTAAACTTCGAGTTCGATAAGATCCAATCGATGTCTGGACGAGCCGACTCGAATGCCTGTGTACCATGGAAATGATGCAAACAGGACACCATTCGCATCTCTCGTACTTCATCTTCATAATCTGCATTCCCTAAGTACCTCGGAAGTGATCCTTTCTGAATGCAAGTCACGGCCGTGTCGGATCGGATAAAGGCGAACTCCCAGTTGCCCGCTTTCGAGTATGCCCAGGCAGAACGATAGTAATAGTACGTCTGATAGTTTGACTTCCGCTTAAGGATTGGTGATATCGCCATGTCGTAATAGTAGGCAGCGTCAGCGAAGCGATGAAGTTTCTCGAAAGCAAGCGCCATGAGGTTATAGATCGTGCGTCTCCCAATATGTCTTTGATTCGGATAGCAACACTAACGCCATTGTGGTATCGTTCTGATCTAAGTAAGACTTTGCGTGTTCATAGAGATACTTTGCATCTTCGTAGTTGCCATCTTGTTGTCTTCGATGTATGACGAGTCAAGCGATACCAAGACCAACAAGAAACGTTGCGAGACTGATTAGAAATGTAGTTTCGATTGACATTACTTATCTCAAAGCTGATTAAGCTTCCGAAAAAGTCTGTTATGTGAAGTGGTGGCCCGTATTCTCATATGTACTGAAAAGTTGACTAATTTGGTAAACTGTATTATATTATCCATCGGAATCGAAAGGAATCAAGCTATGAGATCCATTCATACAATCGACTTTGGTGAAGCGGTAAAGCATCAGCGTAAACAACTAAATTTACCAATATCTCATCTAAGTTCCCGGCTGAAAGTCACAAAAGGTTATCTGTCTCGTCTTGAGTCCGGTAAAACCGTCCCATCAGTGACGATGGTTAAGAAACTCGCAAAGTTGCTCAAACTGGATTCAACGAAACTTGGCATACTTGCCGGGTATCTTCCCTCAGACATTGAAAAGATATTGTATACAAATCCGGTGGCGGCGCCAGCCGTTCTCCGTGAGACATTCGGAGAGTACGATAAAGCCCTCTCAACCGCACACAAGACTCACTATGAATTGGAGCAAAAAGATTGCTTCAAATGGCTCGATGAACGAAAGAGCAATAGCATCCACGCAATTGTGACCGATCCACCTTATGGATTGAAGGAATACACAGCGACTGAAAAAGCCAAACTCCGAAACGGTAATGGTGGAGTCTGGCGAATTCCACCGAAACTTGATGGATATGAACGACAACCCTTGCCGAGATTCACAGTGCTCAACCAAGAAGAGAAGAATGAGTTGAAACGGTTCTTTTTGGACTGGGCACAAAAGGCCCACAAAGTTCTTGTCCCCGGTGGGCACATTTTCATTGCTACCAATCCATTACTTTCTCACATAGTGTATGAAGCGATCGAGAAAGCTGGATTTGAGAAGCGTGGAGAAATCATTCGCTTGGTTCAAACGCTTCGTGGCGGAGACAGGCCAAAGAATGCACACAAGGAATTCAGTGACGTAACTGTTATGCCCCGTTCCTGTTGGGAACCTTGGGGCCTTTTTAGAAAGCGGTGTGAAGGTCGAGTTCAAGATAACCTGCGCAAATGGAAAACAGGCGGACTACGTCGGGTTTCGGACAATCAACCGTTCTGCGACGTAATCAAAAGTTCTCCGACGAGAACAGGTGAGCGAGAAATCGCTCCGCATCCTTCATTGAAACCGCAAGCCTTTATGCGCCAGATCGTGAGGGCAGCTTTGCCGCTTGGTCAAGGTATCATTCTTGATCCGTTTATGGGAGCAGGCTCAACGATTGCTGCGGCTTGCGCTGTCGGTTACAAGAGCATTGGGATCGAATCAGACCCTGAGTTTTATCGAATTGCGGTGAAAGCAATTCCACAACTCACAATCTTGCCAACAACCAACGGTGGCAATGTATCAATTCCAGAGACATTGGTCGGGTCGCAAGAAGAACTATTTGTGTTGAGCTAAAATATTTTGGTGCCTGCCGACCCCATAGTCCGGCAATCTGTAAAGAAAATTACTTCGCAGCTTTTCTACGCCTGATGTTGTGATCGATGCAGTCGGAGTTCGTCTTGATGCGCCTTTGCGACCAGAGAACGAGCAATCTTTTTTTGTCAGTTTGGCACAGAGAATCTCAACAAACTTCAGTGGAACGATTTCCCCGCCAGTCTGCTTACCCACAACATAGCGGAAGACCATCAGCCAGCATTTTTCCGGATTGTGTCCCTGCCAGCCCCCTCTCTGAATAGAAGACTTGACTTCGATGCCCTCTTTACCTTACAGAATAAGATTAGAAGAATAGAAGCCCTTAGGTAACAGATCTGGATGACCGCCTACCTTGAGATTCGCAACGAGGGAGTGGGACGCTCTGGCAATATTCTTTACGAGAAATTCGGATAGTATTCCTGAGAGTGAATTTCCAAGCAGTAACTCTTCGAGCGGTCGGAAGCCGCTGGTCGTTAGAAAATTGTTAACACCATTGAATAGCCGATATGTCTCAGAGACAGCCTTTGTCACTTCTTCAACTGTTAGATCATAAGGGAGTTTGACTTTGGCATTTATATGCTTTGGATCAAGCCGAGTTGGTTGTTCCATAGTGTTCTATATTTGGTTTGTGATTCTAGTCGCATCGTTCGTACTACAAGTTACGATTGCACCGGGTGTGAATCAAATCTGCGTGCCGCCATTTTCACATAACGTTTAGGCAAAACGTCTGCCCCGATGATGTCTATCGGGGCCGTTGCGAGCCGCTCCCGCTGCGATCAGATCGCAACGGGATGGCGGGACGCAATGGAGCGAGTTTACCCGCCGACCTGTCCACCGGAGCGTAGCGCAGGCGGAAGCGTTTTGTGTGCAGGCGGGCGTCGCAAGCACGGTTGCCATGAGAAGTGCGCCGCATATAAATACTTGATTGTATCAGAATTAGGTATTAATTTGTACACAAATATAATTAGGAGAAACCTATGCCAATTATCAAATCCATTTCAAGTATGCGTAATCGGACGCGTGAAATCGCCACCATTTGCCACGATCAAGATGAACCTGTATATCTTACGACCAATGGAGAAGGGGATCTGGTTGTTATGAGTATAGATCATTATGAACGCCTGAAAGCTCAAATTGAACTATTTGAGAAACTTGGTGTTGCACAAACACAGTCAGTTGCAGTTAAGAAGGGCATCACTCATAAAGAAATGATGTCTAAGCTGCGAAACCGAGCCAATGCCCGTTAAAGCTACAATACGATATCTTCCCGTTGCGCAAGACGATCTGATTTCCATTTTCGATTTTATTGCCAAGGATAGTCCAGGTCGAGCACTGACCTTTATCGAGAAACTCGACAAGCGTGTTGGACTTCTTGAGCAACACCCGCTCTTAGGTCGAGTGCCTCGGCACCTGAAACTCAGGGAATATGGATATCGAGTGCTAATTGTCGAGTCGTTCCTCGTCTTCTACATAATACGTGGGCAAACAATAGAAATACACCGCGTTGTCCACGGATCGAGAAATCTGGATCATCTTATTTAGCCAATAAAAGCAAAACTTGATGCGGCATATTTTCACATAACGATAAGGCAAAACGCCTGCCCCGATGATGTCTATCGGGGCCGTCCCGCCATCTTACTGGGGGGAGCCGGTCTGCCGAAGCATAGCACAGGCGGAAGCGTTTCTTGCGTAGGCGGACGTCGCAAGCACGATTGTTAGCTGCCGCGTAGCCGATGCAAATATATTGTCAGTTTCCTTTAAATGTAATCCATTGAATAATAGAGGAAAAAGTAGTTGAGGCTCTATATTCATCCCAAGACCTTGGGCAGCGGAGTGTAAATTGAATTAAAGTGTTTTTCAACTTTTTGTGCTCAAGACTTCCAGAGATTTCTACTCTATCGAGCGATCCTCTGGATATAGTATAGAATCCCAAAAACCGTTCATCATTGATTGGAACAGGATCCGAGTACTTAAAGTCGCTACGATGATTGTCAAACTTTGCCCTTTCCTTAGCTTGATTCCTGAGTAAATTTAAAAGCTTCGATCCAGGTGTGATTTTAAAATACACAATTGAAAACGAACCTTCATAGTCTTTTATATGAAAAGCGACAATGTCCTCCACCTTCGATAGACTTAATGTGTCATAATTAGTTCGACACAGCACTTCGATTTGGAGATTATATCGATCGCGAAGTGCATCTGTCACGATCGTGGGGAAGTCTTGCCAATCACTGGGAACCTTAAGTATAAAAGAGCCCAAAGTAACCCCGCGGGCATTTATGGATATGTCATTCTCTCTTGTTTGAGCAAGGAGCGATGTTGTTGAGAGAACGGCCAGAAAAACCAAGATGGTATTTCTTAAGCTGAGGTTTGTATTCATGGCTTCTCTCCTTGGTTAATTACTAAATTCCGATAAGGTTGCGTGGCACATAACGTGTGAGTGCTTGCGCCGTTGAGTGCCGCCACTACGAAAAATAAATTCTGTGGCGGCACGAAATGGAGCGAGCACTTATTATTGAGCCAAAATCTGTTTCACATTTGCCTATCCAGAGAGCGAGCGCCCCGCGAAGCGGGGCAAACCGGCTTGCCGTTTGTTAGGCGCAGTGGACACCAGCACGCCTCGGTTACCTTGGTGGGAGTTTGTACCAGCCACCCCAGACTTCCCTTCGGCGACGAAACAAGAAGACAACAATTGGATTTGTCCAAAGAAGTGTTCGCCACAATGGCCATTGATCGAATCTTCGGGACGAAGGAATAACTCGTATATCGTCGATAAGACAGACGTGGAAACCTTGCTTTCTTGCCTTTCTAGTGAGACGCCAATAAAAATCGACATCTTCGCCCATATAGAATGTCTCATCGTATCCGCCAAGGGAAAGAAAGGACTCACGTCGGCAAAACTGGACTGCCCCTTGAGACATACGCAACAGACTTCCAAGGGCCCGCCATGCTTCCAAGTAACGCTTGACCAGAGTACTGGTCGGTTGATAATGTGTATTGACGGCACCACCGATGCAACGTGGATTTGACATAACTTGGAAGACTCTCCACAATGTGGTTTCTGGAACGACTACGTCAGCATCTATAAAGACAAGAATATCACCCTGGGCAGTCCTTGCTCCTGCATTGCGTGCGTTCGCCACGCCACGGACTGCTTCCTGAATAACGCGCACGTTCGAACCTCTAGCCGCTTCGCCTGTTCGATCTGTGCTCGCATTGTCGACGACGAGAATGTCCACAGATGGTCCGTCTCGCTCACGGAGATAGTTCTTGGCTATGTTGATGCATTCCAGTGTATGGGAAATCCCACCGTCTTCGTTGTAGGCGGGAACGATGACCGAGATGGACATAGGAACCTTCGTGAACTCACCGGAATCGTCGACAGTGCTGGCGGACATTGCGCCTAACGTTTCGCCGCACCACGCAGTGGCACGCCGAGCTATAATAAATCAATTTCCTGCGAAGGCGTGCCATTGAGCGACGACTTTAATCCTCTTCAAATAACGGAGCGACGTGGTGCGGCGTGTTATATGCAGTTTGCGCACTCATTTTAAAAATCTAACGCTATTTGAAAGCGAAGCGTTTATCGTCAATCTTATTAAGTGTAACCCAATCTGTAAGCTCCCTTTGAAGTTCAGTTAGAAGATCGCCATCAAACGGATCTTGTCTGGACTTTGGATCAACGAGTTCAATCAGAAGCTTGGTTATGTCAGCCCGGACTGTTGCATCCGATTTGACCTGTTCGAAAGCCCTCCAAGGTTTGTTCTTGCTCGATGTCTCAATAATTACACCTTCTGTGGACCTTTGAAGCGGTAAAAATGCGAACTCGAAGTTTGGAAGTGAGATTCGATGTACAACACGGATACCCGAAACTCTAAGACTCTTTAAGAGAGATTCAATGTCAATGTTTGCTTTCCACGCGCCACTCTTGGATCCGTCTCGACGAAGAGGAGAATCAGAGTCGTGTAAGATAGAGAAGGGAACCTTGAATTCTTGGAGGATTCGGATGACCAGAAGCATTGTGTATTTTCCTCGTGCCCTGATTAGGATCGGTCTTTTACTTGTGGGGAAGATGTCATTTTGGCGATTCATCACCTCTTCAAACGCGGCGAACTCGGTATCACCTTCTATTAATATGGGATATTGACCAAAGAACATTTCTGCTAGGGACAGGTCGAAGCGATTCAACATCTTGAGGGATTCCTTCTCGTTAACTGAAAATGTAACACTGTCTGATCTGTAAGTAAGAGGGGAAGGATTGGTAGCAGTGCGATCAAGCCTCACAATAGTTGTGTGATCACTCAGCGGGTCTATGAATGCGGGTGAGTGTGTTGCGAGCATTATTTGCCAAGCAGGATCATCAGCAAGGGCGTACAAGTAGCGACTGGCGGCTCGAATAGCGTTTGGATGCAGAGCAATTTCAGGTTCATCAATAAGCAGCATAAAGCCAGGTAGGGCGAGTTCGTTTTGTTGCGAAACGAGTAAAGCATTTGCGTCTGCTTTTCCAATTTCTTCCATTCGTTTCTTGATCTCTTCGATTTCCCTTTCCTTTGCGGTACGGGTTTCTTCTTTCTTTGCTTTATCTGCCTCACCCTGGAGCTTCTTAATTGCTTTCTTGCTGTCCTCAATGGACTTTCTTTGCTGTTCAGCAATGTCTGCTAGCGCCTTGAGTCGCGATCGTACTTGTAGCATTGTCCAAAAGAGCGCCCTTTGAGAACCAGTACCCTGCTGTGACCAATTGACCTGAGCCTCCCATTCCTTAAATATCAAAGATGAATTCTTAAGAAGTTGCTGGAAGGGATTAATTTCAACATCGCCGAGGTTGATGTCAAAGTCTATGGAGAGGTCGGGGAAAATGGCGTTATGAGATTTGTTAAGATCAACCTTTAGCTCTTGGATTCGATTGCTCTCTTCATCGACAGGTCCTTGAGCAAAACGTGAGACAGCAGAGATTGCCTTGGATAAATCAGAATCCGGATTAGCAATCTGCTTCTGAAGTCGATCAGCTACAGGCTGCAATATCAGCATCAGTAACTTCTGATGCTCTTGTTTTGGATCTTCAAGTGAGCCTATGCGGAAGGGGACTGGGAGTCTGCTTGCGAAAACTGTATCGAGGCCGCTAGCCTTGTCTTCCGTTGAGTAGTCATTGAGTTCAGGATCCCAAGTGGTACGGACTTTGGTCCATCCATTTTCTCTTTTCCATTCCCACTTGCTTCGTACCAAAAGATATCCGTCTTCTAGAGTTTTCCATTTCTCTGCGATGTTTGAGATACCTTCAGGGATGTGCACCCATATTTCGACTGATGCAGGTTCATCGTCCGCAGTCTGGCAGAGATCGGAATCTGAGGAGAACTTTTCCGTCCCTACGGCGAGCTCGTATGCTCTTAGTACTGTTGATTTTCCTGTATTATTTGCACCAACGAGACAAACTATATTGTCAATTGCGATAGTCAGCCCGTCAGCACCGATGGGTCCGATGTTTCGGATTCTCATTTTTACAAGTCTAGATCGATCAGCCATAATTTCCTCATAGTTAGATGGAGTGTACTCTTCGTGTGCGCAAATTGCATATAACTATTGTAACTACGAATATCGATTATCATACCCTCTGAGCGGCATGGACGAATGGCGTCTACCATAGCAAAAGAGTGTCAAAAACGAATTTCGCTTTTTGCTTCTATCGGGTGTGAAAAATGTATTACGTGGTAACCTATTATGATTTCATTCGGTTGCGAAGGCGTGCCTTCTCTCGGTGTGCATCATACAACTCAGTCCCTACAGTTCTCCTACACGATGCAAGTAAATGTTACCTGAAATCGAAGTGATTGTCAAGCACCAGAAACTTGAGAAAACCAGGGAAAAAAATCAAATAGCAAATCTCAAATATCAAAATGACAAAGAAAAATGAAAATATGGAATGGATCCTTGTGTGGTCGGGAGTTGGAACTCCCTCCCAGCATTAGGCAGCGCCTTGAGGAAAGCAGGGAACGTATACGGTTGTAACGTCTGCCAACCCGCTATGTTACTGGGCGGGTAGTTACCACTGCCGCTATTTGTTAGTTGCTTTGCGCCGTTTTTGATACTACGGAGATTAGGCAAAAATATTCTGGATATTCGACTTGACTTATTCAAATGCGTTTTGTTAATTACAAATGCGACCAGGACAGCCGCGAGTGTGCGACTGGCGAGATGAAAGTCTCCTTGGCCGCCTTTTTATTTATGGCCATTTTTTAATTCCGCAACCAGCAACCCTGCCATTCTGTCTACAGAACCTCGGATATAAAGCTTTCCACTCAATAGTGTTGCTGGCATTTGCCATTTCACGATAGAAGATATTAGTGCAGAAGTCGGCCACTTGAATTAGATTTGATGTATGAGATTTGGCAAAGAAAGTACTCTCTACTATGTGTAATGGCTTAAAATGGTTCGAGAATGCCTGTAGGTAAGATTGGAAATAACGAATATTATCATCGTCGGATTCTTTTACTGGGTCAAGAACAACGATGCCCGCCTTGTCTCGTTGATTCCTCAAGAATAAATTGTATCGTTCTAAAAGTAATTCAAGAGAACGAACTTGTGGTTTGACGACTCGATCTGCGCCACCGACTGTGACTTGTCGTTTGTCGATTGCCACCCCTAGTAAGGTTATGTCTTGGTTACTACCGACTAGTTGAGCGAGATCACGGATAAATAGTTGCCTGCGGTTATAGTCCCATCCGACGAATGCATGGCGTCCAGATCTCACGTCAGTAGCTTTGATTTCTAAATCCCAAGTTAAACCCCTGTTTCTTTTGAACTGCAAAAGTCTGTCGTTCCAAGCCTTCCATCGCCATCCATGAATTATCACACCTAGACGGCAATAAAACTTGCTTCCACCCCAAGAATCCCAGCTTCCTGTTTGTGGAAAACCTGGATCGCCAGACTCATCGACAAACATCATATGCATTGTAAGACCTCATTATTATATTGGTATTGGAGCAAAGCAATGGCACATTCGAGCGGCATAGATGAATAGCGTCTATCATGCCAAAAGAGCGTCAAAAACGAATTTCGTTTTTTGTTTCCGTCCAGCATGATAAATGAACTGCGTGGAAATTTATTATGATTTCATTCGGTTGCGAAGGAGTTTGTTCCTTCTCTCGGTGTGCATCATACAACTCAGTCCCTACAGTTCTCCTACACGATGCAAGTAAATGTTAGCTGAAATCGAAATGATTGTCAAGCACCGGGGGCTTGTTGGAAAACAGAGGAAAATTCAAACAGCAAATATCATATACCAAAATGACAGATTACAATGGAGAAAGAGAGTATAACTGTTGAATTGGTCACTGACCGGTGTTTCATCTCACGTTTAACTTCTCACTTCCTTATATGGTCGGGAGCTGGAACTCCCTCCCAGAATTACGTCGATGGTGTGGCGTGTTAGGCGAAAAAGGTTGGCCGATGTCATGCTTCGCTTACGTACGCGCTCAAAATAAACAATCAATTGCATACTCTCCAATAACAGGCCATTTTTGCCCCAACACGTCGCACCCATCGTTCGCGCCAATTAGGCTCGTAAGTTGGCGCGAATCACATCAACGATGTTTCGGTACATAGAATCGCGCCATATTGGCTCGTCTTATGGCGCGATATAACATACCCTTGGATCAATGTGTCTAAGCCTTTCTATTATGGTTTTCAACTCCGGTCCCACCGAATCGTAGAGTTACTAACTTCCATTGCTGCAGTAAGGCATCTTATGAAGAATCCTTACTCGCTTTCTCATAAAGATCTCCGTAGAGTTTCTTTGCACATTCCGGACAAATTCCATGCGTAAATGTTACCTCTGTGTGTTTGCTGATGTACCCTTCAACCTGGTTCCAGAATCCTTGATCATCCCTTATCTTCTTGCAAGTGGAACATATCGGAAGAAGTCCTTGCAGAGTCCTGATATTGTCCAGGGCAGATTGAAGTTCTTGAATCAATTTCTCGCGTTCCGTTATGGCTTCCCCAAGCGCTATTTCCGCCTGCTTGCGCACGGTGACATCGCGGAAGATACTCAGGATCCTTTTCGGCTGCCCTTCAATCTCGATGGGAGAGTTACTCACCTCAAACCAGATCTTTCTTCCATCCCATAGCTCCAGTTGCTTCTCAGCGCGTGGCTCGATTGTACCAGAAGAAAATCTCTGTTTGTGTCTTTCCAATATATGCTGCTGCTGCGACTCGACAGTGATAATCGAAATTGGTTTTCCTACTAGCTCTTCCCGGCCTTTCCCGGTCATAGCGCAATAGGCCTCATTGACCATAAGAATAGTGCCCTCTCCATCTACCACGCGCATCCCATCGAAGGAGCCTTCCCACACACGTCGCAACTCCAGCTCCGATGCAATGAGCACCATCTCCATCCGTTCGCGCTCCGTAACGTTCCGAAAACTCCAGACCCGACCGACCGGTTTTCCATCGACTCGTTGTGGTCGGGAGTAGCGCTCAAATATTCTTCCATCCTTGAAATCCAGCACATCGTAACTGCTTGCATCGGGCTGGGCATAAAGCTCTCTCACTTTCGAGATGAAGGCTTCAGGATTCTTCAACTGCTCCAGAACACAATTCAATGCCCGATCGTCATCTCTACTCGCAACAACCTCGTCAGGGACCTTCCACATCTCGCTAAACTGTGTGTTGTAGCTTGTAATTTTTCCGGATCTGTCAACGACGAGAATTCCGTCTGTTGTGGATTCTAGCGTCGCCTGGAGGAGCGAGACAGATTGCTTCAGCGACTCTTCCGCTCGTTTGCGCTCGATGCCGATTGCGATTTTCTCTACCACCAACTCCAAAGTGTTGAGAATTAGTTCACTAAGTGGTCGGCGAAAAAACATCGCAATAACCCCCAGGACCTGGCCTTCCACAATCAGGGGATACCCAGCGAATGACACCATCCCTTCCCGCACGGCCCATTCCTGATCCCCAATGAGAGGATCTCCGATGACACTATTGATCACGCGAGGTTTGCGTTCCTCTGCAATCAGCCCAACCTGGGACTTGCTGCCGACGGGCACCCGTCTGTGAGGTCCATTGAGATGGGTGTACAGGCCTGCGCTGGCCTGCAGTTCCAGAACGTTCTCTTCCCGGTTCAGCGTCCAGATGCGTGCGAAGGCCGCATCCAGATGCAGGACCATCGCTTCAGCACATTTTTTCAAGACAGTATTCAGAGTTTCATTCTGGTTCCACAGCGCGGCTATGTCCGCGTTCAATTTAGATGTTCTCTCTCTCTCCGCCAGGATCTCTATAACTTTTTTGTTCTCAGTGATATCCCGCGACACCGCACTAAATCCCACAGGGTCATCGTTCTTGAATATCAACACTACATTCTGACCCAGCCACACCTCGCGACCGTCTTTCATCAGCACTGGCGCCTCAAAATATACGAAGGGCGTTTTCCTCAGCCACTGCGTAAAGAAATTACGCTCAGCTCGCTTCTGAAAGTCAGGGCGTACGAAATCCAGATAGCGTCGACCAACGATCTCGTCAGGCGAATATCCTAACAAACGCGATATCGCAGAATTGACAAAAATTACATTTCCCCGGTTATCGAGTGTGTAAATCAGGTCTGTAGCATGTTCGACTATAAGCCTGTACTGCGCTTCACTTTCACGCCGTGCCTGTTCGGCGAGCTTGCGCTCGGTGATGTCACGGAACACACCTATTATGAAGATACGCCCACTCAGCGTAACCGGAGTCGATTTGATGTCGGCATAGAATACCGAACCATCCTTGCGCTTGATGGGAATGTCTTCGGCCAGAGAAATTTCCCTGCGTGCTTGCCGGTTGAACTGCTCGAGAACATACGGTAAGTGTTCTGGCGGATGAATATCATTAACGCCGACGTGGTAAATTTCATCCTGAGTGTATCCGATCATTTGACAGATGGCTTTGTTGCCCAGGTAGAATCGTCGAGTCTCCATGTCGGCTATCAGAATGCCATCGAGGATGTTATCGAACAACGTGCGAAACTTGAGTTCTGATTCCTGCAGCATCTCTTCCGCGTGCTTGCTCGTTTGTTCAGCCAGCTTTCGCTCACGATCGACCTTGTTGAGTGATTGGCCGACTATCCAAACCAGAAGCACAAGAACGGTCATATTGAAAGCCACGCTGATCAAATCGGTGAACGGAAAGTCATACCATCCCCAGTTCTCACCCTTAGCAACAAGCCACCCCATTACGAGGGGTGCAGCAACAGCAGCCAGCATCAGACGGCGTGCCATGAAACCTCCAGAGCCATCGTCGGCTAACACACTTATGATGCCTACGTCACGCTGCAGACAGAGTACTCCAACAGTCAGGAGAATAAATGAGGTCGCCGTATGGAGTGCCATTCGTGTGTAGGCCGCATAACCGGAGAATTCTGACAAACCAAAGATATAAGCGAGGAGGGCGAGTAATCCAACCAAACCGGCGAGGAGAGCAAGAATTTGAGCTGACAAATTGCCCCTTCGGATTTTCCTATTGATTATCAGGAGCGCTAGCCCAAGCAAGCTGAAACCAATAGCGGTATTGAAAGACATTCGCCCCGGGTAGAGAGTACCGGGCGACATGATTGTTTCTTTGAAGATCAGTTGGTCGATGCCGGAGTCCCAGGCAAACGCATACTGCAATACGTTCAGCATTCCGATCAGACCGACAAGGCAAGCCAAAAGCCGAGCTGTCATTCTCTGCTTATCCTCTCTCTGAACGGAGTGAAGCAGCAACGACATTCCAGCAAGTATGAAGGCGAACGCTGTGTTTGCCTTCATTGCGAGCAGATCGGGATGAACGCTCGTCAAGATTGGAATATCAAATATCCAACCAACGATCACCAATAATCCTGTGATGATAGCTGCTCCTCCAGCGATACGCGGACATGCGTTGATCCACCAGTTAAAGCGTGTATTGACTTGAGAGTTCATTAAATTATCCTTGGGTAAACTGTAATTATACGCGCTGGCGAAAAATAATCTATTTGCCCTTGTGAAGTTTTAGTTCTGCCCGGAGGAGCGGTTCGGCGGCATCCATTGACTGTTTGCGTTTCTTATTCATAGCTTGATCATAATTCCTCTTCACGATGCCGATAAATGTTAGTTGAAATCGAAATGATTGTCAAGCACCGAGGGACTTGAGGAAACCTGGGGAAAAATCAAATACCAAATTTCAAATACTAAAATGACAGATTAAAGGAAAGGGGAAAATGGGTGTAGAACATTCTGATTAGTCGATACTACATCCACCTTTCCGCATTCAAAATTCCCCATTTCCAATTCGCAAATCGGCAATCGAAATTCGTCAATCTCTCATTCACTCATTCTCCCATTCTTTCATTCCCTCATTCTCCCATTCTCTCATTCTCCACATTCTCCCCATCTCCCACTCTCCAGGTCTCCCTCTCACCCTCCGCTTCTTCCATCTCACGTTTAACTTCTCAATTTCCTCATCTGGACTCCTCGCCATAGGCGAGTCTACCGACCTCCCAGAATTGGAGTACTGCTGCTTTCCATGTTACATGTTCTCTGAGGTGCCGATCATCTTAGAGGCTTTCCATTTACCATGCCTTCTTATGAGCCATACTAATACTGCTACTAAGCCAATTCCGATGAAAGCAAGAACACCGAGAGCTGTTTTTGCTATAACTGGAAAGCCCCATCTCACGCTAAAATCCATTGGGATATATACGTTCATTGACGTATTTGGTGTACCGGTATCATAATAACTCGTTAAGATTCGCCTGGTGTTTTCCGGATTCACATACAATACATCGTTCACATGGCCGCATTCAGAGAGAATGACCTGTTTTCCATATTTCAAGTACGGCAGCAATTCTTTCGTTGCAAATTCTGCAGGTGTGGAAAAATCTACGCTTCCGCTCATGAGCAGCGTTTCCACATAAGATTGTTGAGGCTTCCGGAATTCTTCCGGCAGTTGCTCCATCGGCCAACAGCCATAGTTTAATGGACCCCACAGCAGCTTGCTCATTGGCGAACCGAGGGGCATATCGGAAGGATCAATATCAGCGCAATAGTTACGTGCAGAATCGAAATCTGCACTCACGGCTTTCGAAGCAAGATCGCCCCATGTCATCAATGATGGTACAATATAATCATACGCAAGCGACATCAGTGCAAGTCCGCTGGGATCTCCCTGTGCTGCAGCAACATAGGCATCGAAAACCATTGCCGCAGTATTGCGATGAAAGAGAAGCGCAAATGTCACTACCTTTACTTTTTCGGGATTGATGGAAAAAGCGAGCCACGTGCGCGGCATGGCGTTTAAAACTGTCCGCATAGCTGTATACAAGTCTGGACTCCTAAAGGACAAAATGGAATCCCTGGACCAAAGAGCTGCATAGTGCTTCAATTGCGTATCAATCATTTGAGGTTCCCACACAAAACGTCCGGGAGGATTAACGCTGATCATCACAGATCTGTATATACTGTTCGGATACTTGAGGCCGTAAAGATATGCAACACGAGTTCCGTAGCTCCCGCTTATGAGATTAATACGCTCATACCCTAATACTTTGCGGACCGATTCGTTATCTTCGATGACCTCGAGCATGGTGTATCCATTGAGATCGATACCCTGCGCAGTCAAGCGCTTAGCACTTGCACTCCATGCCCGTCCGATTGTCTTCATGGATTCTTCACCCAACAGATCGCCATCTCCCTTGAACGCTTTTGCTACTTCCGGGCAATCGAGTACAGTTGAACCATCCACACCTCTGTATCCAACAGCTACCAGGTCGTGTTCAGGCAGCAAATACCACATGCTTTCCCAATCCCAAGACATATTACTCTGACCAGGTCCGCCGGAAAAGCAGAAAATCGGTTCTCGCGGATTTTTTGACGGAGAGTTAATTCGAAGAAAAGGTATATTGATTAAACGGGATATTGATATGCCTCTGTTCTCAGGCACCGTGATCGTTCCATAATCGGCCTCATACTGTTTAGACCCCATCTTATACGATTTGGCTTCGCTGATAAAATTACCCGCTTTAGCATCTGCCGGCGGAACAGGATATTTCTTGCTGCTATCGCTGCATCCGAAACCGGAAACCAAAAATGTCAGAAGAAGTACAAAATCGATTGTCTGTTTCATAAGCAATTCTTTTATTTTTTGAAGTAAAGCTATCGGATAATTCAATAAATTACAAATCTCAAATCCCAAATTTCAAATCACAAATTTCAAACAACAAATAATAAATCTGCTATTCCGCATTTAAAACTTCGCATTTCCAATTCGCAAATCGGCAATCGAAATTCGTCAATCTCTCATTCCCTCATTCTCCGCATCTATCATCTCACCTCATTTCTGTTTATTTTCTGTCCACTGTTTACTGTGAACTGTATACTGTTAACCGTGTACAGTGTACCGTATACCGTCAACTGAAGAATGAAACCATGCTTTCCTTACAACATATCGCCATTCAATTCGGTGGCAGAGTCCTGTTTGAGGACCTCTCCTGCGTTATCAGTCCGCATGATAGAGTGGGATTGGTAGGCTCAAACGGAACCGGCAAAACAACGCTTCTTAAAGTGATCACCGGAATCCTCCAGCCCGATTCCGGCACCATTGCAAAAGCAAAGTATGTCACCGTTGGATACCTGCCGCAGGATGGCGTGCTCTCTTCCGGTAAAACACTCTATAAAGAAGCCGAGTCTGCCTTTGAGGATATCATACTGGTTCAGCAGGAACTCGAAGAGGCTCAGCACAATCTCACGCAATTTGATCCTCAATCGGCAGAATATCATGACACCCTGGAAGTCTTCGGCGAGTTACAGCATAAGCTTGAGGACCTCGATGCTTTCCGTATGAAATCGAAAGTCGAGCGTGTGCTGATGGGGCTCGGTTTTGCTGTAAAAGATCTTGAGCGCCAGACGGATGAGTTCAGCGGCGGATGGCAGATGCGTATTGCACTTGCCAAATTGCTTTTACAGGAACCTTCCATATTGCTCCTCGACGAGCCTACAAACCATCTCGACCTCGAGTCGCTGCAATGGCTCGAAGAGTACCTTATCAATTACAACGGTGCCATTATTCTCGTCTCGCACGACCGGGCATTTCTCGATACACTCTCTAAACGGACATTTGCCCTTGGCATGGGGAGGATGGAGGAGTATGCCGGTAACTATTCATTCTTTGAGAAAGAACGCGTTGCACGCCGGGAGTTGTTGCTCAATGCTCAGAAGAATCAGCAGCAACAGATAAAACAGACCCAGGAGTTCATCGACCGGTTCCGCTACAAGGCAACGAAGGCGCGTCAGGTCCAAAGCCGGGTTAAGCAGTTGGAAAAGATAGAACGCATCGAAGTCGAAACCGACGAAGATGAGATCCACTTTGAATTTCCTCCGCCGCCTTCGAGCGGCCGTACTGTCATGGAATTGATAGGAATTAGTAAATCGTATGGTACGACAAGTGTTTTTGAAGGATTCGACTGTAAAATTGAGCGAGGCGATCGTATTGCAGTTGTCGGTGTAAACGGCGCTGGAAAATCGACTCTCGCCCGTATGCTGGCGGGGGTGGAACTCTCCGATAGCGGTGAACGCACCATCGGGCACAATGTTACTCCTTCGTACTTCGCCCAGGATCAGGCAGAAGATCTCGATCTCGAAAAGGAGGCGCTGCAAATCATCGATGAAGTTGCAGAAGGAGAGATACGAAAAAAACTCCGGACCATCCTTGGCTCATTCCTTTTCCATGGCGATGATGTGTTCAAGAAGGTCTCGGTGCTGTCAGGTGGAGAGAAAAGCCGGCTGGCACTGGCACGCATGCTGCTCAAGCCGGCAAACTTTCTTGTTATGGATGAACCGACGAACCATCTCGATATGAAATCAAAGAAGGTTTTGCAGGAGGCGCTCCAGCGGTTTGAGGGGACTTATTGTATCGTCTCGCATGACCGGTCATTCCTTGAATCGGTCGTGAATAAAGTATGGGAATTGCATATCGGGGGTATGCGCACCTATCTTGGTTCAATGAGCGACTATCTCTACAAGAAAAAAATGGAACGCGACTCGTTTCAGCAAGAGTCAACAACAGCCAGACGTGCTTCATTCTTGTCATCAGAGAAATCTGCGTCACCTGTGGTCGAAAAAGAGCGAAAGCGGATTGAGGCGGAGCAGCGGCAGAAACTCTACCAAATACTTAAACCGGTTCGCAATCGCCTTGAGTCGGTTGAACGCGAAATTGAAAGGTTGGAGAAGGAAAAGGCAGGGTTCGAAACCATGCTCGCTTCACCCGGACTTTATAAACGCGGCGAGGAAGTAAAAAAGATTTCTGCAGATCATAAACAAATACTTAGAAATCTCGATGAATTCTATCAAAAATGGAGTGAATTGACGGAAGAAATGGATCAGCTTAAAAATAATTCCGGCAACATCTCACAGAATAAACCGTAGTTGGATTATGTTGGATTAATTCATAGTTTTGAACCAATTCAAATAATAACTTACCAACAATCACATTTCAGGAGGGGCTCTCATGAAGAGTCTTTTGCGTTCTCTTACTATTCTTTGTGTTCTTGCTGCACTTGTCTCAATGGCTGTTGCACAGACATTGGATGAAGTGCTTGAAAAAAATTATGCCGCAAAGGGCGGGCTGGAAAAAATAAAATCGATTCTCTCTGCTGAGTCGAAAGGCAAAGTCAGTGTTATGGGTATGGAACTCCCGATTTCTTTGAAACAAAAACGCGGAAATAAGCTGCGAATCGAATCCGATTTCCAGGGCATGACAATTGTCCAGGCTTACGACGGTCAAAAAGCATGGATGGTAATGCCGATGACTGGATCGACCGAACCTCAGGATGCGCCCGAGGAGATGGCAGAGGGATTTGAAGATCAGGCTGACATGGACGGCCATCTGGTCGACTGGAAGGAGAAGGGATATACACTCGACCTCATTGGCAAGGAAGATGTCGAGGGAACCGAGGCCTATCATGTTAAGGTGACCACGAAAAAGGGAAAAATTCGTGACTACTACATCGATGCAAAGACCAACCTCGAGATGAAGGTCAAAGCGAAGGTTTCTCGTCAGGGTCAGGAGCTCGAAGTGGAATCGATCTTTGGAAATTATAAACCGGTCAATGGGGTCATGATGGCATTCTCTGTGGAACAGCGCGCCATGGGCCAGATTCAATCTCAAATCAGTATCGATACGGTTCTCGTCAACGTCGAAATTCCCGATTCTCTCTTCACAAAACCCGGAGAGAAGAAATAACAAGGTAGCCTCATGAAGGGCAGCATCTGGATTTCCCGATCTGCCCTTCCGCTGTTTCGGTGCAGTATCCATTCATATCTGAACCATCCACCATACCCTGTAAGGACGAACTATGAATCCGCACCGCTGTCGATTGCTTATTTTCCTTTTCCTCTCACCTCTCTTTTCAATTTACACTCAAGCCCGCATCGATTACCGTACCTTCGGCGCCATTGAAGCGCGCCATATCGGACCGGCCGTGATGAGCGGTCGTATCGCAGCAATCGATGTGCTCAACAGTGATCCACGCATTATTTATGTGGGTGCAGCGGCCGGAGGTGTGTGGAAATCGTCGAATGCCGGAACAACATTCGAACCGATCTTCGATAAACATAATCAATGTATCGGCGGTATTGCCATCGATCAGAATCACCCTGACACAGTGTGGGTGGGGACTGGCGAGCCCTGGGTTCGTAATAGCGTTTCAGCCGGCGATGGAATCTATAAAACGCGCGACGGGGGTAAGACATGGACAAACATCGGATTGCCGAATTCCGAACGCATCAATAAAATTGTCATCAATCCGCGCTGCTCAGACTCCGTCTATGTTGCGGTTCTCGGGAAATTATGGAGCGACAGCAAAGAGCGAGGTGTCTATCTCACTCCCGACGGCGGAAAGAGCTGGAAGCTTATCCTCGAAGTAAATGAACGGACTGGCTGCGCCGATTTAGTGATGGATCCAAAAAATCCTTCCACCCTTTATGCTGCGATGTGGGAATTCCGCCGCCAGCCGTGGAGCTTTTCATCCGGCGGCCCCGGCAGCGGCTTCTATAAATCAGTCGATGCTGGAAAGACCTGGAAGAAACTCACCGCTGGTTTGCCGGAAGGGGATCTTGGCCGTATCGCGATTGCCGTTGCCCCTTCAAGTCCGAATATCCTCTATGCAACCGTCGAAGCAAAGAAGAGCGGCATCTATCGCTCGATGGATTATGGTGAGACATGGTCGCTGCGCAGTACGAGCGGCACTGTGACCTATCGCCCGTTCTATTTTTCACTCCTTGCCGTCGACCCGCAAGAAAGTAAGCGGATATTCAAACCGGGATTACAGCTTGGTATCAGCGCCGACAGTGGAAAATCGTGGATTGCCGCTGCCGGTATGCACTCCGATCTCCACGCACTCTGGATTGATCCTCGTGAACCGCGGCATGTGATTATTGGAACGGATGGAGGAGTCTATGAGTCGTTCGACCGGGGAAGTACATGGAAACATTTTTTAAACCTTCCCGCGTCGCAATTCTACCACGTTGCCTACGATATGCAAACCCCTTACAATGTGTACGGCGGATTGCAGGATAATGGTTCATGGGTTGGGCCATCTATCGGGATTGGTGGAGTGCGAAATCGGGATTGGAGAAATGTTGGCGGCGGCGATGGATTCAATGTCTTCCCTGACAGCAAAGATCCCGATATCGTTTACTGGCAGTATCAGGGCGGCAATATGATGCGGAAGCACCGATCAACAGGCCAGACGAAAGAAATCAAGCCCTATCCATTAGAGAGCGATCCAAAATATCGATGGAATTGGAACACACCGATTACGTTTGGCGCGAAGAGTGGGGCGTTATATCTAGGCTGCCAATTTCTCTTCCGCTCCTCCGACCATGGTGAATCGTGGAAGAAGATTTCTGGAGACCTGACAACCAACGATACGTCAAAACTTCAGCAGGAGAAATCCGGAGGCCTGACGATCGACAATACCTCTGCAGAAAATCATTGTACAATTTATACGATTTGTGAATCGCCGCTCGATGCAAAAGTGGTATGGGCGGGAACTGACGATGGAAATCTTCAGGTGACAAAGGATGCGGGAAAAACCTGGATGAACGCTGTGAAAAATATTCCCAGCCTGCCGCCCACTACCTGGTGTATGAAGGTTGAGGCAAGCGCGCATAAAGCGGGAACGGCCTATGCAGTATTCAGCGGGCATCAAACCGGCGACATGAAATCTTACGTCTACAAAACGACCGACTACGGAGTAAACTGGATCTCGATGGCAACCTCCGACGTGAAAGGATTTGCCCGTTCGATAAAAGAGGATCCGGTTAATCCTCAGTTGCTGTTCCTTGGAACAGAGTTCGGCCTCTTCCTGTCGATTGATGGGGGGAAGCAATGGGCACAGTTTACGGGGAATTTTCCAAATACTCCCGTCTTCGATATCGAGATCCATCCGCGTGAGCATGACCTGATACTTGCCACCCATGGCAGGGGAATTCTCATTGTCGATGATATCTCCCCTCTGCGCGCAATGAAAACCGAAATCCTGGATAATGATGTCTATGTTTTCCCGACACGACCCATCACCATCAAGGTCCCTGTCTCAGAACAGCAATACCCGGGTAACCAGGAATTTGTCGGACCGAATCCCTCTGAGGCGGCAAAGATTACCTATTACCTCAAAGAGCGCCACACATTTGGCAGCCTGAATGTAAAAGTCTTTGGACCGGATGGAAAACTGATAACCACGTTGATGGGTGGAAAGCGGCAGGGTATCAACCGCGTGAATTGGCCGATGCGAATGAAACCACCGCGCGTTGCAGCCTCACCGGTCCTTGCCGGGCGCATACTCTTTGGGCCGATGGTGCAGGAGGGAACATATATATTTCATGTTGAGAAGGAAAATCAGAAGGGTGAAGTAGCAACGTACAAAGGATCGATTACACTTATCCCCGATCCCCGGGAGCCGTATACGAAACAGGAACGGGCGCTCCAATATTCTACCGTCATGAAACTGTATGGTATGCAGGGTGACCTTGCCTATATCGGCGATGCCGTGGCAGACCTTCAACGGCAGGCAGAAGATCGTCTGAAAAAAATCGACTCCACTTCGGTAGTTGGCCTCACTATGAAAAAATTTGTACAAAACCTCGACAGTCTGCATCAAACCATTGTCGCGCGAACCGGCACATTGATGGCAAGTGAAGAACGATTGCGTGAGCAGGTGGTCGATCTCTATGGTGCGGTGAGCGGCTATGGAGGACGTCCGACACAATCCCAGATCGATCGAATGGGAGTACTTGAAAAAAGGATCCTGAAAAAGAAAGAAGATGTTGATACAGTTATCAAAACCTCTCTTGGCAACGTCAACACGGAATTGGAGAAGAGTAAGGCCAAACCGCTCAAACTTATGACGAGAGAGGAATTTGATAAAAAGGAATCCAGGGATTAACTTTGTACCTCAATGTGTCACAAGGGAAATAACTAAAGGGTGGCTGTCACGGCCCAGTTGTGACAGTACGATCTATTGAGGTAGGTACCATCACCACGATATACTGATTGCAAGGAATACAAATCATGGCAAACACACCAAGAACAATACCAAATCTGTTTGAACAGAACGTTCAACGCTTCCCGCAGAATGTGATGATGTGGGAAAAAAGGGAAGGGAAATACGTCAGTTCGACATACAGGGAAATCCAGACACGGGTACATCAGTGTGCCGCCGGACTACTCACACTTGGCCTGAGAAAAGGAGACCGGATTGGTTTAATCTCCGAAGGAAGAAATGATTGGGTGGTCTCGGAGTTTGGTGTCCTCTATGCCGGTGGAATCAATGTGCCCCTCTCAATTAAAATTGAAGAACTTTCCGAGCTTCAGTTCAAACTGGCACACTCGGGCTGTAAAATGGTCATTGTCTCGGGCAACCAGGTACACAAGGTGCTGAAAATACGCCACGACTTGCCTGACCTTGAAAAAGTCATTCTGCTCGATCCTGAAGGAAAACTCCGGGAGGATGAACTTGCTTTTGCAGATCTCCTTGCACGGGGTAAGGATTATCTTCAATCGCATAAGAACGAATTTGATATGCGTTGGCAATCGATCCAGGAAGATGATCCGGCAACGATTTCCTATACCTCGGGAACCACGGCAGATCCCAAAGGGATTATTCTGACACACAAAAATTATGTTGTGAATACAAAACAATGCTCTATCCATCTGCCGCAGCCTGAGTGGTACTGTTCGCTGCTGATTCTTCCATGGGACCATGCCTTCGCACATACCGCCGGTGTCTACCTGCTGATGAGTATCGGTGCAAGTATGGCATCAATACCGGTTGGAAAGACTCCTATGGAGACGTTGAGGAATATCCCCACGAGCATCAAGGAGGTGCGTCCAACATTTCTTCTCAGTGTGCCAGCACTGGCAAAGAATTTTAGAAAGAACATTGAGAAAGCAATCAGCGAAAAGGGAAAGTTGATCGAAAATCTTTTTAAGAAAGGATTGGAGATTGCATATGCCCATTACGGCGATGGGTATAACAAAGGCGTGAAACTTCCAAAACCGCGGCATCCGATCTACCGGTTGGCTGATGCGCTGATGTATAGAAAAATCAGGGCGAATTTCGGCGGGAAGGTGGATTATTTCATTGGGGGAGCTGCATACCTTGATATCGAACTTCAACAATTCTTTAATGCTATCGGTATTCCCATGTATCAGGGCTATGGATTGACGGAAGCCGCCCCGGTGATTTCCGCAAATACTCCTGACGCACATAAATTCGGTTCATCAGGCAAAGTCCTTCCGGACATCGCTGTTAAGATCTGCGACGAGCAGGGGAATGCATTGCCCGTCGGTCAAAAGGGGGAAATTGTCATCAAGGGTGAAAACGTAATGTCCGGGTATTGGAAGAATGAACGGGCGACCCGTGAAGCGTTACGCGATGGATGGCTCCATACCGGCGATATTGGATTTCTGGATGATGATGGGTTCCTCTTCGTGCTCGGACGTGAAAAAAGTGTGATGATCGGGTACGATGGCGAGAAATACAGTCCCGAGGGGATAGAAGAAACGATGATTGCCCACTCGCCTTACATTGATCAGGCGATGCTCTACAATGATCACAGTCCGTATACGGTGGTACTGATTGTTCCAAACAAGGCCGGGCTCCTCGAATGGTTGAAATCGAAAAATCTCGATCGCCATTCCGAGGAAGGCCAGGTTGCCGTTCTCAAACTGCTGCATGCTGAAGTCGATCGGTACAAGCAGCACAATAAAAAAATCGGGATGTTCCCCGAACGGTGGCTCCCTTCGGCAGTGTGCGTCCTGGGTGAAGGCTTTACCGAACAAAACCGGTTGCTCAACAGCACGCTGAAAATGGTGCGCGGCCGCATCACGGAATTCTATAAGAATCGTATTGATTTTGCCTTGACCACCGAAGGGAAGGATATCAGTAATCATCAAAATAAGATGATTATTAAGCGTCTGGAAGAATAATTTTTTTTCCTCCACAAAGGTCACAGTACATTCAGCTTCGAAAATGTCGGGTCAATGCCCGGCATTTTTTTATGCGTCCCCGCATAATGACGCGGTCCATGTCCTGATCGAACATGGTATGGATGAAACAACCGCGTATAATGTTACATAGATTTTTGAAGATTCATTCATTATACTGACAACAAAGATCTTCTCTGATTATCGAATTGATGATAAATGAAACAGTGGATTCAATCAATACTTGAAAGTCCGTATCGTCACGCGATGCCCTTAATGACCTATCCCGGATTACTGTTGACCGGGAAGTCTGTTCAAGATGTGGTAATGAATGCGGAACATCACTCAAGGTGCGTTCAGGCTCTCGCAGCAAAGTATCCATCGACTGGCGTAGTGCATTTGATGGACCTCTCTCTCGAGGCAGAAGCGTTCGGATCGCCAATTGCTTTCAGCGAAGAGGAGGTACCATTCGTTTCCGGCAGGTTGGTCTCTGACGCTGATTCAATTCAACAACTTTCTATTCCAGATGTCGGCGCAGGCCGCACATCAGAATTTCTTAAGGCGGTGGCACTCACTGCAGCAGCAATCAAGGGAAAACCGATCTTTGGCGGAACCATCGGGCCATTTTCCCTCGCAGGACGCCTCTTCGATATTGCAGAAGCAATGACCTCGATGCTGTTAGAGCCGGAAATCATGCATGTATTACTTGATAAATGTACCAACTTCTTAACGGAGTATGCAAAAGCGATCAAGCAAGCAGGAGCAAACGGTTTACTTATGGCAGAACCGGCAGCCGGGCTGCTCTCTCCGGGGATGTGTCATGAATTTTCTTCTACGTATGTCAAACGAATTATCGATACGGTGCAGTCTGATGACTTTACTGTCATACTCCATAATTGCGGAAATACAGAAGGTCTCATCGAGTCGATGCTCTCGACGGGAGCCAAAGCTATTCATCTTGGCAACGCAGTGAATATCGCCGAGATCTTGCCTCGCATTCCAGCCCCTACGCTCCTTTTTGGTAATGTGGATCCGGCGCATACATTCCGCCATGGCACGCCGGAGCAGGTCTATAAGGTGGTCCGATCTCTGCTCCAGGAGACAGCATCGTACGCTAATTACGTCATCTCATCCGGCTGTGATATTCCACCCGGAACTCCGATCGAGAATGTAGAATCGTTCTTCCGTGCAGTGAAAGATTTTAACAGTGCCGGGGAGAAATGACCGGCTCCTCGTCGAGGCCGTTTCATTTCTTTGTAAAAAAATCATTTCAACGGAATTCCCATTCGAATGTCACAATCAAACAACCAGGCGTCAATAATCAGGATGAACATATGATATTCGATTCACTGAACAATTTCACACTTTATAAAACCATCCATCCGCACTTTCCGGCGGTGGGGCAGTTCCTTTGCTCACCGACACTCACGGCACTACAGGAGGGAAGGGTGGAGATCACTCCCGATGGTTCCTATGCAATGATCTCGGAATATTCCACGCAGGAGATGAGCGAGTGTTTCATTGAAGCACATCAAAAATTTATCGACATCCATGTTGTTCTTCGCGGAAAAGAAATTATCGGTATATGCCAGGCCGAGCAGTGCCGGAGAGAATCCTACGATGAGGCAAAAGACTTTCAGAAACTCCAGGGTACGGTCGGCACGATCACACTGAATGAAGGTCAGTTCGCAATCTTCTTCCCGCAGGATGGGCACATGCCGAAAATAAAACAGGGAGATCAGGGAGAGCGTATTAAAAAACTTGTAGTGAAAATTCCGGTACAAAGAGAAGAAGGAATCAGATAGAGAGAATGGTGTAAGGATCATGAGCAGTATCATAACTGCTTATTATTCTATTCTTGGAAGGAGGATCCAGCATATGGCTCATCGAACGGTGAAACGAATATTCCAGAGCAGGCCGACGATTGAAGGTGCCGGTGTTCACCTTAAACGGGCGTTTGGATTTGGGGAGTCTGAACTCTTCGACCCATTTCTTCTCCTGGACGATTTTCGATCCGATCATCCGTCGCTGTATCGCCGGGGTTTCCCCTGGCATCCGCATCGTGGAATCGAAACCATCACCATGTGCTGAAAGGATCCGTTGAGCATGGCGATAGCCTGGGCAATTCGGGAATCATCGGCTCGGGCGATGTTCAATGGATGACGGCCGGAAGCGGAATTCTGCATCAAGAGATGCCGAAGGGCGATGCCCAGGGGCACATGCATGGATTCCAACTCTGGGCAAATTTACCTTCCTCGAATAAAATGATGGATCCGCGCTATCAGGAAATCTTAAGACAGAATATCCCCCAGTCGGTTCGTTTAATAACGATGCAGCCTCCGTCTCTGCCGAAGCGCAAGAACTCTTCTATCCCAATGGAACACTGCTTGTTTTCGATCAGGGCTCATCGATAAGAGCTGCCTCCGCGGATCAAGAGTTTCGCTTCCTGCTCATCTCAGGAAAGCCCATCAAAGAGCCCATCGCCTGGTACGGCCCCATTGTAATGAACACGGAAGAGGAACTGCAGATTGCGTACCGTGAATTGCAATCGAACACATTCATCAAACGTAATTACTCAGTGTGATATTCACGGCTTCACGGCGATTTGCATTTATAGCAGAATGCCGTAGAGCTTGATTAATGAATTGTAGTTCGTGTGCTGAGTAAATTCCCCCTTTCGTAAAGGGGGTACGGGGGATTTGATTTTCACGCTGTCCATATGTAAAAAATCATGATCGAGAATTATTTGCAAATTCCCGAGAAATCCCCCCAGTCCCCCTTTGGCAAAGGGGGAGATAGAAAAGGCACTCAATGGACTTTTGAACATGCTGAGTAAATACCATCAAACATAAAAAGCAATGAGCGATACAATGAACATTGTCACAACACCCAATGCACCAACACCAGCCGGACATTACTCTCAGGCAATTGTTCATCACCGATTTTTAGAAGAGATGAGTACCTGAAGCAGTTCTGAGTAATAGGCTAGGAGAAGCGCATTTCGGGTCATTGACGTTGTACCGGTAATACCTGCACCCGAATTTCATCCAATTTCTTGCATCTCACCCATCACAATTGTAGATTCGCTGTAGGCGGTACCAATTCAATGCGATGATACCCTGAACTTAGCCTCGATTCCCTCGATGGATCGAGGGACTTGCCCGTTGGACAGTCAGTTCAGAGCAATCATATTCTCTCAACGACAACCGACTCGAAAGGAGAAGATTGCCATGGACTACCAGAAACAAGAAGATTGCTTCAAGTTTATGACGCAGCTGTTTACCCTATTGAAAACTAAACATCAACAGGAGGAGGCGCTGCAATTCATCGTCGATCATGTGACGCGGATCTATCGTTGTCAAACGTGCGCGATTATTGTGATCAATCCCAAAACTGAATATCTCAATGTCAGCAATAATTATGGACTCTCTCACACCTTTGTGAAGGGATACCATCAAAAAATTACGGTCGGGAAAATCGGTGAATTGCTTTGGACGGGGAAACCTCTTATTGTTACCGATCAAGCCGCTAATCCGGAACTGGCTCAGGACGTACTGCTCGAGCACGAATATGGTTCCGCAGTGTGTGTTCAGATTTCAGTTGACCTTCGGACAACCGGTTACCTCCATGTCGATTCGAAGGAGGCGGATGTCTTTTCTGCCGAAGACCTTCCGTTCCTGCAGCTCTGTGCTGAT
Organism: bacterium; assembly: GCA_043803945.1. Lineage (GTDB taxonomy): Bacteria > Bacteroidota > Ignavibacteria > UBA10030 > UBA10030 > JAZDJN01. Next base: position 22,105 of record JAZDJN010000040.1, on the reverse strand, counting down.
ATCGCCGCCATTGCCATTCAGCGCTCACGATTGTTCGACGATATTCTGCACATGGATCGCATTGATCATGAAACGGGGCTGGAACGGTACACAGCGTTTCTTGACCATGTCCCCAAAGCCATCGATCGGGAGAAGAATTTTCAAGAGAGCTTCGCCCTTCTCCTGCTCGATGTCGATAATTTCAAATACATTTCATCAACCTATGGCCATGAATCCTCGCGGTTACTCTTGCGGCAACTCGCAGACCTGATCCGAACGCTGCTGCGCAATGTCGATACGGCAGGCCGTTACGGGTTTGATGAACTGGTGGTGCTGCGCGCAAATGCCCGCACCGATGAGGCTATGACATTTGCCAACGAGCTGCGCGATGCGGTAGAACGGGCTGCATTTACAAATCATAATATTAAGACCACTGTTAGTATTGGCGTTGTGATATTTCCGGAGGATGCCAAATCGATGGACGAGTTGTTGCTGAACGTCAAACAAGCATTGTTTGAGGCGCAACGATCGGGTCGTAATAGCGTCTACCACTTGCGAGCTCATCGGTCATCATGAATTGCTACTGATGACATTATGGTCAATTCGATTGTCGACGATTGTTTAAACATTTGGAGAAGTTGCTATGGTAGAACGAACGAAGAAGAGAACAAAGCGATCACCACAATCTGAACTTACTACCGGCCGCGGCAGACCGCTGCCATTGGGGGCGACGGTCAGCTCAGAGGGGATCAATTATTCTCTATTCTCGAAGCATGCCACGGAAATGACCCTCATACTCTACAAGGCAGGCAAAGAAGAACCATTTCAGGAATTGAAGTTCGATCCTCTGCTGAACCGCACCGGTGATATCTGGCATATCTTCATCTATGGAGTATCATCCGATATTGAATATGGGTTCCGTGCATCATTGATACCAAATCAACGTCCGGACATCTATCGCTTCGATCCCTCTAAACTTCTCATCGATCCTTACGCGAAGTCTCTCAGCGGCGGTGAGAGTTGGAGACGAGCACTTCCACCGATCTCTACCATCAACACTCCCTGGCGCCGTTCGAGAGTGATTGACCAGGGATTCGATTGGGAGGCTGACCAGCCTCTGAAGTACCATCCGGCTGACTCGATCATCTATGAGTTGCATGTCCGTGGATTTACCCGGCATCCAAAATCTTCGGTAAATCATCAGGGAACATTCAAGGGACTTAGTGAAAAAATTCCCTATCTCAAAGAACTCGGTGTGACGACTGTTGAACTTATGCCCGTCACCGATTTTCTTGAAACCGATTGTCGAAGATATGATCCTGTCACGGGTGATCGTCTTGTCAATTACTGGGGATACCATCCGATCAGTTATTTTGCGCTTAAGGCTTCCTATGCATCTCAATCTGAACAAGGAGGAGAGGTACGGGAATTCAAAGAGATGGTGAAGGCTATGCATGCGGCAGGGATCGAAGTGATCCTCGACGTTGTGTACAATCATACGGGCGAGAGTGATGAGACGTACGAAACACTCTCGTTCCGCGGTCTCGATAATCCTATCTATTATATTGTTGATCCATCGTCAGGGAAATTGGAAAATTATTCCGGCTGCGGGAATACCATCAATTGTAATCATACGGTAGTTCGGGAACACATCATCGATTCGCTCCGGTACTGGGTAACAGAAATGCATGTCGATGGATTTCGATTTGACCTTGCCTCAATTCTCACTAGAGGAATCGACGGAAAAATACTCGCTGCTCCGCCGCTGCTGGAACAGATTACCAATGACCCTGTTCTCGCACACTGTAAGTTGATTGCTGAGCCCTGGGATGCCGCGGGCGCCTATCATGTGGGGAGCTATCCGCACTGGGGGCGATGGGCGGAATGGAATGGACGGTATCGCGATGATATCCGCCGTTTCTGGAGAGGTGATGAGGGTAAGATTCGCTCGCTTGCCACCCGGATTTGCGGCAGCGCGGATCTTTATATGGATCAGAAACGGGCTCCCTATCACAGTATCAATTTTATCACAAGTCATGATGGATTCACATTGGCGGACCTTGTTTCATATCAGGAGAAGCATAATGGCGCCAATGGTGAAGGGAATCGCGATGGAGAGAATCTCAACTTCAGTTGCAACTGGGGAGTGGAAGGGCCTGCCGATGATCCGGCAATTCATCGATTGCGCAAGAGGATGATAAAAAATTATCTTGGCACACTCCTTCTTTCCCACGGTGTTCCGATGCTCATGGCGGGTGACGAATTCGGCCGCACGCAGCAGGGGAATAATAACGCGTACTGTCAGGATAATGAAATCAGTTGGATTGATTGGTCCCTTTTACAAAAGAATGCAGATCTCTTCAGGTTTGTCAAGGGCCTTATTGCGTTCCGAAAACGATACTCCTTTTTCAGGCCGCATAGCTATTTCAAGGAGGATGAGACGTACCCGGCAATCCTGTGGCATGGTGTTTCATTACATCACCCGGATTGGAATGACAACTCTCATGCGCTTGCAATGGAAGTACGTGATAAGGAGGCAGGCAGTAATTTTTTCATGATCATGAATGCTTTTTGGGAGGAATTGAAGTTTGCGGTGCCTGCGAATGAATCTGGCAAGGGATGGTCTCGTGTCATCGATACATCGTTGCCGAGCCCTGATGACATTGTCGAGGAGGAAAAGCTGGTCCTCCTCGATGATCAATCATATTACAGGGTTTCGGCAAGATCACTCGTATTGCTCATTCGTTAGAGTGAGGTTGCGTCCACTCGATGGATCTTCAATGGTGCCTAGTTAAAAACTCGTTATTCGGTACGCAAAGGTTAGCAGAAAATACCGATTCAGATTCTTCGTCTGTTGTTCTTCAATATAGGAATCCTGCACTGTCTGACTGACGTTCTTGTTCTGGTTCAACAGATCGAACCCCTGGATCGTGATCTCCCCTTTATCATCCTTGAGGAATTTTTTCCCGATACTCAAATTCCAGAGTGTATAACTTTGTTTGAATCCGGTGGCGTCTCTCCGGTTCATTGAGTTCCGCGCATCTGTCCGCAGCGTGAATCCTTCCCACATATACCAGGTCAAACGGAAATTGGCTGTGTGAGAGAAATATTTATTATCAAGCTCTGCCTGTATTGTATTCTTCACAGAATTATAATTGGCATTGTACGAGATTGAAAAATCGAAATCGCTGCTGATGTTGCTATTGATCGACATCCCTGGAGAAATTGTCGAGGAGAAACCCGTGTTGGTCAGTTTATTGATCATCGAAGGGGTCTCCCCATAGGTGTATCCCAGGGTGACATTCACATTACTCTTAATTAGATCAATTGGCAGGCTGTAGGTACCCATCGTTCGGATCGATCGTTGATCTCCGATGTTGAAGGGTTTTGATAACTGCGAGCCCTGCTTTAACACAACACCGTTTTCAATTGTTGTATCGCGCTGGGCGAGGAAGACCGCATTACCGATGTAATCCTTCACAATGGAACCGGAGACAAGGACGAAAAAGCTGTTCATACTCTCTAAACTTGTGAATGAATACCGTGCAGTCAAATTGTGACTATAGAACTGCTTCAAATCCGGGTTGCCGGAGCTGAGGAGCAATGGATTCGAGTTGTTGATTGTGTTTTCCAATTGGCCGATCGAGGGTGGATTGGTATTCGTCCGGTACATCAACTGGATGTTGTTCGTTCGCCGGTTACCGTACATCAATGTTGCCATCGGGACAATATTTGTGAATGTCCTGTTGGTCGAAGCGATATAGGGATATATTCTGTCAGCAGAAAGCGAGGCCGATTTAAACCCGACACTCAACATTAAATTCAGATCGGCATCACGATACTGATACCCGGTACCAATCTGGTGGGTGAGATAACCGCTCGAAATTTCATTCGAGAGCGTCGGATCAAAAATTCCATACACGGTTGTAAGGTAATCGTAGTTGTACGATTTCTTGTCGGAGGAATTATCCGTTTTTGACAGATTGTAGTTGAGTTGCAAAAGTCCGAACTGGCCTATCGGCTCGGTGTAAGCAACGTTGCCAGAAAGCGCATAACCCGAGGTGGTTGTGTTCGCCTTTTGCCTTAGTGAATCGGCTGTACCCAAACCGACAGTGTAATAAGTATTTTCCGACTCAAGAAAATTCTCGCTTTTCCGATCGTTATAGTTGGTGGTCGCCTGAATAGATAATGACCGGCCGGGTGCAGCGAACCGGTGACGATAGATCAGAGAATTTGAGAAGGTGTAACCATTCACGTCGGAACGATTCATTGTTGCTGACTCACTCAACGGGATGGTCTGCTGAAGTGAGTTGAACCCATCAAACACACTGTTTGAATTGTTCGCCTGTAAATTCAATTGTGGAATCAGAAACAGCGTGTTAGAGGAATCGATCATGTACTCCATGCGGAAATTCAACCGATGGTTATAGTTATCCCGTTCGCTCAGACTGTTCTCACGATAAAATTGACTGGTGTCCGCTGTTAAGAAGTATTCGCGTTTCGTGATATCGTCGCGGTTATTGTTGGTGAGGTTAAAGAAATAATTCGCCTCGACATTCATACCTGTTGTCCACGAATCGGTTAGTTGGAGGCCAAGGGCATGTGTCTTGGTGGTGCCGTTTTGCTGGCCGACATTAAAATTGCCGCCCGCTCCACCTTGGCCTTGTATCCCACCGCCGCCGCTAAAGCCGCCCCCTCCACCGCCGCCACCGCGCATTCCACCGCCTCCCCCTCCACCTCCACCACCGCGCATTCCACCGCCTCCACCTCCACCTCCCATCATTCCACCGCCGCCGCGCATCCCACCGCCGCCGCCCATTCCACCGCCTCCACCCATCGCCCCAAGAAAGTCCTGCATGCTGAAGTTCTGCTGGTTGACATTGTTACTCTGGCCAATGACGGTGATTCGGCGTCCACTTTGGAAAAGATTTAAGTTCCCGCCAACTTGATATTTCCCTTCATCTCCATACCCGGCAGTAGCCCGGCCGAATTGTCCGGTTCGCCGATCTTGCCGGGTGACAATATTCATGGTTCTCATTTCCTGGCCGTCATCGAATCCCGTTAACTGTGCCTGTTCGCTCAGTCGGTCATAGACCTGGACCTTCTCGATTACCTCTGCGGGCAAATTGCGGAGAGCGATCATCGGATCGTTTCCGAAAAATCGTTTACCATCAACAAGCACCTGCCTGATATCTTCACCCTGTGATTTTACTGTATTGTTCTCGATAGTGACGCCGGGCAGTTTGGTCACCAAATCTTCTGCATTCGCATCCTTGTTTAATTTGTATGCCTTGGAGGTGAATTCCAGAGTATCCCCCGACTGAACGACCGGGGGAGCATTACCTGACACGACATTCGGCTCCAGAAGAATTGAGATCTGAGTGAGGAAAATGTTTCCCAGGTTGATTCCATTGGCCGGCACGGTGATCGTCCTTTTCCATTCTGTGTACCCGACGAAGGAGACACGCAAAAGATACGATCCTTCTTTCAAACCTGAGACGGAAAATTTACCATCACGCCCTGAAAGGACCAGGTGTTTGATCGTTGAATCCCTCACATTGTTCAAGCTGACATTTGCACTGCTGAGAGGATTGCGCCTGGATGCTTCGAGGACCGTTCCTGACACTTGAGCCTGTTGTCCAAATCCGAACGAATATACAAGCAGGAGGGCGCACAACGTGGTCAATACTATTTTCATAATAGGGTATTTCCTGAATGAGATTAGAAGAACTGCTGGTTTGACAACCATGCTCTCTGTAAGTTTAAGTGATTATCGACGTTTATCATTGATTATTGATCACTATTCGGGATCCACGCCGGATTCACTTCCCATTGTCGGATCAATTATTCTTGTTTATGTTACTATTAACGAACTTCCGTGCGAATCGTTTCTCAATAAAATTCTTATTAAACTTCAATATACTTTGTTTGTCCAATGTTCGCGGAGTTTCTTCTTCATTGCCAGATACGCTGGATGGTACTCACCGTGTAGATTCAATGGCTTGATACCTTTAAACTAATTATTCAAGATTGAGTGGTCCTAATCAAAGGTGAACTTGATGGTAAAGAAATACAGTGGTTGGTTGCTTATGTTCCTCATCTTCATTGGTCACGAGAGCCAAGCTCAGCAAGCTCGTCATGACATTAAAGGATATGTACGGGATGCTGAGAGCGGCGAGGGATTACCCTTTGCTAATGTCGCCATTGCCGGAACGAAATGGGGGACGGTCACCAATACCGATGGATACTTCATCCTCGTCGATGTCCAGGGTGAATCGTGTACACTCATCGTGAGTTACATCGGGTATATCAGAGATTCGGTAACCGTCGATTTACGCGGAAGCATTCCCTTAATCCAAGTACAACTCCAGTCCAGTACGCTTGAGCTGCAAGGGGTCACAGTGTCTGCGACGCCAATGGTGCTTGAAGTGGCCAAAGAGATAAGCCGGATTTCACTCTCTCCAAAATTTATCTCCTCGTTGCCGAGTATCGGCCAGGTGGATGTCTTTCGGACACTTCAACTTCTACCCGGTATCAATGCCAGCAGCAGCGGATCATCGGAGTTGTATGTTCGGGGTGGAAAACCAGATCAAAATCTTATTCTCTTCGACGGTATGACGATTTACCATGTCGATCACTTTTTCGGATTTTTCAGTGCTTTCAATGCAGATGCCATCAAAGACATCCAAGTGTATAAAGGGGGGTTCCCGGCAGAGTATGGCGGCCGCATCTCCAGCGTGGTGAACCTGACGGGAAAAACGGGTAATGAAAATAAAGCACATATCGATCTCGGAATAAATCTTCTCAGTGCGAATGTTGCTTTCGAGACTCCTATTCCGCTCTTCGAAAAGACCACCTTGCTTCTTGCTGCACGCCGCTCCTACACCGACTTTATCCAAAGCGATTTTTATGACAAGCTGTATAAATTTGTAACGGGAGACCAAACGGGTGGGAATGTCGGCGGTGGATTCCGCCAACGCGGCGGAGGCGGCGGCGGAGGCGTGGGCATGGGCGGGAACAACTTGCTTTCAGGCGATGTCCTGCCGGTCTTCTACTTTTATGATCTGAATGGGAAGCTCACCATGTCACCATCATCACGCGATATTGTGAGCATCAGCCTTTACAATGGCAGAGATGATCTCGACAAGTCGCAGGATTTCGGCAGCACAACATTCATGATCCGACAGCTCGAGAGCGAGGGAAGCCTGAAGGTTGATGACTTCACCCGGTGGGGAAATTTTGGCGTCAGCGGCAAATGGTCGCACCAATGGAGCAATCGTCTGCAAACCGACCTTCTTGTTGCTGGCTCGGAATTCTACAGCGATTTCGAACAGAGCTCAAATTCGAACCTGCTCTTCCAACCCGGCATGGGACCCGGACAGGGACAGGGACTGGATAGTTTGGGGGGGAGAAGAGGGATGTTGGCGGCTACAATCGAAAATAACGCTGTGAATGATCTCAGTGTGAGGGCAGATGCGCGCTGGCATCTTGCCCAGGAACATCAACTGGGTTTTGGTGTGTGGTTTAATCAGTTCGACGCACGGTATGTTTCCCGCTTGAACGATACAACAGAATTACTCAACCGTCACAGCAACACTCAGCTCAGCTCATTCTATCTGCAGGACAAGTGGTCATACGCTGATCTCGATCTCACCTTCGGTCTGCGTTCGTCATACTACCAGGAAACACAAAAAATGTACTGGGAGCCAAGAGTATCATTTGTGTATTCGATGACACCTGAGTTCTCGCTCAAAGGAGCATGGGGGTATTACCATCAGTTTGTTAACCGGATAACGAATGAAAACGTACTCGAGGGAAGCAGGGAATTCTGGCTGATTGCAGATAAGCAGTTGTTGCCGAGTTTTGCTGAACACCAGATCCTCGGCCTGAATTATGAGAATAACGATTATGTGCTGAGTATCGAGGCCTATAATAAAAACCTCGATAACCTTGTTGAATTTTCGCGCCGCCTGCGAGGCGATGCCAATTATGCCAATGCATTTTTCTTCGGCTCCGGTACTGCAAAAGGCGTAGAATTCCTCCTTCAGAAAAAAGCCGGGAGCTTTTCCGGATGGATCGGCTATACTCTCGCAAAGGTTGAGTATGAATTTCCGAAGATCAATAACGGTGTGACATTTCCCGCTGAACATGATCACCGGCATGATGTGAAGGCCGTGGCAAAATATGCACTCGATACCTGGACATTCGCGGCGAACTGGACTTTGGCCACCGGGAATGCCTATACTGCACCGGAGAGCCAATATTTTATCGAGTTGCTCAACGGCCAGTCCTTGAGCTATATCCACATCAGCGGCAAGAACGCCAATCGCCTTCCCGACTTTCATCAGCTCGACGTGAGTGTCTCGAAGCATTTTGAATCGACTGTCGTAAAGACGGAAGTGGGCCTCAGTATCTTCAATGTCTACAATCGAAAGAATGTCTCGTACCGGCAGTATAACCTGACGACGGTTCCGGCAACCGTTACCGATATCGCCCTGCTGGGAATAACACCAACGTTGTATGTACAATTTCACTTTTAATGGAAACAACAATGATGCAATTTCGAACACACCATTTTCCCAAGACTATGAGTACTTGGAAAACAATTCTTCTTCTCGTAACAATGATCAGCACTCTGCTTACGCTCAGTGCATGTAATGAAGGTTCTCCAGTCGAATCCTCGGCAGAGCTGGTCGTTGTCCGTGCCTACCTGTATGCCGGCGAGAAGGTGAGCGATATTCAGCTCTCGCATTCCATTCCTCTGAGCAGCGGCGATTCACTTGCGCCGCCGATCAACGACGCCACGGTCTCCCTGACAAAGAGCGGACAGACATATCAGCTAACATGCAGTCCCGGTGATAGCGGTTATTATCATTATGGAGGGAACGATCTCCAGGTGAACAGCGGCGACGTTTTTTCACTTGAGGTTCTTTACCATGGGAAGCGGGTTACATCTTCAACTCAAGTTCCTCCATCGCCGGAAGCTGTGACGATCTCCTCAGATAAACTGATCATTCCGTCGGGTTCAGACCTTCCATTCTTCCGCCTGGACACGAACCGGATTATCGTAGAATGGTCGAATCCAACTTCCGATCTCTATTATGCAGTACTTGAAAATATTGAGACAAATCCTGAACAGATATTCCTCAACAACGATATGCTCAACCGGGCGAGGGGCCGGTTCATCTCTCCTCCGACACAATCAAACCGGTACAGTATCAACATTCTGAGCCTGACATACTATGGACGCCACTCCGTGAAAATCTATCGTATCAACCGGGAATATGCGAACCTGTATCAATCGCGCCAACAAAACACCCGTGACCTTAATGAGCCGCTGACTAATATCAATAACGGGCTCGGTGTGTTTAGCGCATTTAACGGTGTCGGCGTGCAGTTCACTGTTATCAAAAAATAACAGCAATAAGAAGTACTAGGAGTAAAATTCTGAGAGGAAGAACAATGAGGAAGAATTTAGAAATGGCAGTTCAACCTGGAACATGGTTGATGTGGACAGCTATTGTAGCGTTTATAACGCTTCTGGGAATCGGCTGCGCTTCGAGCGTTGAACTGACGAGCGAGCCGAGCACTTCTCAGGGGGCAATTGATGGACGATTATCGGAATGGGGTCCGCATTGGAAAGTTTTTAGGGATGAAGGAATCTATGTTCAAGTGCAGAATGATGCGGAGCATGTCTATTTCGGTTTGATGGCGAGGGATGAACAAACAGTCCGCCAGATCCGGCTCTCGGGTCTCTCAATCACATTCGACCGTATCGGTACTGAGACACGCTCCTGGGGCATACGCTTTCCGCTCGGCATGCGGGGGGAGTTAATGAACCGGGTTGCGTTGGGTAGACAAAATCCTGAGGAGAGACAGAATGCCCGGCAAGCATTTTTGAATCAAGTGCAGGGTTTTGGAAACGAACTGGAAATTTATGGGCCGGGAGAAAACGATGTGGTTCAAAGCTCCCGTCTGACTTCTCTCAAGGAGTACGGCATCGAAGCTGCAGTAAGGGATTCGAATGGTGTCTTCCTGTACGAATTAAAAATTCCACGGACGACACACGCGGGTGATTATACTCTTGGCGACCTTCGGGGGAAATCACTTGGTGTAACGATTGAAACGGGAAAAATGACACGGATGAGGCCCGATGCACGAAGTGAATCCGGCGGCGGTCAACCACCAATGGGTGGAAGAGGCGGTAGAGGTGGAGGACGCGGCGGCAATGTCGGTGGACAAGCAGATAGAAGAATGGGAAATGAAGCAGTTGGAGGAAAGAGCATCTCCCTTTCATTGAGCGTTCAACTAAAGTAATGGTGGATGTCTTTTGAAAACAACTTTTCTGCAGAAACGATAAGTGCCAAGGAAAAATGATTTATGTGCTTTGGATTGTTCTTGTTCATAGCACTTCTTTTACTTTTCTTAAGTTCTGGACAATCGATCTATTCTCCTCCTTTGACGCGTTCAACATAGGGGACAATCTCCTGCCTCCAACCTGCCAACAAGTGGAGTCTACTTTTATCGTCTTTTCACTCCCCATCAAACTCAAAGCAAGAAGATGTTGCTTCTTCGCTAAGAACATTGTTACTTTCAGAAGGAGAATCCCATGAAACGACCTTCGCAAAACTATTTATCCTGGACCCGTCGTCAGTTTCTCACTCGTACAGCATTAGGTGCAGGCTTCATCACAGTGGGATCCTATAGCATCTATCAATCGCTGGCATCTGTTACCACACCGCTTCAAAGAAAACCAAATATTATTCTCATCGTTGCCGATGACTTAGGGTACGGAGAGTTAGGATGTCAGGGGAATCCAGAAATTCCTACACCCAATATCGACTCGATCGCGAAAAACGGAGTCCGTTTTACGAACGGCTATGTCTCGGCCCCGCTCTGCAGTCCATCACGGGCAGGCCTGATGACTGGCCGTTATCAGCAGCGGTTCGGCCATGAGTTCAATCCCGGCCCTGCAACATCCGCGGCTGACGACTTTGGTCTCCCGTTAAGCGAAACACTCCTGCCCGCACGCTTGAAAGAATTAGGATACAAAACGGGTATGGTGGGGAAGTGGCATTTGGGGTTCAAACCGGAATATCACCCCATGCAACGCGGCTTTGATGAGTTCTTCGGATTTCTTGGAGGTGCGCATTCGTACATCCGGCCACGAGGAGATGGAGGCTCTCTCCTGCGCGGGACTGAGGCATTGACCGAACAGGAATATCTGACAGATGCCTTTGCACGGGAAGCCGCGGCTTTTATCACACAGCATCACAAGGAACCATTCTTTCTCTACCTGCCATTCAATGCCGTGCATGCACCACTGGAGGCGTTAGAGAAGTATCTGGATCGCTTCAAAACCATAGACGATTCTCAGCGCCGAACTTATGCTGCAATGACATCGGCGATGGATGATGCGGTCGGCTCAGTGCTTGCCGCTCTTCGCGAATTCAAGATTGAAGAAGACACCTTGCTTTTTTTTATCAGTGATAACGGCGGACCTACACCCCAAACAACATCGAGCAATTATCCTTTGCGGGGTTTCAAATCTCAAATATTGGAAGGGGGGATTCGGATCCCGTTCATTGTTCAATGGAAAGGCCATTTGCCGGCTGGTGTCGTTGAGACTCGACCGGCCATCAGTCTTGATATTCATCCTACCGCACTTGTTGCTGCAGGCGGTGCGATCACACCCGAAATGAAGTTCGACGGTGTGAATCTCCTGCCTTATCTTTCGAAAGACCGTACTGATCGCCCGCATAATAAATTATATTGGAGAATGGGAAATAAATACGCCTTCCGTTTTGGAGATTGGAAATTGGTGAAGGAACAAGGAGAGAGTGAATGGTCGCTCTTCAATCTTGCCGAGGACATCGGTGAAAAAGAGAATCTCGCAAAGGCACAGCTGGAGCGTGTGAAGGAGATGAGCAGGATGTATGAGGAGTGGGAAGCCGGGACGGAAAAGCCGAAGTGGGTTCGTCAGACCGGTAACGTTGATGATGTACGGAGAGTGCTCCGCCAGGGAATCCGAAATGAGAAGCAATTAGCAAATCGGTTCCGGCAGCTCGACCGCGACCGCAGCGGTGGTCTTACTCTGGATGAGTTCTCCAACGAACAGATCTTTAAAGAGATTGACCGGAATCATGATGGAATCGTAACGCTCGAAGAAGCACGGGCCTATTTTCTCCAGCGTGGAAGATAAAGGTCATGACATCGCTGGAATAGATGGAGGAGAAGAACAGTCACTATTCAAAGTTAATCGATGCCAGATAATTATTTCTATACAATCCTCTTTATCTCAGCAATTGCTGCTGAGATTCTTTTAAGTCAATCACCGCCAGTCTATGTCGTGCTCTTTACGCATATAGAAGATAACACCCCGATAGGAATACTTGGTTCACCTGAATCGAGGCAGAATTACACGTTGCTCCGATCGAGGCTCATTGCACTTGCTAATCTGGCAAGGTCTTACAACGTGCGATGGTCGTTCCAGCCCGACTGGAAAATTCTCCTGGCTGCACTTCAGTATGAAGACGCGGTGCTGATGCAAACCACAAATAACAAGAACGTTTTCCGGTATTTAAAGGAGGACCTGAACGTTGTTATCGATCCGCACTCCCATGAGAATGGAGGTTACAACTACACCGATGTAGCTTACCTGCTTGATTCGTTAGGGGTAGGAGGATCAACCGTTATCGGCGGACATATCTGGGACCCCTCTCTGCTTCAATTTCAGAATTGGGATCGATTTCGAGTTCCGGTGACCGGATTAAAGTATTCATGGGCGCGCTGGCGCGGCGATATTCTCATGGGAAGCGGAACACCCAACCACGTGAACGATCCCGTCATCAGCGGAGTATGGCGCCCCAAGAACCGCTTCCTGTATTTTGTTGATGATCCAGCAGGAAATATTACCTGTGTTGGTCAATACAAGGGAGATATCGCTGGAGTTTCAGACCTGGTTGAATTGTACACAAAAGGTATCGTGTCTCCGGATCGTATGCTCACGTCATCAATGCACATTCCTCCAACAACGATTACGCAAGCAAACGGTCTCGCCGTCATAGAAGATTCGATTATCAAACCGTGGGCTGCATTACGCAATGCAGGCAGCGTTGTACTTACCGATTTTACATCGCTCATCATGGAGTGGAAATCGAAGTATGAGGCGGTCGCTTTTCTCTACGATGCGAAGAAGCCGACACCGATTGTGTTGAATCAATATATGCATCCAACCATCTCGACCCTACAACAGAATTATCCCAATCCCTGCCTTGCCGGCAGGCAGGCATTTAATCCATCGACAACGATTTGCTTCACAATTCCAAGACAGGAGAGAGTGAAGGTTACGCTCCATGATATGTTAGGAAGAGAGATTCGAATATTCCTGGACGAGATAGTGGAAGCAGGTACACGGAATGTCGTGTTCGATGCAGAAAATCTTCCCAGTGGAGTGTATGTCTATCGTTTGGTAACTTCCTCGCAGACTCTGAGTCGGAAAATGCTGCTTGTTCATTAGCCAAGGACAAGAACGAGATAGGAGAACGTCAGGGTATAAAAGAACGAAGCTCGAGGTGCAAATTTATCCCGCACCTTGAGCTTCGCACGCTGAACAGATTATTTCATTGAATGAAGGGCAACACGATTACCTCGTGTATCGAGAAAGACCACCATATATCCGACATCTTCTGCAATTGGATCAATGGAACATTGGATCATTTGCGCATGCGCCTGGCGCAGAATCATTGAATCAATCTCTCAATCTCTCATTCCCATATTCCTATATTACAACATTCCCATATTCCCTCATTCCCTTGCTTGTCTCTGCTCTTCTTTGGATATTGAATGAGAAATTTCTTTTGGGATCCTATGAAAACCACAGTAATTATTTTTATTAATCTCATTATTTTTTCCTCACCTCTTCTTTCACAGGAACGAGACAGTGCACGGATCGGAATTCACCAGATGGAAACCGAACAGCATCGTTGGGACGTTTTGAAAACGCATCCTTCAATTCCTCAACTTCAACGCGGAGTTGAACTTGCGCAACAGGGTAACCTCAAGAGCGCTATTCGCTCATTCCAGAAGGCATCCTCGAAGCGAAAATATCTTGCCTGCTTTAATCTAGGAGTCGTGTACTTTGAGATGGGAAATTATCAACAAGCGCAGCGGTACTTTCAACAATCGTACAATGCCCGTAAAGACTCGGTATGCCGGGAATACCTCAAGAATACCCGGCGCCTTCTCAAAGAAAGTAAGAAGCAGAAATGAAGTATTTACTTTTCTTTCTTCTTACCCCGATCATCTTGGTTGCCCAATCGGATTTCGACCGTAAAAGCATCCATCAGTTGGAGAATGAGCTTCACCAAAGCGATACAGTAAAGCATCCTGAGACAGTATTCGCTGCAAGCCCGCTGCTCTTAAAAGGATCAGCAACGAATAGTGTGAGAAAAATAGTCTACGGTTGGCATCCGTACTGGGCTTCATCAAGTGCGTATCTCTCCTATGACTATCAAGCCTTATCGCATATAGCCCTCTTCAGCTACGAAACAGATGATGCAACAGGAGGATATAAAACCATTCGAAGCTGGGAAACGACGCCGATCATCGCCTATGCACATGAGCGGGGAGTGAAGGTGACCTTGACCGTTACCAATTTTGGCTATGACCAAAACGATAAACTTCTCAGCGACACAGTGAAACAGCAAAAGATGATCACAACGTTAATCTCCTTGCTGCAATCGCGGAATGGCGATAGTGTCAACTTCGATCTCGAATCGGTCCGGAATGCTCAACGGAACAATCTCGTCTCGTTTATGCGCCGTGCTGCAACGCAGATTAAAGCGCAATTACCCAATGCCGAAATCTCGATGGCAACGCCGGCTGTCGATTGGTCCGGCACGTGGGATTTTGCCCAGATGGCTCAGATCTGTGATTATTTAATTGTGATGGGGTATGATTATTACTGGAGCGGTTCTGCAACAGCAGGCCCTGTGGCACCCCTTGATGGTGAGAATTACAATGTCACCCGGACAGTTGAGACGTACCTTGCGAATGGAGTCCCACCGCAAAAACTCTTGCTCGGTGTTCCCTGGTTCGGCTTCGATTGGCCGGTGCAATCGAGTGTACGCAAATCACCCGCTACAAGCACTGCCTCATCGCGAACATATACAGTAGCCGAGACGATGGCATCTACTTACGGAAAAAACTTCGATCAGTTGACGAAGGTTCCCTGGTTTAGTTATCAAAGCGGGTCTGTGTGGCGCCAGGTCTGGTACGATGACAGCCTGAGTCTTGCGATGAAATACTCTCTTGTGAATGCACGCTCGCTCGGTGGAATAGGTATCTGGGCGCTGAGTTACGACGGAGGAAGGCAGGAGATTTGGAACGGCATTAAGTCATCGTTTACCGCAACAACTGGAACGATAGAGAGTCGGCAATCAGAAGGGAATGCACTTCTGCAGAACTACCCGAATCCGTTCAATGGAACAACAAGGATTCTTTACACGGTTCAAAAAGAAGGCTGGGTTAACTTGAATATCTATGATCTTCTCGGAAGGGAAGTAGCAGCGCTGGTTCATGAATTAAAAAGGCCAGGTACGTACTCGTTGCTCTTTAATAGTGAGAATAAATTCCTCAGTTCAGCAGTCTATCTTTGCCGCTTCACCTCTGGCAGTGTAACCTGGACTAATAAAATGATTCTGACGAAGTAACACTGCGCTGAGCCTAGAAACCTGGCCGAAAAGTTAAGAACATAATCAAACCACAAAGTTCACCAAGGACATAAAGGAAAAACTGTTGAATTAATTTAAATTTCCATTACTCCTTTTTCTTTTTATTCTTCGCATCCTTAGTGTCCTTTGTGGTTGGACTTTTCGTCCAAGTTTCTAGGAACCTGGTCGAAAAGTGACTTTGCCACTGAGTCACCGAGAACACAGAGATAATCTTTTTGAAATATTGAGGATATAATAAACATTTATCAACCTCAGTGAACTCCCCGCCTGCCACCATAGTATCTAAACAGGCGGGCAGGTGTGTCTCAGTGGTGGACTTTTCATCTGGCTCTCTAGGTCTCTTCTTTTTTTTGTAAGGAGATTTTATTATGAAGAAGTCAATTATCATTTTCTTGATATTTCTCATTTCGCAACTCGCATTCCCTCAAACTTCAGTTCGAACTGATTCAGTTATCAAGCTTAATCCTGTGCGACAAGCAGGGGATTTTGTGCCGGGAGTGATATTGGTGAAATTCAAAGATGCGGTTCCTGCGCGGGCAGCTCAGATTAACGGATTAGGAAAAGTAGGTATCGCCTCGCTTGATGCACTTTTCCAGAAGTACCAGGTGAAGAAAGCAGAGAAGCTCTTCCTAACAGCAGAGCCTCTGAAAGAAAAAAAACTTCTTAAAACTTTCACCGGCCAAACCTTTGAACAACCAAGCCTGCATAACATCTACAAACTTGAGATTATCGACCGCACCAAACTCTTCGATGCAATTGAAGAACTGAAGAAGGATCAAAACGTCGAATATGCTGAGCCCAATTACATCTTCTCGATTGTTGAAGATAAACCCGTCTCCAACATTCTCACTGAAGACGATGTTAAGCGAATTTCTTCCCACTCGGCAATCGTAAATCCAAAATCACCAATTGAAAATCTCAAATCGGCAATCCCAAATCGTCAATCTCCGCCGATCTATCCGCCGTCTTTGTGGCGGAAGGCGGATGCGCCTCTGGCGCAGACAATTCCCAACGATCCTCTTTATTCCCAGCAATGGTATATCCCTGCAATCAAAGCAGATAGTGCCTGGAGCTTAACCACTGGCGATACGACACAGATTATAGCTATTCTCGACACTGGAGTAGACTGGTTGCATCCTGATTTGAAGAATAAGATTTGGATAAATCAGTCAGAAGCGAACGGAATGGCTGGAGTGGATGACGATCACAATGGACTTATTGATGATATACATGGATGGGATTACATCAACAATGACAATAACCCGACGGATGATAACAGTCACGGTACACATGTGGCAGGGATTGCAGCGGCCGAGGCGAATAACGGAATAGGTATAGCTGGAGTGAATTGGAAGGCAAAGACCCTACCAATAAAGGTGTTTCAAAGCTCGGGCAGAGGTGACGCGGCTACCATAACGCAGGGAATTATCTATGCAGCCAGCAAAGGTGTGACAGTAATTAATATGAGCTTTGGGAGTTATGCGAGATCATCGACGATGGAGGCCGCATTACAGAATGCCTATGCAACATCGGTTCTAGTAGCAGCGGCGGGAAATGATGGAATCAAAATAGGGCCAGGCCCTTACAGCGCACCTTTCTACCCGGCGGCACTATCATATGTTCTTGGCGTGCAAGCAACGCAGCAAACAATCAATCAAATGTCAAGAGGTAAACAAGGGACATTTCTTTCAGATTTCACAAATTATGACCAAGATGGACCTGTCTACAGCGGATATTCTGATCTTTTGAACTATGAAATAAAAGCTACGGGAAGCGACATCATCAGCACAGTGCCGAACGGTGGGTACCGAGTTTACAGTGGGACTTCAATGTCGACGCCCATCGTTTCTGGTGTGCTTGCTTTGTATCAGCAGCTTTTTCCGGGACAAGCACAAGAACTAATGTGGGGAAATCTGATCAACACCAGTTCCAACAATATAAATCTCTTGGATGCAATGAACATTCACGCAAACCCTGTCCTTTGGTTTGTATCCAACAAGATAGTGGATACACTTGCAGGAGATAATAATAATGGACTTGTCGATGCCGGTGAGACAGTTCAGCTTTGGTTCACGGTACGCAATACTTGGGGGCAATCAGACAGTGTCTTTGTTGGATTGCGGCTTGGTGAGTTTGAAGATACATCGGTTGCACAAATTCTGAATCCCACTGTTTTTATCGGAAGCATCAGCCCTTATGCAAAGAGAACAAATGAGTTTAATCCTTTAAGATTAAAAATAAATACAAACCTTCCTCATAATAGAGAAATATCTTTAATAGCAAAACTTTGGAATAGTGGTTCAAGCGATACTATTACCCAAAACATTATTATTAAAGTTACCAATGCAAGAACTATATCTGGATATATTCCAGGGACCGTAATAATTGATAGCTCATACATAAACGTAGTGCCCTCAAATCTTGTTTGTGATACATTAATTTTGAATCCAGGAAGCATGCTAAGAATTCAAGATGGTGTAAGCATAACTGTCATAAAGAAGTTATACTCAGTTGGATCACCGACATCTCATGTTTTTATAACTAATAATGGTTATGGTCTTTGGAGAATTATTGCATGCCTCGGTGAGGCATATTTTGCTTATACAACTTTTGAATATGGCAGTGGATATAACTATGATGGTTCTTCATTGATTACTGGGCAAGCTATAATTGAAAACTGTCTATTTCAATACAATGAAGGCGTTCTCGCTAAATATAGTTGGGTGTCTTTCAATAAAAATGTATTTACAAATAATTCAGCACACTATTTTTTATTTGGGATCCAAGCGCCATTGACTAACAATGTAATTGTTAGAAATGTCTATTCTGTTTCGGCTGCTAGTATAGGAGATATTAATTTCATATCAGGTAATGCCATATATAATAATCCAGGTATGAATGCTCAAATATCGATTTCGAATTCGTCAGGGTTTTCAGTAGTAGAGTTACCGCCAAATTACTTAGGTACTTCTCGTCCAGATTTGAAAGACAAAATATTAATCGACTATTTTGATGAAACATCATTCAAATACATCTTTGATAAGAAAAATATTCTAAATACCCCACCAGAAAATATTCACGGCCTAGTATGGAGGGTATTAATCGACGGTATTGATCCACAGGATAGTACTCTAGATCCAATCGGTGTCGGCGCTCATCGGTTCGATGTATTCTTCAATCGTGCAATGGATACGAGTTACACACCACAATTATCATTTGGTGTCCGAGAACCCTACACCCAGCAGGCCGTGGCAGATTCTGGGAGATGGTCATCCGACGGGAAAGTCTGGACGTCTTATAAAACCGTAAAGCTCTATACGGGTGATGGTATCAATCGTGTTCGAGTTGCTGGAGCAAAAGATCCTGAAAGATTTGAAATCCCGATCGAAGACCAACGCTTTGAGTTTCTCATCGATGCAGCCGGGACATCATCTACAGAGTTTACCGCAAATCCTGGACTTGGTAAGATCAAGCTCGAATGGAACAATGCAGGCGTTACCGATCTGCTTGGTTTCAATATGTATCGCTTCACGAATCTCACCGATACAACCTTTACAGAGCCACAACTTCTTAATACACAGCTTATCACCGATACTCTGTATACCGATTTCAGTGTAACTCCTGGAACGCGCTACTACTACAAGTACAAAATTGTCCGCACAGACTTCAGTGAGAGCGATTATTCAAGAGTCACGAATGCCATTGCACTAACGGCAGCCCCTGGAGATGCCAACGGTGATCTGAGTACAAACGTGCTAGACATTATTTCTATTGTATCCAAAATCCTCAATCAGAATCCTCAACCGTTTATCTTCGAGGCAGCAGATATTAATCACGATAATGTAATCAACGTGCTCGATATCGTCGGCACAATCAACATCATTCTGCACGGAGGCGGAGGAACAACGAGTATTGCTTCTTCCATGAGTGAAGAGCAGGCAATTATCCGATTAGAGCGAGGTCAGGTATCATTGGAGTCGGCTGTTCCAGTTGGAGGTATCCAGTTGACACTTACCGGGATAGAATCAGAAGAGGTTTTAACTAGACTGAAAGCAATCGAATGCTTTGAGTTTGTAACGGGCAGAACCGGGAAAGACACTTTGATTGTGATGATGTATAGCCTGTCCGGGAATGTTATAGCACTTGGCAATCAGCCAATCCTGAAAATAGACGACAAAGATGCGAAGATAATCAGTGCAGTGATTGCGACCTCGTTTGGTGAGAGTATGAAGGTGAAGGTGTATAACAACGGAGAATCCCTCATACCAGATAGTTATATGCTACAACAGAACTATCCGAATCCCTTCAACCTTAGCACACGGCTGCAATATGGTATTCCGGAAAAAACCAGGGTGAAGATTATCATCTATAATATACTGGGACAACGTGTGAAGACATTTGAGCTTGGCGAACAAGCTCCCGGCAGATATGAAGTTCTGTGGGATGGAACAAACGAGAAAGGCAGCGTCATATCGAGCGGTATTTATTTCTATAGGTTCGAGTCGGAAAGATTTACACAGACGAAGAAACTCTTACTGATCAAGTGAGTGGAGCTTCTCAAGGAGTATTCAAAATGTGTAACGTTAAAATGTTCACAATCGCTTTGGTGTTATTTGGATTTGTTGTACCAAGTATTGGACAGAAAATTGTTCGTATGGATCCATACGAAATAAAATACGAACAAAGTGTGGTGCTGGTAAAGTTTAAAGAAAATGTAGAGCTGTCGATCACTAAAGAAGGGCGATTGGGCAAAATTGCAGTCACGAAAATCCAGGAGATGCTCACAAAGTACAGTATTGATAAAGGAGAGTCACTTTTTCCGCTGGCAAAACGGGGAGAGAGGCTTGGAAAGGTTCGGAGCTTTTCCGGTGAAGAGCGTGAAGCAAAAAGCTTGTATAATATCTTTCGCTTTCATTTTGACGCAAAGCACGATGCAAAAGTTGTTGCTGAGGATCTCTCCCGGCAAGAGGGAGTGATATATGCGGAGCCGGATTACATTTTCAGCGCGTTGGACACAATACCGAACGATCCGCTCTATGGCCAACAGTGGTACTTGCCTGTCATCAATGCGCCTGCGGCCTGGGACTCGACCAAGAGCGACACAACCCAGATCATCGGAATCATAGATACAGGGGTGGACTGGAATCATCCGGACCTGGTTGAAAAGATTAATATCAATTGGGCGGAATACAATGGTATAGCAGGTGTTGACGATGACGGAAATGGATATGTGGATGATATTCGAGGTTGGGATTTTATTAACAACGATAACAATCCCACTGATGATAACAGCCACGGTACACACGTAGCCGGTATTGCTGCGGCAGAGACGAACAACAGCATAGGCATAGCCGGAGTGAGTTGGGGTGCCAAGATTTTACCGGTGAAGGTGTTGCAAAGCACAGGTTATGGAAGCTCCAGTGTTGTTGCCCAAGGTGTGGATTATGCACGGAGACGGGGAGCAACCTTGATTAACTTGAGTTTGGGCAGCTACACCGAATCTCTAACTCTGAAGACAGCGTTGGAAAGTGCTTACTCGACTGCGGTTCTTGTTGCAGCTGCGGGAAATGATGGCAAGCCAATCGAAGGTCTTTTTGCCGCACCAATGTTCCCCGCCTGTTATGGCTGGGTCATTGGTGTGGAAGCTACGAAACAAACCTATGATGAAAAATATGGTTGGCGGGCTTCTTTTTCCAACTATGATCCTAGTGGTCCAATTGCATATGCCAATAGTTATGGATACAACTATGAGTTGAAAGCGCCAGGTGTTTCTGTATTCAGTACATTGCCCAATGGACAGTATGGTATTCTCTCCGGCACCTCTATGGCTGCACCGATGGTCTCAGGAGCAGTAGCGCTTCTAAAGAACCAAAAGCCATCTATTTCCCATGAACTTCTACTTGGCAACCTCATCAATGCAATGGGAAATACATTAGACATATATGCAACGATGAACCAGACTCCAGTGCCAGACCTACGGTACATCAGTTACACATTGGTAGATACCTTAGCTGGCTGTGACCGGGATGGAAGGCCAGATGCGGGTGAGACAGTGCAATTATGGTTGACAGTGAAGAATGTGTGGGGACAGGCTGACAGTGTGTGGTCGAAACTACGACTTGATCCTTTGGAAGACCCCGCAGTCGCAACGGTTATAGATAGCAATTGTTTTATGGGTCTTCTCCTTCTTGAGTGGGTAAAAAAGAGTCCCAAAAGAGAAAAAGAGACCGATTTTATTATGTGAAACACATTTGTTGATGATGAAAAAATGTGCAACCTTTTGGTATGCACAAAAAGAGACGACTTAGAGACAGCTACAAGTTCAATGGATTCACAGCACGCGATGAAGTCACGGGCATCTTCGGCGATCCCAAAGCACGAGTTATACGACT
>JAZDJN010000039.1:0-26620 GCA_043803945.1 bacterium | reverse complement strand
CGGGGAATGTGAGCTTGAAAATCTTTAACGTCCTTGGTCAGGTGGTTGCTTCCCTCGTAGATACCAAACAGGATGCAGGCCGCTATACCATTACCTTCGATGCTTCAAAGATTTCCAGCGGAATCTATTTCTATCAGATCATCGTTGGTAATTTCTCCAGCACGAAGAAGATGATGTTCTTGAAGTAAGTTGTACCTTTTCTACGATACAGCAGGGCGGGAAGCAATTCCCGCCTTGTTGTTTAATCCCTGCACACACTACTTAGCTCGTACGGCAACTTTGTTCCGATTAACGCTATATACAATTCTCGTCGATTTCATTCTTATTCTTGCTACTCTCACTCAGCTCCATGCACAGGTCAGAGGGACTCAGGAATCAATTTTGGCCCGTGTAGGATCAACTGTTATTTCTGAAGAGGAATTTCTCAAGCGGTATGAATTGGTACCTTCAGAAATGACAAGTCAACGAAAGCAGTCCTTGGAAGCCAAAATGGAATTCTTGTATTCTTTGGTTGCAGAAAAACTTCTTGCACAACGATCCATGCAGGTGGGAGGGGAGAGGGATAGTGTCATTCAAATTCTCATGACCGATGTTACGCGCAAACTTGCGCGTGATCAGCTTTATCGGGAAGAGATTCAGAACACCGTGTCTGTAACTCGTGATGAAATCAGCAAAGGCATTGTTCAGGCAAAACGCCTTCTTGTAGTGTCGTATCTATTTTTCAAAAATAAAGCAGATGCTGATGTTGTGAGGAAACAAATCCGCGATGAGCGAACTTTCGACCAGATTCTGATTGACACTTCTATTGTGTTCATGAGGGATACAATCTCAGTATCCTGGGGAGAGGCCGAAACCTCAATCGATCAGGCGGCATTCCACATGAAGAGAGGTGAAATTTCACTGGTTGTCAGAGCATCGACAGGATACTATATATTAAAGCTGCAGAGAGAGGATCCTAATATCTTTTACACAGGAATGGCTTCGGGAGTGTTGCGGCGGCGGGTGGAAGATAAAATACGGCTCAGGAAAGAAGAGATGCGCATGAACGCTTTTCTGAATAGAATTCTTCCCTCGAAGATTGGAGAAGCACAGCCCATACCGTTTAAAGTCCTTGCAAAGGAATTAACTGCAGTACTTCGATCAGGTGTGCAAAAAGGTCAGGTATCCGTAACAGACTCGCTTCTTGACATTCTTCAAAAGCGATGCATCTCTAATATTCATGACACGCTGATCACAATGGCCGGTGCATCCTGGGAGCTTCACGACGTTCTTCAAAAACTTCGCGGTGGAGTCTTTACAGTTGAACCTAAAACGGAAATTGGGATTGCTTTACAGCTCAATATCCAGCTCAAGGCTTTCGTTCAGCAATATCTCCTGGAAAATGAAGCGCTGTTACGGGGGCTTCACCAGAGACCAAGTGTAAAAAAACAGATCGAAATGTGGCGCGACTATTTTCTCGCGCAGCAAGCTGAATCTGAATTTGCACATGCCAGCGTTGCGACGGAGGAGGAGACATGGGTGTATGTTAAGAGGCTCAACTATCCTCTGCCTGAGATCCGAATTCAGGAACTTCACACTGCTTCTCTGGACACAATGGAGAGGGCACTCAATGAGCTGGCAATCAACAAAGATTTTGGAGCAGTTATTCAACGTTGGTCGAGTAATGAGCAGGCAAGAGCACTCAAAGGAATCTCGCCATACTTTACTCCAATAGATCGGCAGCCCGTTGGAATAATTGCATGGACCATGAAAATCGGTGAACGACATGGCCCTATTAAAACCGGCAAAGAGTATCTCTATTTTGAATTACTGGAAAAAAAGTACAGGGGTGTTGGTGGACCCGACTCTCTGGAAAAGCAACTCAGTCTGGCAAGAGAAGCAATGCAGAGAATGAAACAGCAGCAGGCTGTGGATGAAGGAATTGCCCGGCTGGTCAAAGAGCAGAAGGTCGATGTCTTTCAGGATCGCGTGAAGAAACTTTCAGTTTCTCCTTCACCAATGATGACATTCCGTGTATTGGGATTTGGCGGGAGAATGATTGCCGTTCCGTTTGTCAAAAAGCAAATAAACTGGCTGAACTCAAAATCTCTTCAGCCAGCCCTTGTGCCATAATGCATATCAATGATTGAGACAAAAATGAAACCTTTCTCCACACTTATTCTTTTCCTCCTGCTTCTCAATACTGTCTTTTCCCAGGTGCCTGCCGATAGTGTGACGATCACCTTCCGGAGTCATGAGCCTGTGTCAACAACGATGTTTATTCCAGGTGAGTTTACAAATTGGGGCCAGCCCTATACAAATGGATACCTCTCTCAGAATTCTGCTGCCCTGATGACCTATAATTCTGGATTGAATGCCTGGACGAAGACCCTCACTTTTAAAATTTATGATCCCTCTGACAGTCGAAGAACTTTCAATGCATCAGCATTTCAGTACAAATTTAATCGCGGAGGAACTCCCGGAGGATGGATATCAGATCCGCTCAATAAGGAAACCAATCCAGCAAACAATAATAATTCTGTCCTCCGCCTGTCAAGCTTGTTCTGGTATCAATATTACCCGACAGAAGTAAACAGCCAGGTTGTCCGAATCACGGTAGGTCTTGTTCATGCAAACAGCGATTCGATCGCCAAGATTACACTCTCCTCAGGTGCTACGGCACAATCAACACTTATCGTTACCACAGTGACAGAAAAGTTTGATCGGGCTAATCGGATTCTCGATATTCAATTATCGACGTCGTTGAAAAAACTCGATTACTTAAGACTTGCCGCTTATAACCATAAGGGAGATTCTGTAATAATTGAGCAGGGTGGATTCAGCGTCATATCAATGCCGCTCCCACCGAACGTACAGCATGGTGTGAATCTTCCTACACCGGCACGCGGAGATTCAACGACATTTCGTTTACGGCTTAAAGGAAAACAATATATTCTTCTGAAGGTGGCACCAATCGGACAGACATTGACAACCGTCGAGCCAATCGTTATGAGGAGATCACCAACGACCGATGATTGGTGGACGAATGTGAAACTTGCTCCAGGAACATATGAATACCTTTACGAACTTGAAAATGGAAGTCGAATTTACGACCCATGGGGAAAAGAAAATGGCGATAAAGGATCGCGTTTCACGATAGGACCTGAAGGACTCACAGCGGATGATTATAATTGGAAAAGCACTGCATACAAACGTCCACCGCTCAATAAGATCGTAATCTATGAAATGCATATTGGGGAATTCACCGGCGGTTACTATGGATACACCGGTGGTAAAGGCACTTTCAGAGATCTGATTACTCTATTACCGTATTTGGATTCTCTTGGCGTGAATGCTATAGAGCTCATGCCTGTGAACGACTACGGCTCGGTGGGAAAATCTGGGCATTCGTGGGGCTATGATATCAACTCCTATTTTGCTTTAGAGCCGGCATACGGAACTCCGCGAGATTTCAAGGCGCTGATTGATGCAGCCCATGCAAAAGGGATTGCCATTATCCTCGACGTTGTGTTCAACCATCTGAATGAGACCAGCCCATTATGGCAAATGGACCCGGACGACACAAAGAATCCATATTTCAAACCATTCGGAGTATTAAGATCAAACGAGGACGCACTCTATTTTTTCAAGGATCTCGATCATTGGAGCATCCAGACACAGGAATTGATCTCTGAAGTTCTCAAAATGTGGATTGATACATATCGGGTGGATGGTTTCCGGTACGACTTTACACAGGGGATAGGCTGGGATGTGAATGATACAACAAAAGGAATTCTCGGCTGGGCCAATATGATACATCAGCGCTACAATGGAACAGTGTATCAGATTGCTGAACATCTTCCGGAAAGTCCTGCACTCATAAAATTCAGTGGATTAACCGGCGGTTGGCACGACAGCTTTCATGATATCATTTTCGATGCGGCGAGGAATCAACCAAAGTATCTACATGAATTCCTCAATACAGTAATCGGATTGGGTGGTTTCCAGGGGAATGATATTCCTTCCCAGCCCTCGCAATACGCTTCACGAACGGAACCTGTGAACTACACTGTCAGTCATGACGAGCAATCATTAATTTATGAAATGAATACATTTCAGAATATCTCAATCGAAGAGGCCGTCAAACGCGACAAACTCTATGGTGGATTGATGTTCACATCACTTGGTATTCCCATGGTGTGGCAAGGTGTAGAGATAAGTGCTGCACGGGGATGGCGGAATGATGGTGAAAAGTTATCGTATCGGCCTCTTGAATGGGTGAACCTCAGTACTCCTCGAGGGAAATCGCATTTCGAATACTATCGTGCATTAATTCGACATCGGAGGTTTAATCCTGCCTTAACGGATGGAGAATTCAAATTATTGAAATCTTTTGAAGCAGCAAAATCGCTCGTTTGGGGTTTTGAAGATCTCCCCACAAATTCACGAATAGTTGTCGCTGCGAATTTTACTTCGGTTGATCAGACACTTTCTGCGGTTCCATGGCTTGCAAAAGGGATATGGTACGATGTCTTTACAGAAAGCACGATAAATGTTTCTGATACTCTGCTTACCTCGTTCACCATTCCAGCTTATTCTATGCTGGTGTATTCAAATCGAAAGACTTCGTCCTTGGTAACACAGGTAAGCGATAAACTTGAGTCTCCTCTTCAACAACCGTTGGAGTTTCACTTAGAACAAAATTTTCCAAATCCATTTAATCCGACAACGGAAATTGCGTTCACCTTGCCAGGGAATGATGATGTTAAGATTGAGATATTCAATTCACTAGGAGAGCGAGTACGCTTGCTGATTCACCAGGATTATTCTGCCGGAAATCATTCTATTCACTGGGATGGTCGTAACGATACTCAACAGAGCGTTCCATCCGGACTGTATATCACACGGTTCACGACTCCCAACTATTCCCGGTCAATGAAGATGGTCTTGATAAAGTAATGAACACGATGAACGGAACACTCATGAACGAATCTCGAAAAGCGATTCTGATTGTATGCTTAATCTGTGCGAGTCTGGCAGCTCAACCGAAGAGTAGTAGGCAGGGAGTGATGTTTACCTATAAAGGATCAGCAAAACGCGTTGCACTCGCCGGTGATTTTAATTCGTGGCAAAAAGAGAAAGATTATTTAAAGCTTAATGACTCTGGAGTATGGACCATTCTAAAGCAAATTCCTCCAGGACTCTATCAGTATAAGTTTTTCATCGATGGATTATCCTGGGTACTTGATGAAGCAAATCCTGCTCGAACTCAAAACTTCAATAATTCAGGAGAAAACTCTGTATTTTTCCTGACCGAGGAGGGAACTGTATTACTGGTTCATGAACGGCCTAACCAGGTGCAAAATAAACTCGATGAGTACCCGCAGAATGCCGGAACGCTATACCTGAATATCATTTGGCACCAACACCAACCGCTCTACCTCGATCCAGGAACAGATCAACTCAAAGGACCATGGGTGCGTACACACGCGACCAAAGATTACTACGATATGGTTGCGATGGTGGGGCAGTATCCGAATGTTCACGTCACCGTCAATCTTACCTCATCGTTACTCTATCAGCTTCAAGAATTCTATGTAAATCGGTTGAAGCCATTTATTGATTTAAAGAGAAATCATGTCAATGCACAAGCGTATTTCGAGAACTACGGAGGCAAAACTGATCCTTGGATCGACCTTGCGCTTAAGCCAACAAAAGATTTCAATACTCAGGACATTCGGTACCTCCTCACAAATCAATGGAATGCGTTTGGCATCAGCGAAGTTATTATAGCACGATTCCCACACTACAAAGCTCTCAAAGCTAAATTCCTGAAGGATGGTACGAAAGCAATGACCGAACAGGATAAGAGGGAGTTAAAATTCTTTTTCTATCTTGCCAATTATGATCCTGATTTTCTCGAAAAGAGGGTTCAACTCACATCTCAACTTTCAATCAATCTGACAGACATTGTCAAAAAGCAGAGTGATGGGACATACGTGCTTACGCAGGTGGTGACCGAAGATCTCTGCAACCGCATGATTGCTGAGACTTATAAAATTCTTGCTTCTGTAATTCCTGCCCATCGAAAACTCTTATACGACAACAAGACGGGGAAAGGGCAGGTGGAAATCATCACAACACCTTTTTATCACCCAATACTACCGTTGATCTACGACAGCGATCTTGCAAAAATCTGCCAGCCTCAGGATAAGCTTCCCCGGCGGTATCATTTTCCCGAGGATGCCGAAGCACAAATAATAAAATCAGTAAAATTCTATAATGACCTCTTCGGGATTCAACCTTCGGGTATGTGGCCTGGTGAAGGATCGGTTGCGTACGAAGTACTGCCGCTCTTCAGGAAGAACGGAATCCAATGGGTGGCTACAGACGAGAAAATACTATCGCGATCGAAGCCAGAAGGACAACCTAAATATTACCCGTACGCAGTTCGTCAGAAGGAGGGTAGTCCGACAGTCGTCGTTTTCAGGGACACAGAACTCTCGGACAAAATCGGATTTGTGTACCAGAATTATCGCGGGGAAGATGCTGCAGATGATTTCATCCGTCACGTTCTTCGCTATGCACCGAAAGAAAAAGGCAGTGACCGTTTGCTCACAGTCATTCTCGATGGAGAGAATGCATGGGAATGGTATCGGAATGATAATGATGGAAAAGAATTCCTTCACGCATTATATCGTAAACTGTCGAAGCTCTTCAACACAAAACAAATTGTAACTGCAACAGTTACTGAATTCATCAATGGGAATTCAAAGAGAAATCTACCCGCACATCCGATCGATTCTCTGCCAGCGCTAGATTGGATTCACCCCGGTTCATGGATCAATGCAAACTATGATACCTGGATTGGTGAACGAGAAGAGAATGAAGCGTGGGAATGTCTCCTCACAGTTCGAAACGATCTGAAAAACTCAGGATTACAACCGACAGACCCTCAAAAGAATCCTCCGAAAAAAGATTCAAAAGAATATTATGCATATCAAGCGTGGGAGTCGTTATATGCTGCCGAGGGTTCCGATTGGTTTTGGTGGTATGGGAATGACCAGAATGCCGGGGGAGGAGACAAACCTTTTGACACTGCATTTCTAACATTGATTTCCAATGTGTATCGATTTGCAGAAATGGCGGGTGCTCAAATGCCAAAGAGAAATTTTCCGCCAATTATATTAGACACGCAATCCGATTCGAAGATTGCACAGGGAGCCATGGCTCAAAGTATTCAGGATATGGCTACCGTGGTTTTCCAGGTTCGCACGGAACGAATTTCAGTTCGTGATGCAATCTATATTGCAGGCAACCATGCCAAAGTGGGAGATTGGAAACCAAATAATATCAGAATGTATAATGATGGTACTCATGGCGATGAGAAAGTCGATACAATCTGGACGCTCGAGCTGCAATTACCTGTTGGGTTTGAACTCGAATATAAGTATACTAATAGCGGTTTAAATGGCGAGTGGTCGGGAAGCGAGGAATTTGCAAGTCCGAATCGAAAAATCACCATCCAAGGGCAAGTTGGTACAAAGCAGATTGTGATTGATGATTTTGGGGTGAAGAAATAAAGCAATGAAAGGCATTCTTAATAGAATTCTCCTGGTGATCCCGCTTTTCTATTTACTGCTGAGTGCAGGATGTACACGAAGGAATGATGAGGCAGCCCGTATTGTCCTCTGGCACCAGATGAGGCCCGATGAGCAGAAGATTCTTCAAGCTCAGTTAGCACGTTTTCAGAAAATCCATCCGGAAGTCGAACTCATTGAATTGTTTAAAGAAACAGAATTACTCCGAAGCGCTTACGTCATCGCGGCGTTAGCGGGTCAAGGCCCTGACCTCGTTTATGGCCCGTCTGACCCTGTCGGTATTTATGAAGCAACGAAGAGCATCCGTCCCCTGGAAAAAATCTTTCCCAAAGAATTCTTGAATCAATTCGATTCGACTGCATTGCTTTGGTATCATGGCCATCTGTATCAGATTGCTGATAAAATTGGGAATCATCTTGCTTTGGTGTACAACAAAAAGTACGTTAAGAAGCCGCCAGAGACAGAGAGCGAACTGATCGCACTGAGCAAGCAAATTCAGGACAAGTATGGTTACCTGTCAGGCCGGCCGAATGTCTACGGATTGACATGGAATTACATTGAACCCTTCTTTTTCATTCCGTTTTACACCGGCTATGGAGGATGGGTATTTGAAGCCGATGGACTCACTCCGGCACTCGAGAATCAATCGATGGTGGAGGCTCTCAAATTTATCCGCAGACTTAGGGATGTCGAAAAAATTGTTCCCAATGAGGCGGATTACGAAATTGCCGATGCGTTGTTCAAAGATGGTAAAGCGGCGATGCTTATTAATGGTGATTGGTCTTGGGCAGGGTATATGGAGCATGGGATTGATCTTGGGATCGCCCCGCTTCCTAAAATAACCTCAACAGGACTCTGGTGTGCGCCGATGACTTCACCAAAGGGTTTTTCCATGAACATTAACATCAATGAGAAGAAATTGCCTGTCGT
Source organism: bacterium (assembly GCA_043803945.1). Taxonomy (GTDB): domain Bacteria; phylum Bacteroidota; class Ignavibacteria; order UBA10030; family UBA10030; genus JAZDJN01. The sequence goes on along the minus strand of JAZDJN010000039.1, from coordinate 18,110 downwards.
TCTAGATCTGTTACACTATCTCCTTTCCGCAGAGTGTCAGCTTGAAACAGTTCAAGCCTTGGGAACTGCACCGACAATGAAATCGCTCTACACTCACCCAGCAATCGTTGGCAATCAGAATCTGCAGAACTCTCTGCTGCAAATTCGGTACGGCCGTTCTATGCCCGTAGTGCCGGAGATGAGGGCAATCTGGGATGCAATGCGGCCAGGCTATCAGGCGGTCATGGGAGGAAGTAGAACACCTGAACAGGCAGCAAAGGATATGCAGTCGCTCGCCAAGCGGAAAATTCGAGAGATGAACGAATGAACAGGAGAAAACTATTTATTGGCTTCCTCATCATTCCATCATTCGTACTGCTGGCCGCTGTTGTCTTCTATCCCTTTGTGTATAACATCCTGTTGGCGTTTGGTAATATGAATCTGAATAAGATTCAGAACTGGCAGTTCGTCGGACTCCGGCAATTTATCAAGATATTTACAGAACCGACGCAGCCGGATTTTTACAATATTTTCGGGAAGACATTGATTTGGACATTTGTTAACGTCTTCTTCCACGTTGTTCTGGGAGTATTTCTTGCGCTCCTCTTGAATCGAAAAGTGCGGGGAACCGCTGTCTATCGAACACTCTTGATTCTGCCCTGGGCAATTCCACAATACATCGTCGCCCTGACATGGCGAGGCATGTTCAACTATGAATATGGTACGATCAATTTAATACTTACAAACTATCTTCATCTCCCTGCAGTGGAATGGCTGCGTAGTCCTACGGAGGCGTTTATTGCCTGTATTCTCACCAACGTGTGGCTGGGTTTCCCCTTCATGATGATCGTTGCTCTCGGTGCGCTCCAAAGCATCCCTCATGAGTTGTATGAGGCAGCCGATATAGATGGCGCGACGTGGTGGCAAAAATTCCGTGCGATAACGATACCTCTTATTCGACCGGTAATGATTCCTGCCATAACGCTCGGTACAATCTGGACATTTAATAACCTCAATATTATCTGGCTGGTGAGTAATGCCGGAGAGCCCGCAGATAATACACATATTCTTGTCTCCTTCGTTTATAAAGCGGCGTTTAATTTTTACAGCTTCAGCTATGCAGCAGCACTCTCTCTTGTCATCTTTTTACTTCTCTTCACATTCAGTATGGTGTTCATGAAACAATCCAACGCAACGGAGGCGGCATACTAAATGGCTGCGACGAAGACAAAAAAGCATCTCCTCCTCAATACGCTTACACACGGTGTGTTGATACTCTTTGCGCTCTTCTCGCTTTTTCCAATCTGGCAGGTTATCAATATCTCTTTACGGCCGGGGAATCAATTGCTCTCTACATCGCTTCAACTTATTCCGTCAAATGCAACCTTTGATAACTATGTGAAGCTCTTTACTGAGAGAAACTTCATAGGATGGATGATGAACAGTCTCTTCATTACCCTCGCAGTAACAATGAGCGGAGTAGTGTTTGCAGCATTAGCAGGGTATGGATTATCGCGATTCAAATTTATCGGGAAGAAAATTGGACTCCTGAGTCTTCTGACAACTCAAATGTTTCCGGGTACGATGCTCCTGCTTCCGATGTACATCATGCTTATTAAGCTTGGGCTCATCAACACGTATTTGGGTGTAGTCATTGTATACTCGGCAACGGCCCTTCCATTTTGTATCTGGACAATGAAAGGGTATTATGATACCATTCCTTTCAGCCTCGAGGAGGCGGCACGGATTGATGGATGCTCATATTTCAGAGCGTTCCATACAATTATCCTTCCACTGGCAGCGCCGGCGCTGGTGATTACCGCTCTCTTTTCGTTTATGACGGCCTGGTCTGAATATCTGGTCGCTGCTCAGATTTTACAGGATACCGAGTTGTGGACATTGCCCATCGGATTGAAATCATTCGAGGCGAGTATGAGTACCGAGTGGGGCCTGTATGGAGCAGCATCGCTTCTCGTTATGATTCCCGTTGTTATTGTTTTTCTCGCCCTCAGTCGATGGTTGGTTTCAGGACTGACCCTAGGCAGTGTGAAAGGGTAGCATGGATACAAAATCATTCATTCACCTCAGCAGTTGAAATCCCCTATGCATGGCAATCGAATTATTATTTTATCAATCATCATATCAATCGTTATGATTATCGGATGTGGGAAGAATGACGGAAGAACTCAGATGGATGGTTTATGGTCTTTTGCTCTTGATACTGCCGATGTCGGAATACGTGAGCAGTGGTTCAGTCAGGTGCTTGATCGAACTTCCTGGCAAAAAATAGAAGTGCCTGCATACTGGGACCGTTTTAATCTGGCATCGTACGATGGTGTGGCATGGTATGCACGCACTATTGACATTGAAGATATTTCTAAGGATCAGGTTCTCTTCTTTGGCGGTGTGGATGATGATGCAGATGTCTGGATCAATGGAAAGAAAATTGGATCGCATGCAGGGTACAGCGAATCATTCTACTTCGATCTTCTCCCGGGGAGTCTCGCTGCTGGAAAGAACACTGTGGTTGTCAGGGTGAACGATTACGCCGGTGCGGGAGGAATCTACAAGCCCGTGATGATCGTTCCACGAACTGAACTACCGACGCTTCTCAAATCGAAATTCGCTGACTCACCGGCCCGTCCAAGTGAAGATTGGGTGCGTGATGGCATAATTTATGAAGTGTATCTGCGCTCATTTTCACCGGAAGGAACATTCAAAGCGCTCGAAAGAAAGCTTTCGGAAATCAAAGCGCTTGGTGCTACGGTCATCTGGCTTATGCCGATCCATCCGGTCGGAGAAATCAACCGTAAGGGGAGTCTGGGAAGCCCATACTCTATTGAAGATTATTACGGTATCAATCCTGAGTTCGGAACCCTCGATGATTTCAGGGCGCTGGTATCCGCCGTTCACTCTCAGGGAATGAAAATTATTATCGATCTTGTGGCGAATCATACATCGTGGGACAGCAAACTTATCCTGGAGAATTCCGAATGGTTCACGACAAATGCAGAAGGTGCCATCGTCGCACCGAACACAGACTGGACTGATGTTGCCGATTTGAACTATGATTATCATGAATTGCGGAAATACATGATTCGTATGATGGAGTACTGGGTGCGTGAAATTGGGATTGATGGATATCGGTGTGATGTTGCTGAAATGGTACCCACGGACTTCTGGAACATTGCCAGGAAACAGCTCGACAAGATTAAGCCTGTCATGATGCTCTCTGAGGGCAGCTATCCTGAACATCACCTTGACGCATTCGATTTGACCTACACCTTCGGGCTGTATGATGTATTTCCAAAAGTTATCTATGGGTCTACGATGGTGAATGTGTTCGATCAGATTCTGCAGAATGAGTCGAATCAATTCCCCAAAGGGTCTCTCCGTTTACGGTTCAATACGAACCATGATAAAAACGCCTGGGATGCACCGGCGGTTAAGAAATTTACTGCAGAAGGAGCAAAAGCCACCGCTGTTTTTATATTTACCTATCCAGGTGTCCCCCTCATCTACAACGGCGAAGAGGTAGGGAATGCAAAAAAATTAGATCTCTTTGAGAAAATCCCAATAGACTGGAATAAAAATCCTGAATTTCGAACATTATACCAAAAGCTTGGGGCGTTGCGTTCTCAGCATTGTGCATTGAGAAGAGGGGAGTATCACTCGATTCTGAACTCCGATAATGAAAAAGTATATTCCTTCCTCAGAAAAGCTGATCAGGATCAGATTTTGACCGTTATTAACTTGTCTCCCTATCAGAAGACAGCAGTATTGGCGCTTCCCGACTCCTTTGGCAATACTCTCGTTGACTACTTCACAGGCACTTCTGCACAGGTGCTGGATCGGAAGCTGACTTTGGTTCTGAAACCGTTCGAGTATCGTGTATACCTTCCTGCACAAACAATGGTGAAGCAATGAAGTCTCAAACAGAATATCTCTGGTTTTCAACAAAAAAGCATCGTGAATACATCAATATTACACCGGAAGTTGAACGTATCCTTTCAAAGAGTGGTGTGAAGGAAGGAATGGTACTCGTCTCGGCGATGCATATCACCGCTGCTGTCTATGTGAATGATGCGGAGGAAGGGCTGATAGAAGACATCGACGAATGGTTGGAAGAGCTTGCACCATTTAAGATGCAGTATCGTCATCATCGGACTGGCGAGACAAACGGAGATGCTCACCTTAAAAGCCTGTTGTTGCATCACGAGGTGATTATTCCGATTACAAACGGGAGGCTCGACTTTGGACCGTGGCAGCAGATCTATTATGCAGAGTTTGACGGTCAGAGAAGAAAGCGGGTTATCGTGAAGGTCATGGGCGAGTAGATTCTGCTCCCTGTAAGACTATGAAACTAAGCCATCTCTTCGAATATCTTTTCTTCCAGTGTTGTTCCTTTTGTATTCAGATACTTCCATTTTCTTCTATACAGAAACTAGGCAGTGCTGCAGGAGTCATGGTCTTTTCTCTTCTTGGATATAGAAGAGAAGTCACACTCACCAATATCAGAAAAGCATTCCCAGAAAAGAATAAGATTGAAGTTCAACAACTAGCCCGCGGGGCATTCAGGAACATTGGGATTGCATTTTTTGAACTCCTTGCACTGAATAAGTTGACTGAGGATGATATCCGGTCAATGGTGCACTTTGAGAATCCAGAAGTCCTTACTGAAGCGCATCAAAGGGGGCAAGGGCTGCTAATTCTTACAGCCCATTTTGGCAGCTGGGAGATTCTTGCCCAGGCTCTGAACGTGAATCTTCAGTTGACGTTAAAAGGTATCGTCAAGGTACAATCAAATCGCTTAATCGATAGAAAAGTTAATGAACTGCGGACTCGCTTTGGCAATAGCGTCGTAAGCATGGAGGAATCGGTGCGGGAAGTTCTTCGGACTCTGAGGAGCGGGGGTGTGGTTGGCATCGTTGCCGATCAGGCTGCACCGAAAGAAAATATTCCTGTCATGTTTTTTGGGCGTGCTGTTCCGACTCATCTAGGTCCCGCCATTTTTTGCCTGAAAACCAGAGCACCGCTGGTTGCCGTGTTTATTTACAGGCAATCAGACGGAACGTATAAGGTATTATCCGAAGAAGTGCCAATTGACGATCTGAGAGAATATTCTGAAGAAAATGTCGTTGAATTGACGAAGCGGCATGTTGCATTGACAGAATTCTATATCCGGCGACAACCGGATCATTGGATGTGGATGCACAAGAGGTGGAAACATGTTGACGCACAGCCCGGAACGATTGCATGATCAAAAGCGATATTCAACATGTTATCATTATTCAAACGGCATTTCTTGGCGATGTAGTTTTGACATTACCACTCATCCAGAGATTGAAACAACAGCGACCGAATGTCCAAATTGATATTGTTGTCATCCCGGGAGCCGCGACAATTTGCAATAACCATCCAGATATTCAATCAGTTATTATCTATGACAAGCGTGGAAGAGAAAAAGGGGTAACAAACCTGTTTCGCTTAGCAGCAACGCTGCGGCGAAAAAACTATGATGCCGCAATTATTCCTCATCGATCAATACGAAGCGCTCTTCTCGCTTGGCTTGCACGTATTCCTATCCGCATTGGATTTGATCGAAGCGCCGGACGTCTCCTTATGACGGAGACTGTGCCACACCGATGGATTCTTCATGAAATTGAGAGAAATCTCACCTTGGTGAAACCGCTTGGGATCTCTGCCTCTGAGAAAGTGCTCCCAAGAGTGTATCCCACAAATGAGGATGCGAGGAAAGTAGATAAACTGCTATTTGAGCTTGAAATTGGAAATACGAAAAAGATGATTGCTCTTGCACCAGGCTCAGTATGGAATACAAAACGTTGGCTGAAGGAGCGATTCGCATCGCTTGCCGTCAATTTCGATGATGCTGGATTCGAAATTGTTCTGATAGGGGGTAATGAGGATATAGAATTATGTCTAGCCATCCATGCTCTTAGTGGCTCATCGAAAGTCTATACTACCGCGGGAAAATTATCCTTGCTGCAATCTGCTGAGTTGATTCGGCGCTGCAAACTCCTGGTGTCCAATGATAGTGCCCCAACTCATATTGCGGTGGCTATGGGGACGCCGGTTGTGACCATTTTTGGAGCTACTGTTCCCCAATTCGGCTTTAGCCCAGCAGGTCCGTTTGATAGTGTAGTCCAGGTGCAAAATCTCGGTTGTCGGCCTTGTTCGCTCCATGGAGGAGATAAATGTCCGATAAAGACATTCGATTGTATGGTACAGATTTCGTATGAGGAGGTGTTTGCAGTTGCACGAAAAGTCCTCCAGCAATCTGCTATGGCGAGATTGAAAACCTCATAAGAGTGTTTGAGAATCAGAAGAACAAATGCTATCTTAATCAACAGAAGGAAGAGATTTGATTTTGAAAGGGGATGAAAGAATATGGTACCGTTAGCAAAACGTCGTTTGCTGAACGTTCTCATTGTCGATGATGAAGACGCCTTCCGGTTAAGCATTGAGATGGCACTGAAGATTACGAAAGAATTCATTACACACTCGGTCGACTGTGGAGAAAGTGCCATCGCGGAATTGAAGAAGGAACAATTCGATGTTATTCTTCTTGATTACATGATGCCGGATATGTCGGGAATCGAAGTCCTTCGATGGCTGCAGGAACAACTCATCCAGACACCGGTCATCATGATTACCGGGGCTGGCTCGGAAGCGGTTGCAATGGAAGCATTGAAGCTTGGCGTCTATGATTATATACGCAAGGATCAGCTTGATATCGATAGGCTCGCTTTTGTCATTCATAGTTCCTATGAACGTTTTCTTCTCAGAAAGAAATCGATTAAACAGGAAGCACGGGAGCAATTGCTAAAAGAAAAACAAAAAGAGATCGATGCGTTGGAGGAATTGTTCGAAACAGTGAGCTCGGTGGGGTTGCTCGTTGATAAAAGTATTTCCGATGTGTCCCGGAATTTGAAATCCTATGAAGAGAAGATTCAGAGTGCCATCAGTCAGGAGGGAAAGGAGCTCCTGGGAGAGGTCTTTGGACAATTGAAATATGATATTGAAGTTATTGGTTCAGGTGTGAATTCTATCAGAAATCTTTCGAACATCATAACAAAAAAGCTCGACGAGATTTCGCTCGCCCCCATTCCAGAGGAGGATCAGGCGAACAGGTAATAGAAGCAGCTCATTCGGCTGTCGTAGGATTAAAAAATTCAATTCAGAATTTCCTTTCGTTGTTTCCCAGGATTGAAACTCTGCAAAAAAGTAGATATATTCATTAAAATTATTGCGCCCGTAGCTCAGTTGGATAGAGCGACAGCCTCCGGATTCTTCAAAAATAATATTCAAGCCATTCGTAAGACACCGATAAACATTGGGTTCTTGAGCTTCTGGTAAAAACTAATTCACCAATTTTTTGTTGAAGTTACCGCATTGTAACTATCAGAGGGAGAACTTTATGTCATGCCTTCGTAAACGATTTATGGGTACGGGAGAATATGTCTATTACGTCGATTTTAGATTTCGTGGTAGACGATTCGTTCGTTCGACTGGAACAAACAAAAAGCAATTAGCAAATCAGATATTAGATGACATTCGCGGCAACATTGCACGCGGGAAATTTCATCTCGAAGATATCGAAGAGACAAATATTTCATTTAATGATTTCATAGAAGAGTATTTAGAAACACATGCCAAGATAACGAAGTGTCATGGATCGGTGCTGATTGACATAAAAGCATTGAATGAATTCAGAGATCGGGTTGGCGGGAATATCGCCTTGCGGACCATTGATGAGAACATGGCAACACGTCATAGAGCGTATCTGGTTAACCGTCAAGCTGAATTACGTGACAGTCATGGGATTAAAAAGCGATTATCTCCGGCAACAGTGAATATGAGAATGAGGAGTTTACGCACTGCATTTAATTGGGCACTGCGTAGAGATCCAAAATATCTTGATAAAAATGTATTTGCCGGGATGAAACAGTTGCCAGTTGACAAGTTAACACCACGATCATTGGACGACCAAGATCTGATTGCTTTATTCAAGGCCATTAGAGCTGACAAGAAAAAAGTCAGATCAAAACTGTTAGAGTTCTATATATCGTTTCTTTTATTAACTGGTTGCAGAAAGTCTGAAGCATTAGAATTGACGTGGAGTGATTATAGGCAAGATGTTGGATTTCTATTGATTGATCGAACGAAGACAAAGATTGGAAGAGGATTTCCTGTATCCGCAGAGTTGAAAGAGTTGCTGGATGAAATTCGTGCTACATACAAGCCTAAGAAAGTAGGAGAAAAGATATTCGATATGTCGAAGGACAGGGCGACTAAGGGATTCAAGCGGTATGCGAAGAAAGCAGGTTTGCCGGAAAATGTTCACCTTCATTGTCTGCGTCATACGAATGCATTTATACATCGGAAAGCTGGCGCAGAATTGATGGACATAAAAGATGCCCTTGGTCATAAAGACATAGAGACTACCATGGTATATGCGAAGGCATTGCCGGAACACCTGAGATCGATGGTATCAAACATCAGTGTAAAGAAGTTTCGGAATGGAGAGGTGAGTCCAGAGCAGCCACCTCTTGAAAACTTATAATTTACCCTCAATGTTTTAGTAGGTCAACGCTCCTTCATCTGCCAATTGTCTCTCCGGTGAGACATTCCGCTGCTATAGTTGAAAAGAACTGAACATGCAAGTGGGATCTCCATTGAGCATTCCACGGGAATTTGAACCAAGCGCGAATTATCTCATCTCAGATCAATAACGAAATTCATCTTGAACAGCCCAAACAAGATAGGCTATCAATTCCGATGTCGAGGTCCAATAGAATTCCCTTACAAGGACCATAATGTTTACCCAACCTGTCCAGAATGGAGCCGTGTGCTTTTTTCTGAAAGTGCTTTTTAATTATTCCGCACGACAGGACTTGCAGATCTAGAAATGAATGCCATAAGGTTGCAGGTTCAAGTCCTGCCCCCGCTTCAAGTTCTAAAGAAGACCCTCATCGCTGTAAATCGGTGAGGGTCTTTAGTTTATCTTGGGTGATCTCAGTAAAAGTGTGAGGTGTGCCTGATAGGTAATTTAGTAGTGAGGTTTGGTCTACTCCAGAATTACCATGTCACATCGAAGATGTAATTCTGTCATTTCACCTGGATTGTTTTCACCACCATCCTTGTCTTTCATATTCTCTCACCATCGAAATCAAATTGACATTACTCTTAAACATTACTAACTTAAACCAGGAAGGAGTGAACCGTGCCGCTCCTGCTACAAATAAAGTTATCGATTTGATTGAGAAGCCTCTGGATTCGTTGAATACGATGAAAGAGGTTTTTCGTTTTTAGCGTGGGGCCAACATCTTAGCGCTCAGATCAATAATGTATCCCTTGCCCTATGGAAAGGAGCTTAAGAATCATGTCCCTTCAAAAATGTGTATATCGACTTGATGTGGTTGGGCTAAGCACACTTGTGTTGGTAATGACATTGCAGAGTCAAACGATCGATGCGAACATGGCGGTTGTTCCTCATGATAAAATTGTTTCGACTGTGGTTGCAAACTCAGACGATCAAGCTTTGAACAGAGATAGAATCTATAGGGATAGTCGTGTTGCACGTAACCCGGGAGATGTGCTTGCCTCGGAAGATGATATCGCCAAAGCTCAGAGAGTAGTTGGCGTTCTTAATAATCTTATCCAGCAAAAATCCTCTCTCCTCTTCAATACCGCCCAGGATTATGCAACCTATCAGCTGATCGTACCCTTTCTTGAACAACAATTACCAGCGATACGCCCTTTTACCGGTGTATATGTTATCTATTCCGATGTTCAGGAACTCTCTGCCCTTTGCTCCGAATACGATGCGGCAAAGGATAATCAGACCAAGGCCAAAATTCTCTTTAAAGTGCCTCAAGTGTGCTTCGACTTAGTAAAGGATCTTGCATCCTACTCGCCGGATTTCATACGCGCAGCGATCCATATTGCAGAGTTAACGAGCCAAGCAATAACGATTGAGAATATAGCGGGAATCGCGCCGATGATGTCGGGGCTTGTTGTCTCGTCCTTATATGTCTGGGCTGGTCTGAGCGCGGCAGAGCGTTTCGAACAGAACTGGACCGCCTACACCTTTTGTACTTACTGGTCCAAATACCAACTCAGTGACGAGCACGTTCTTCCATTGTCCGCGCTTCAGGAAGGTCTATTGAACAAGTACGCTCACCGCAGATTTCCAACGGGGTATAGCTTAACCGTTGAACCTTTTCCGGGCACTCCAGAGGCTGCAAGGATGTGGGTGGCAAGAAATGGAGCAGACACATTGTTCTATGAATTCAATCAATCATTTGAGCAAGACGAAAGCCAAAGGTTCTTGCACAACAAACTACAGATGTTCTTTTTCAATCCAAGCTCAAGTCATTCATTTCAAGTAAATGGAAGGATAGTACTTATCGACAATGATGGGAGGACTCAGCTAATAAAAGTCGACACATCGTATCTACCTTTTAGCTTAACAATTCCACAACTCACAGATACTAAAAACGTAGGCATAGCATCTTTCGATTTACCCATGAGCGTGATTAACATCGACAAATTCGCCTTTGGTGGTCGCATTGCCATCGATTTCGATTCTGATGGAAAGTACGAAGAAAGCATTGGCTTGAATCTACCGCAATTTCTGAATCCACAGCCGGCTACTTGGTACCTTGAGGATGTACCACAGGGTGCAACAGTTGTTCAGGCATTTAGTCTTGGTGAAGGTGGCGTGAATGATTTACAGAATATTTCATTCTCGGGTGGTATATACTTTCCTCACTGCCCCGACTCGATTGCGTTGTTCCGTTTTTCACCAACTGCTATTTCCAAAGTGCCAAGTGGTTCCCAGAATTCTCGATTTGAAGCGACCGTGACAATTCCGAATTCTGTCATACCAGGAGAATATCGAGGAATCATAGTTGTTCGCAGCTCGACTGGAGGTATGCGCAATATTGATGTAAAAATGAAAGTTACTAGTGGCTCAAATGGTTATTATCTCACCACGAATCCTAATTTGCTTTATCTAACACCCGGTCAAAGTGGTTCCATACAAATCGGCGTTAGGCCAATCAACAACTTTGCCAGTCCGGTTACGATTTCGACAAAGTTGCAGTCTTCTGAAACCTCCATCTCAATGAGTTTTCTTCGTAATCCAGTGTCACCAGGCGATTCCTCAACTTTGAGCGTATCATGTCTCCCATCAACACCCCGTGGTGACTATTCGATTTTGGTTTACGGCACAGCTGGTGTACGTACTCAATCTATACCAGTGCACCTGACGATTGCTGATAGACCCACGTTGTCTGGGGGATCGGTTAATCCGACTAGCGGAGATGAGACAACACGATTTACATGGTCGGTTCAGTACAGGGATCCATTGGGAGCCGGTCCTTCAAGCGGCAGGATCTATATTGACAATGCCGCCCACGAGTTAGCTCTTACATCAGGCACGCCTGCAATAGGAGCAACATTCTCATATTCCGACTTTCTATCACAGGGGTCGCACCAGTTCTATTTTGTTTTTCAGACTCGTATCGGAGACATACGTAACTCAGCAAGTGGTGGTCCTGCTGTAAGCGGATTGGGCTTACCTCTTTCAAACGGGCATGTTGAGCCACAAACTGGATCTGCCTCGACAACATTCGATTATTACGTGACCTATACTTCGCCGAGCGGCAAGACTCCAACAAAAGTAGTTGTTGTGATAGATGAAACTCTTTCACCGGCGATGAACAAGGTTAGCGGATCATATGGCACAGGAGCGCTTTTCAAGTATTCTGCTGCTTCGCTTGGCGTGGGGCAGCACAAATTCAGATTCTATGCAAACATCGATAACAGCACTGTTAGTCTCCCGGGGCATTGGCCCGACAATATTGATGGGCCCATCGTCGTTCAGCAAAATCAGATCGCAGTAAGTGTACGGCCAGACAAGGATCCCAATTCTTACAGTCCTGGCGATCAGCCAGTATTTCTCATCACGTGCAGAGATAATGCAAACAATCTCATAGATATTGATAGGCTTGCAATAAGTTCATCCTACACGAACTACTCGGAATTCAGTGCCTTACAGTTTCGGCAATCGACAGGAACATATAGGTATCCAGAACAATCCCCCCTCCCTGCTGGTTGCACGAATTATACGGCGACCGCACTGAAAGCCGGGTTTGTTACAGGTTCTGGTTCGATCATACTAAAGGTTGGAAGCGTTCCTGAGTATCAGCCACTTCAAATTACAAACTTCGCAGTCTCTTCAGAGTTCGTTGGACAATCAACGCTGTGTGTTATTAGCTATGTGCTGTCGGATAGTGCTATCGTCACATTAGATATGAGGGACAAGAATGGAATTGTCGTCCGAACCATCCTGAAAAATCAGAGACGGTACCCTGGGCCAGATTCGATCCGGTGGGATGGAAAAGATAGTACGGGTTTGATGGTCCCGGAAGGGAAGTACACTGCCAGCCTTATGGCCATTGGAGACAAGCCTGTTCATGAACCAGCCTTTTTTGGGGTTAGCGGGATGGGCAACGGACAGATTCAAAACATCACAGGTATGGCGATTAATCGAGTTGGGACTAGAATCTATTGCGCCGACCACAACTTAAACAGGATCGCGATATTTGATCAATCCGGTAGCTTCGTTCAGTCTTTTGGATTCCAAGGGACTGGCGATGGTCAGCTTAATAGTCCAAATGGGGTAGCGGTGGACGGCTACGGGAAGATCTATGTTGTCGACTGGGCTCAGTATAATGGAGGCAGAATCCAATGTTTTAGCAGCGGTAATTTATTCATTTGGTCACTTGAGGACTTTATCCACGGCGACGTAGTCAGCAATTGCGTCCGTGCAGGACTATCAGACACAGTATATGTTGGTGCTACGCCAGGTTTGGGTTCTCCTCCGCCAGGAGTTGCATGGTTCTTCGGAGGTAGGCAAGCCCCACTTTTCTCCGTCGCTCAATCTGTTCCTGCATATGATCAATATATCACTGGTGTGGCTGCAGATAAATTCGGGTGCATATACACGGGTGTTAATACTGGCGTACTCCGCAAGTTTACGTCGTTGGGAACTTTTCTTTGGTCGAAGTCCCCCGGTGGTGGACAAATTGATGTGGACGTTAGAAACGGAGAGTTAGTCTACGTTAGAACATCGGTAAATCTTATTGTCTATGATCTTGATGGGAACGAATTGCTGAGAAAGGACCTTACCAACAATGCTCCTCTAGGTAACAAACCTGCAATTGCCGTTGATAATGCCGGAAACATTTTTACCACAGCGAGGAGTAATGACGGCACACGCGCTCTTGCAAAACTTTTTGATCCCACAACCATAGCAAAATCACAACGAATAATCACAATGGACAGAACCAAGCCAATAGCTCGGTTGATACAGCCTTCGCAAGGCTTACTCGTCGACGGGAGAATCAAGGACACCCTGCTGATTCTTGGGACTGACTACGACGATCACCTTGACCGGTACACGCTGGAATATCGGTCCGTTTCAGTGGGACAATCCTGGTCAGTTCTGTTCGCGGGCAATACTGCCGTTCATGATTCGATCCTTTTTACGTGGAAAGCATTGCCGCTCCAGACCGGAACATACTGGATAAGGCTTTCTGTCAACGACAGTGCGGGAAACGTCGCAATGGATTCAGTCACCTTCAGATACATTGATGGTCACGCGCCAAAAGCAAGAATCACTTCTCTAACTTCCAACAGCAGAATACGTGGTGTTGTCAAACTCACCGCGAAAGTAGAAGACACGGATGTGTTTGCTGTCGCGTTTCAGTCACGAAGCTTGAATGCCGTTAACTGGGTACCCATCTCGATCCCAGACTCGAGCGCACCATTCGGTGTTACGTGGAATACAGGAATAGTGATTGATGGATTCTACTACTTGCGGGCAATCGCCACAGACACGGTTAGCAATATAGATCTTTCCCCAGACTCGTTATTGGTATACGTAGACAATACTGCGCCTAGAGTAACCATTACAAGCCCCCGCGATGGAGACATAATTCGAACCATCCCACTGAAGTTCACCATAAGCTGCAATGACTCAGACCTTTGCGCTGTAGAATTCCAGTATCGAAGTGAAAATACTTTCTTAAATCCCTCGTGGATATCAATTGACTCAACCGTGACCCGCTACCCGTTTCAGATGTCTTGGAATCTTAGCCAATTAGCAATGGACACTGTCTATCAGATCAGGGCCGTTGGCAGTGATGGTGTGGGAAACTTTGACGTCAGCGCACCGTACATAAGAATCAGGACTGCAAAGACTATTACGGCCATTAGTGGAGAATACAGCTCGATTCCTAGGCAGTTTAGTCTCTCCCAGAACTACCCGAATCCATTCAACCCAAGCACTATGATCAACTACGCCTTGCCGAAGGCTGCGAGTGTCACGCTCAAAATCTTCAATGTCCTCGGTCAGCTCGTGACGACACTTGTGGATGGATATAGAGAGGCGGGTTACCACCAGGTTCAATGGAACGCCAATGTCCCAAGCGGGATTTATTACTACCGCCTCCAGGCAGGCAAATTTGTGGAGACGAAGAAGACCGTGGTGGTGAAATAGCATACATATCCCTCTTCAAAAGTCTATCCGGGCTAGAACTCCATTATGAACAACCCGATTAGGGAGCGGTTACGTAAACCGAGAATAGTGCGGAAGAAGAATTCTGTTATGGGATTGAGCGAAGTGTGCGAATATGATATGTGCAGGGCAGTTTGTTCTCTAAGAAGGAAATGGTGAAGAAGAATCTATCAGAAGGTCGTAGTCGAGGTCGAGGGGATGTGCAAGTCAATATTTCCAGTTGCTTTCTCAGATACACAATTTCCAGCTAGAGTTGAGTTCTTGATTATTGGAATCTGAGACAGAACGATAGGAGAGATCTGATCATGTGAGCTTTTGCCCTGTTAATTGAAACAGAACAAAAGTATCGATTTCAATTTGAATTTGCTATTTTATGTGTGGATGGAGTTTTGACGAGCTACAGGACATGCTTTATCAAAGCGGCAAACGCATCCCGCGACCAAGTGCAACGCGCGGAGCAAGAGCTGCCCCGCAATCGTATTTGCCGATGGAGGCAAGTGAGGGAAGCGAGGTTGTGCGAAGCCGACAAGGGAACCGCAGGGACCAAGGGAAAGGGCCTTTCCGCGCTAGGATCTTTTTCTTTGGAGAGCGAGAATTGTCAATCGTTCTTCCTTGCTTCTGTTCCACCCCAGCTTCATCTTGCCGGTATGCCCAAAGACGTAAACTGGTTCTTCATTACGATGGATCTGCATGTCAGGTGCACCCTGACCGTTCGAGCCGAGAATAGAGATGAAACAGATGCACACAATTAGTATCACCAGATGGCAGAGCTATTTGCGGAGCTGATTGATTTCGTTAACCTTTTTTCTCAAATCATCAATTAATGTCTTCGATCTGTATTCATAGTATTTGCTCAGCTTGCTCGCCTTTTCGAAGTCTTCGAGAGCAAGTTGATACTGATTCATGTCCAGGTACGTCAAACCTCTCGAGTAATACGCAATAGCGAGGTTTGAGTCTATTTGTACAGCCTTGGTAAGATCTTTGATAGATTCATCATACCTTCCTGTCAAGGCATATGCATTCCCTCTATTTACATAAGCATCGGCATAAGATGGTCTTAGTTTTATTGCTGCAGTGTAGTCATCGATTGCTTCTTGGTTTCTCTTTAGTGCTGCATAGCTGTTCGCACGATTGGAAAACGCTTTTGCAGAATCCGGCTGTAACTGAATGGCCTTACTAAAATCTTTGATTGCTTCTTCATGTTGGTTCAAATCGGCGTACGTATTGCCCCGATCCATATACACTTCGGAATCGTCTTTCTTAATTTTGATCGCTGTGGCGTAATCATTAAGGGCATCTTCATATTTTTTCAAATGTTTGTAAATGCCAGCCCGGTTTCTATATGTAGGTATGAAATCCGGTTTCATCTCGATTGCTTTGCTATAGTCACTCAGGGCTGCCTCAGCATTTCCTAGGTTTGCCAGGGAATTGCCCCTGTTGAAATAGATAGCCCAATTATCATTCTTTAGTTCCACGGCTCTATTATAATCTCTTAAGGCTTCGGCATATCTACCTATCTTCGCAAACTCATTTCCTCGATTAAAAAAAGAATCATACTCCGAAGGATTCAATTCGATTCCTTTGTTGTAGTCTTCTATCGCTTCTTGGTGCCTCCGTAACTCGGCATACAGCACCGCACGACAGTAGTATGCATCGGGTAGCCCTGGATTAAGCTCGATCGCTCTTTTATAGTCAGCGAAAGCATTTTCATATCTGCCAATACTTGTAAACAAATTGGCCCGATTCACGTGGGAACCATAATGGTTCGGAAGTATTTCTATTGCTTTGTTAAGGTCCTTAAGTGCCTCATCAAATCTGCCCAGTTCCCGATATACTAAACCACGATTGTTGTATGAGCTGACGCTACTGGAGTCTAATTCTAGAGAGATATTGAAATCTCTGATCGCGTCTTCGTATCTGTTTAAGCATTCTGCAAAGAAGGTTGCACGTTTATAATAACTTCTTGATGATCTTGGTTTAAGCTCGATCGCCCGGTCAATATCTTTCTTCGCCTCATCAAATCTTTTCAATTCTATATAAACATCAGCCCGACAAAGCAGGGCATCAATATCACTGACGATTTTGTCGCCCCTTAGCTCGATAACTTTGATCCAATCGGCTAAGGCATCTTCATATTTCTTTAACTCGTAGTAGGCTATTGCACGCGTAGCATATGCCGATGCATCATTCTTGTACCGCTCCAAGTATTTGCCATAGTAAAGAATTGCTTGATCATAGTTTCCCTTCACCCACGCAATATAGCCCAGCCGAGCAATATCAATGTAACTGCTTTCTTTTTCACTCCCATAAGAATCTATGTAGGTTTTCACAAGATCATTTGTAGGTATAGCAAAGAATAGACTACCCGCTGACTCATATCCCAGAGTACTGATTCCTACAAGTTCACCATATCGATTGACGACTGCGCCGCCGCTGCTACCATGATCAATCGATGCAGTGATCTGGATATACTTGAACCTTCTATGCTCAATCACTCTGTTTAATCCACTAATAATGCCGGTAGACAACGTGTTTTCGTAACCACGAGGACTTCCTATCGCACAAATTCTTTCACCAACCTCAAGTTTGTCACTGTCTCCAAGAGGTAAATAAGGAAATCCTGGATCTTCCTTTTTCATTCTTAGGATCAGGATGTCCTTTTCAACGTTGAATCCTATTATTTCCGTGAATTCGACTAACTTGTCATGATGTTTGACCACGAGTCTATCTGCATTAAACTGATCATTCTTATAGTTATGATAATTCGTGACGATCCAGCCTTTTTCATTTATGACGACTCCGCTGCCCTGTCCTACGACATGGCCATCACTGTAAGCCAAGACAATAACGACAGCATCGTCATACTTCTTAAATATCTCCTGAGGTGTTAATTCCTTCTGAGCGATTGTGACTTGATGATCCAATACTGTAAGAGCGATCATTGTAATGATGCAATGCTGAAGAGGTCTCATGATGGTATTCTCCTTATTCCATATTGCACATGCTGATACATCATCTACCACGAACGGGCTGCTTGTAGACCATGGCGGGTCAGCCGTCTCCCAAGGCTACTGTTATTGATAGTAAACTTGAAGATGGAAGAGACAAATCGGACCATGTGCGCCACGATCACAATAGGGACATCCATCGGCTGCAGTGAACGACTTACTGTGACTGACGGGCTTGGAGTATTCTGTGGAACTGGCGGACGTTCGCCCTAGTCCTTGTCCTCGGCGCCAGATAGAGAAAGCCCGCGGCACTAGTACGTGGTGAATGTATTGATCTTCGCTCATCGGCATAACCAATCCATTCAATTGTTGTCGGCGATAAAAAGGTACTCAAATTAAAAACATAGTTCAAGGAGGGTTGACAGATCTGTCCCTTGATCAACGTCAATTAAAATTACCCACCAACGACAATTATTTTTACCCACCTTCCAAGCCCGTATATTTAGTAGTTTAGCGTAACTGTAACGTCGTTTCGATTTAGTTCTTTTGTCCTTCCATTCCGATGGTTTTGCGCA
>JAZDJN010000038.1:0-73028 GCA_043803945.1 bacterium | reverse complement strand
TATCCATCGCTCCATGATATTGTTCCTTTCAATATGTTATCGTATACTTATCTCAATAACATATTGAAAATAAACGTCTTGTACAAGTCCTCTCACCCTTCTCACGAATTGTGGGTAATGAGAAGCTTTCACGGGAGAGGGATTAAGGGTGAGGGAGGATCAACAAAGAACGAAGAATTTTCACTCAGTAGATCCCCGATAAAAGCATTCGGGGAACACTGAGGGATGCAGGGCTAGCAGCCCTCTTTTTTCTTTTTCTTCGGACCGCCGAGTGCCGGTGCAGCACCTGAAGAAGGCATTTCCAGTTTCGGCATTGAGAGTGCGGGGCTATTCTTCCCTTCTGCAGAACCAGACTGCGGTGTGCCGCCAAAATACTTGCTCACTTCCCTAGTCTTGTTGAATTCAACAAGGAGTTCCGGGGTCGAGTTTTCCGGAATCCGCGGGAAGAGAATTTTGTCCTTCCATTCCTCCAGTCCTCCGCGAAGCATATAGACTCCCTTATATCCCTTTGCCCGCAGAAGCATCCACGCTTGTGCAGAATGGATACCGCCTTCTGAGTAAAGAACAAGTTTCTCGCTTCGGAGGAGCGGGGCACTTTCCAATCCAGTCAGTGTAATCTGTTCTGCGGTCGGGATGTGGTACTCAGCATATTCCTTCTCGCTCCGTAAATCGATCAGCCGATAATCAGATTTGCCCTGAATGATCCAATCGGCGAGCGATTCGACGCCGATATGATCGACTTCCTTTTCGACAATCAAAGCAAGCTCTTTTGCATTCAATGTCGCTTCACTGCCGTGATAAGGATTGCCGGCAAAAAGTGCAACGAATCCAAGCACAAATGCCGTAAGGGCAAGTTTGGCGTTGAGGCTAAGGCTGGCAAAGTATTTTTTCATGATTATGAACCCGCCTTCCTTGCTGCCATTTTCTTTTCAACCCACTCGGCTCCGGCAAAACCACCGAGCGCTATTAACACAACAAGGAAAACCAGCAAGCCATATGGCACTCCAAAAAGCTGAGCCAATGTGATCTGCCCCATCGGAGTTGATGAATAGAATTTACTGACAAGAGAAAATACTTCTCCGAAGACCAGAATGCCCGCAATAATTCCCATCAGAAACACCGCGCCATCAATCCGCCCGGTCGCCGCTGCGACGCACGATGTTCCCGGGCAATAACCTCCGACCACAAAACCGACTCCTAAAATTAATCCGCCCACTACCTGCGGAAGCAGATACGTCGGCGTGAGATAGACTAGGGAGAGATCGACGAAGCCGATGACCGAGAGGTAGTATACACCAATCATTGCTGTAATGATGGCTGTGAACATGACTTTAAAGACCGTGAGGTCCGTGAAGTAAAATTGCGCTGCGAGTTTCTTGGCGCTGTTGAATCCGGCACGCTCGAGGAAAAATCCAAAGCCTATACCGATCAGAAATGCGACGACGAGACTGATGTCATCACCGAATAATCCATATTTGAAAAAGGGTGCGTTCATTGCCATTGTCTCCTTACGAAATACGCCATTGCATAGGCGCCAGCAAAGACCATCATCATGAATGCCCAACTGCCGACATTGAAGAGTGCTCCGCCGGTTAATGCCTGACCGCTTGTGCATCCCCGTGCCAGTTTTGCACCGACTCCCATAATTCCGCCGCCAAGAAATGCGAGGAGCAGGCGGTTTCGTACGCTGATGTTTGGCCCTTTCTCGACGACCTTGGTATTTCGCTTTGCAAGCGCTCCGGAAATAAATCCTCCAACAAAAACACCGAGCACTTCGAAGACAAGCCAGTCTTTTAATGGACTCTTCGTACCGTCACCCAGATATTCAGAATAGAATTCGTTACTGGCGACATGCTGCGGGGCAACCGACTGGACACCGACGGTCACGAGTGAAGAGAATGCTCCCGACGCACCGAGGCCGCGCCCCATAATGACGAAGGATGCCAGCAAGACAAGCCCTAGGCCCAGACCGGCAACATACGGATTCCAATACGGCTGGGCTGCTCTTTCAGTTGATGTAGACATTGACGATCTCCTTTATCGGATAGATGCTGATGTCCAGTGGCTGACCTGGCCAGCAGCAACGATGATAAAACGCAGAAATAATCCTCCGGCGATCACCAGAATTGGAGCGACCGGAGTATGTTTCACTTTATGATTGACGGCAAGCAATTGAAGGCCAAGAGGAACGATGATTCCAAGCAATATAACAAAGACCCAGAAGTATGCAGCATACGCTCCATCGAGGATGAGACGCACCGCTTCTATGTGAACCCTTGTAGAAGTAAGAAGTCCGCTGATGAATCCGCCGAAAACGAATAACTCCAACGTAAGAAATGCATTATCCGCTTTGGCGAGAAGCTCTCGTTCATATTCGTCATTTGTAATCAGGTGAACAAATGCGGCAGCAGAGGACAATCCTGAAACCAGAAACAGCATCCAGAGCATCGAGCTATTCCAGAGCGGGCGTGCACCGAGTGAACTCAGCAGGACACCGGTATACATGCCGAGGAGAGTACCCATCAGCATATTCATAATGCCGATGTTCTTGATAAGGAATGGATGTTTGTTAATAAATGCCGAAAGTTTATCGAAGATTGGAATCTTGTTCTGAAATTGAACCGGAATTCGAATGAGTGTGTTCAGGAACAGGATCGGATAGATCAACACCAGAATCCACGCACCCCACGACATCGGCGACGCAATTTGAAATGTCGTATAGAGTCTCCACACATACAGCTTATGCTCCAGGTCGAGGAAGAGCGAGAACATACCCGCGCTCAGCAGAATGAGACTGATGTGGGGAAGATAAAAACAGGAGAAGACATTTTTCTTCCATTGCCCCTTCAGCACAAAATATCCAGAGATCACCATGATACCGGCAACTAATCCTCCGATAAAGAGATAAACAGGAATTTCCCATCCCCAGACATGGAGTGAAGGATCGATAAGTTCATTGTGTCGTGTAATTGTCTGTTCAAACATGCTCGCCTCAAACCAGATAGTGAATGCACGGTGCTGTGCCCGCTTCGGGAATAAGGGCATGATGATTGCGCGAGTTGATCAGCCGGCTCACCTCGCTGTTGAGATCTTCAAGATCGCCAAAGGTCATACAATGTGTCGGGCAAACGGAGACACATGCCGGATCCAAACCTTTTTCGACACGATGAATACAGAATGTGCACTTATCGGCGTAGCCATCCGGGTGAATGAACCGGGCATCATACGGACACGAGGCAACGCATGCCTTGCAGCCGATACATTCATTATGCTCTACGAGGACAACACCTCCGAGGTCGTGCACATGGCTTGCACCGGTGGGGCAGCAATAGACGCATGGCGGATTGTCACAGTGGTTGCAGCGCTCCGTACGGATTTCCATGTGAAGCGATGGATAGGTACCCTTCACATCGGTGACAATCCAATCACGATTGAATCTTTCGGGGACTTCATTCTCCGTTTTGCATGCAACAACGCAATCCATGCAGCCGACACATTTCGTGGTATCGATCACCATTCCAAATCTAGCCAAGAGTCACCTCCGGTTCGATTGTCACGAAATTCATATTCATTCCTGTCCCACCCATCAACGGATCAATCACATATCGGGTAAGCAGTTGGGCATCACTCGCCCCTTTCATATATGCATGTCTTAAGCCTTTGGCGTTATGACCAAAGCCGTGTACCATATAGACACAATCGAATCGGATTCGCTGGGTCAGTTTTACTTTCACCCTGTTGCTCACCACACCATCCTGATTTTTCAGACAAACGTAGTCTCCCGTTTTCAACTCCATCCGCTGCCCAACATCTGCATTCAACCAGACCTCATTCTCCTCCATCATATCGGAGAGGATGCGGTTCGTCTGTGTACGGCTGAACGAATGTACGGGAGAACGGCCATACAGCAGTCGAAAACTTCCCGGAGGCCCGCTCTTCGGGCGCTGGTATTTCGGTACAGGATCGAAACCGGCTTTGGCAAGCTGCAGGGAGTAGAATTCAATTTTCCCCGAAGGTGTTGGGAATTCGGCGGGAACACCCTCATCAAAATAGATCGGCTGTTTCGCACCCCGGATGATCCCCTTTTTCTTTAATTCATCATAGCTTAACCCGACGGCCGATAACCGTGTTTTGAAATAGTCTTCAATATCATTCCAGGGAAAGAACTGAGACAGTCCAAGCTTCTCCACCAACTGCTTTGCCATCCACCAGTTTGGTTTTTGTTCATTGGGCGATTCCACAACGGGTTGCCGTATTGCGACGAAGGGTTCGCGGAACCATTCTACATTGATATCATCGTATCGCTCGAGGTAGACAGATTCCGGCAGAACGACATCTGCCCATCCGGCAATCTCACTGGGAATCACATCGATCACAACAAGCAGGTCGAGATTCTGAATCGCTTTGATGGTCTCCCCTTCATTGGGAAGTGCGTGCAGCAGATTCGTCGCGTAGACGAACCAACCTTTAACCGGGTAAGGTTTTCCGGTGAGTGTTGCTTCACGAATTCCGGTGGTAATCGTTTCGTGCGCAAATGGATATTTGTGATCGGGATTATCGACTTTTCCCTTTTGCGACTTTGGATACTCAGGGTAGGGATAGGCAGGGACATCCATGCTGACGGGAGTGTAGAATCCGCCTTTCCTTCCCCAGCTTCCAAGGAGTGCATTCAACAGTGCAATGGCTCGGCTCCGCTGCGCATCATCGCCGTACCAGGTTACATGCCGGCCCGGATGGACAAGTGTTGACGGTTTAAAGCGTGCCATTTCGCGTGCTGTCTTCCGAATCAGTTCAGGTTCAATCCCCGTTTCCGGAAAAGCCCATTCAGGAGTATAGCCCGCAACTTCCGCTGCGAATTGTTCAAATCCGAATCCATACTTCTGCACGTACTCTTTATCATACAGTTGTTCTTTGACAATGACATTCATCCAGGCAAGAATCAAACCTAGATCGGTACCGGGTTTAATCGGGAGATAGTATTTCGCTTTACTCGCCGCAACTGAGAAGCGGGGGTCGACGACAATGATGGAAGCATTGTTTTCGACAGCATCGGCGAATTCCTGCACCTGCGAGTTGTGCATATTTTCGCCGAGATGGCTGCCGATGAGGACGAGGCATTGTGCATTTTTAATGTCGGTCCGCTCCGGAGAACTCACATCTTCGCCGAACGTCAGGCGGAATCCGACATCCCGCGGGCCGCGGCACTGAGCAAAGGAGGGCGCCGCGATATTCGGCGTGCCAAATGCTTTCATTGCGTGCTTGAGAAAATTCCCACCGATCCCATGCGCAAAGAGAGCAACTGCTTCGGGGCCGTACTGTCCCTTGATCTTCTGCATTTTTTCTGCGATGTAGGTAAAGGCTTCATCCCATGTGACCTCAACCCAGACTTCCTCACCCCGTTCTTTTTTCCGAATGAGCGGAGACTTTAACCGATCCGGATCATAGTGCGCACCGACGCCTCCGGTACCGCGAGGACAGAGCCTTCCGCGGCTCAATGGATCTTCCGGATTGCCTTCAACTTTCCAGAGCTTCCCATCCCTGACATACGCGATTGCGCCGCACTTCCAGAAACAGATATCGCAATAGGTGGGGATCTTCCGAATACCTTCCGACGCTGTATTCGATTTTCCCGTCAACATCTCGGTACCCTTCATCATTGCAGAGCCGGAAGCGGCCACCGCAACTGTGCCGGCAGATATTTTTAAAAACTTTCTACGGGAAACAGCATTCATTGTCATCTCGGTCTATTTGTTATCATCTCTTTGATCTTACCGCAATCACTGGAGAGTTTATAGACATCGCACAATCTGCAATCCAGCTTTGTACAGGGATTCTGTATGTGGTCATACGTCCAGCATGGCTTGGTGTGTTCTGAGTACGCAGGGCATTTGCTGCGATGCGAGTCGGAGCATTTGACAACCTGCCAGCATGGAATCAGGGCATAAATTCTTCGTATACCGGCAATGCTAATCTTTTCCTCATTGATGGCATGCCGGATGCAGCGAAGTCGCTCGACATCCATATCAGAATAGAGGCGATGGCTTGATTCCTTCTTATAGGGAAGCATCAATCCTTCCCGTTCGTACATCCGCAGCGTATGGACGGAGACTCCAAGCATCCTCGCTACTGTGCCTATTGAGTAGAAGGGAGTATCTTTTGTATTCTTTATGGGAGTATCTTCTTTTCGCATAATTAAGAGTTAATACTATCAAATAATATGCCATTCATAACTATAGATTATTTTGCTATTGATGAGGAAAGAGGATTTGCATTTTTGATTTTGTGAAATTTGGCAGGAAAGAGTTCCAGGAAATACGAAAGAATGGATTGAAGAAAAGATGAGAACATTGATTGTTTCGACACAGGGGTGTCGAAACAGGGTATCTCCAACGCATGGTAGATCCCCGATAACGGCATTCGGGGAACACTAATGGATTGATAACGATAAGCAAAGGAGAGTGTTCCCAAAGTGCTTCTATTTGGGATCTGTTATCAGGAATTACAGCCCTATATTGTTTCGACGCAGGAGCGTCGAAACAATGCATTCTACGATACACCTTCCAATTCTTTTGCGAGTGCTATTGCAGCGATGGTTCCATCGGAGACCGCAGTTGTAATCTGACGGAATGGTTTACTCACCACATCACCGACGGCATAGACATCCTTGATATTTGTTCTGGCTGAGGCATCGGTTCTGATGTACCCCCACTGATCCAGTTCAAACAAGTTGCTGAACTCCTCGATATTCGGTTTCATACCGGCAAAGATGAAGACACCATCGCAATCAATTGTTTTCAATTGGTGCGTTTTCAGGTCTTCAACAATCACCTTACGCACACTCGATCCCTCTTTGGTGAATTCCCTCGGCTCATACTCAAACAGGAAATTGATTTTCGGATTTGCAAATGCCTTTTCCTGGGCCTGTTTATTTGCTTGTAACTTGTCGAATTGATGAACGATGGTGACATTCCTGGCGAACTTCGTAATGAAGAGAGATTCTTCAACGGCCGAATTCCCGCCGCCAATCACGACAACATCCTTCCCTTCATAATATTTTGCATCACACGTTGCGCAATAGGAAATCCCCTGCCCTTTATATTCCTTTTCACCCTTCACGCCGATGTGCCGTGGCGACGACCCAGTTGCAATGATGATCTTTTTTGCATGGATAGTTTCGTTGCCATCAATGACGATTTTCTTTCCATGGAAATCGAGCATCGTGATATCAACGGCAGTACGAAACTCAGCACCCGCCGCTTTCGCCTGCTCTGCCATGTGATGCATCAGCATGTAGCCGGAGATCGGTTCTGAAAAACCGGGATAGTTACTGACCAGATGCGTCACTTTCACCTGCCCGCCCGGCAGCTCTTTGTCTACAACAATGGTTTTCAGCTTCGCTTGCGCCGTATAAATTGCAGCGGCAAGCCCTGCAGGCCCGGCACCGAGAACGAGCACTTCACATTCCGATTCAACAGGTTTGATTGCTTCGCGGAGTTGTTTGGAGCGATCTTCCGGTATCAGCGGCTCAAGGTTCTTCACGATCTCCGATCGCCTGATTCCTCCGGTGAGGCGGTCGCCGACCATTTTCCCATTTTGATAAAAGAGCAGTGTTGGCGAGGAAGAGACACCAAGCAATTGTGCCAGCTCACGGTTTTCCTGACGAAAGATTTTTATAAAGGTGACATCGCCGCCATAGATGTCGCTCAGGGGTTCAAACTTTGCTGCAAGTGCTTCGCAGGGAGGGCATTCGGTGGAATAGAAATCGAGGACCACATTTCCCCCTCGCAGTACGGCCTCATCGAATTGAGAAGCATTAATGTATTTGATGTTGTGATGCATAATCTAATCCTGTTCATCCTTAAAATATGTTGATATGCCAAGCTCAAGCAATTCCCTGACCGGCCTGCAGTCTGCCTCATGGAGATTTCCTGTTTTATTGAACGCTACGGAAGCACACCCGCCGCCGCATGCAAGCCGGAGGTTGCAGGTCTTGCACAGCAGTATGCTCGTTACATCACGTTCTTCCCAGCAGCCAATGAGTTCTTGATTTTTACTCACCGCCGGGTAAAACGTTCCAAGGGCATTGCTTACCTTTCCTACTGTCGCGGTGCAGGAATAAATTCGGCCTGTGTAATCGAAAGCCCATTCTGTTTTTGTTCCCGGGCATGAATCGTAGAGAGGTTTGGGAAGTTCTCCATTTTCAAACAGGAACTTCGATATCGAAAATGCCGGTTTATGAAATTCAAGAAGCTCCGGATACGCTTTGATCAAAGCATAGAGCTCCTGGTACAGCTCAACGCGGCTTAGTATTTTAGAGTGATCAGCCTGGCAGTAATGGAGCTCATAATTCCGGCCAAGCTGGGTCTTGAATGTTGGATGTTTCGTCCAGCCCTTCTCAATCGTATATCGTGCAAGGGAGGGCAGTTCGTGAATGTTTCCACGATCCACGACAGCCCGGAGATTGATTGGAAGCTTGTGTTCGAGAGCCCAATCGATTCCTGCCGCGATCTGATCGAATGTCGAGCCGCCCCCTTTCAAAGGACGCCGTTTGTCATGGAGATCGCCGACTCCGTCCAGTGTTACCTGGATTTCGCGAATTCGGTACTCAGTGAGGAGCGGGAGGTATTCCATCAGGTGAAAACCATTCGTCACGAAGGATGTTTCCAGGCCCGCTTCCCGTGCCTTCTTCAGGAAATGAGTAATGACTTCTTTGTAAGGTGCACCATTGAGGAGTGGTTCACCGCCAAAGAGTGTGAGATATTTCTTTCTGCCAGAAAACTCTTTCTGAATGTAGGAGAAGAATGAATCGATGACACCCTTTTCCGGGATGACGTGATCGTTGGAATACCCCTCCTGGTAACAATAGCTGCAAGAAAAATTGCATGCATACCAGGGAGTGAAAAAAATCTGGATTTCGTCCCGTTCACGGTCCTCGAGAAACTCGGCGTACCGCTTACGGAAAAGCATTTGTTCCTCTTCGGGTTCAACGAGATACCCTTTTACACGGTACTCCTCGATATCGGTGTATCGTTTATCGATGATCTCTTGTGCCTTTTCCGGAGCGAGGATATCCGCATTCCCTGAGAGGAGATTGACAATGAAATAGTTTTCAGAATCCGCGATTCGTGAAAAGATATTATGTTGTGAGAATTCCATTGTTATATTAAAGAAAGCAAAGCCATAGTGATGGTGAGAAATTGTTTATTAGTCGTGACAGCCAGCTACGTTTTTTGAATTCTTTGCGCAACACTGTGCCGCGCATGGTGAGGTGTTCGTGTTCTTCTTAATAAGAGATTTCATTGCGACCTCCTTTCTGATTGCACGGTTCCGGTCAGGAACCGCAGCAACACGTTGACTTTTTTGCTGATACAGTAAAGCTTGCTACTGCAATTTTCCCCTTTTCATATGGCTTGCTCTCTTCTATCATACTAATCTGTTTAAATCCTGTTTGCTGGAGAATGTTCAAATATTCATCCTTCGTGATTGCACCGGCCCAACATTCTGCAACCGCTTCCGGATCGTTGGCATACTCCGACGGCACCGGTTTCATTGAATAAATATCGCTGACCACAATTCGTCCGCCCATTTTTAGAATCCTGAAGATCTCCGACCAGACCGCGCGTTTGTTCTGTGCATGATTGATGGTGCAGTTGGAAATGACAAGATCTGCTGCATCACTTTCAATCGGCAACTGTTCCAATTCAGAGTGAATCAGTGTCACATTCGTATAGCCAAACTTTTCAACCTGCTGTCTCGCTTTCGCAATCATCCCGTCGGCAATATCCACACCATAAACATGCCCTCCTTCACCTACTGCCTTACGCAAACGGATGACGTCACTTCCCTTACCGCATCCGAGATCAACACAGACCTCTCCCGTTCCAGGGTGACTCATATCGATCGCCCCGCCACAGGAGAGGCAGCATTCCTCGTCTGCAAGTTCAGAATATCGTTTCTCTATTGCAATTGTATTCATCTCTACTCCAATTCAATTCGGACTTACTCCAACAATGCATTTCTCCACGAAACAGAGAACACCTACTCTCCCATAGCTATGATGCAGGAATTCCTAATTGGATTCAACAAAGTCTGACCTGCAGAGTGAATCCTTTCGGTCCTGCACTGCATCATATTAATAAAAACGAAGAAAGGAAACTGGTATGGCAGAACATTTAACAAAACAGGCGTTTCAAGAAAAAGTTTTTGATTATGAGAAAAATAAAGAGTGGAAGTATGCCGGAGAGCTTCCTGCTGTCATCGATTTTTGGGCACCATGGTGCGGCCCCTGCCGGATTGTCGGCCCGGTGATTGATGAACTCTCGAAGGAATATACCGGATCGGTCAACTTCTATAAAGTGAATACCGAAGAAGAGCAGGAGCTGGCATCGGCCTTTGGTATCCGGAGCATCCCCTCTTTGCTTTTCATACCGAAAGAGGGTCAACCCCAAATGGCGGTTGGAGCCCTGCCGAAGAACAACCTAAAGCAGATTATCGACGAAGTGCTCAAAGTGCCTGAGCCGGTGCAGTAGTAAGGAGTGACACACTGTTTATCGTCCCCGCGCAAGCGGGGACCCAGCGCTTTGAAAAAAGACCAGTGGGCACGTAAAGGCACTGGACACTCGCTTTCGCGAGTGAGACATATTCTTGTCGTCCCCGCGTTCGCAGGCGAGACATATTTTTCTTTTAGACAACACTTGTGAAAATGGTAGTTCTGAGTTAAAACCTCATTTCCAAACTCTGTTTGGGAACACCTAAATGGAAGCAGAGCTTCAAGACCTACGTTCCCAAGCGGAGCTTGGGAACGAGATAAACCTTCGGAGTCAGGATAGTCGGAGAGAGACTTCGTCCACTTGACGGTATCATCCGCTCGAAATTGTGTTGGTTCGGCTGTGGAAATTGTGGTCGACATTAACCCTCTGCAATTCGTTTCTCCTTTAGCCCTTCCGGCTCCCCCTTATGCACAGGTAGGGAAGAATCGCAGGGGGGTGTGATGAAGCTCTTGCTCCGTGTGCTAATGCCTATTTCGGGACAAGAAAGTCAAGGACCTTTATAGGACCTTTTTTGAGAGGGGGCACTATTTCTGATTATTTATTGTAGAGAAATTACTTCGTTGAAGGTCTATCGATTTGTGCTTGATGGATAAAAGACAAGGGATGAGACAGAAATGCCCATTATCTTCATTCGATAATAGGCTTCGCATATTAATCATCTATGATTTAAAACGGAGCGTAAACAGACTCAATTGCTGCTTCACTCCCTGTTTTATCGGTATCTACTCCAGGAGGTGTAGGCATTAGAAAAGATGTTTCTTTCCACGGTTTTAGCCAGATGGAATCAACAATGAGTGGAACCTGCGCAGGTTCAGGTGTGCTGATACCGTTTTCAATTTGCGTTAAAATATACTCATCAAACACCTCGTGCAGATTTGATATTGCATCGAGTTCTGTGGGCCCATCTGCCTTACAACCACGGAGTTCAATATATTCGGCTGTCCAATATTTACTTCCATCGGAATCTTGCACTCGATCTATCTGCATCCTATATGGTAGACGCCTGTAGTACTCAAGTGTTCTTGCCATCGATTCCATTGTTCTTCCCTTCTTTCTCCAATCGTTCTATTAATTCATCAATTAGTTTTATTGCATCGCGCGCTACCCATTCCTTTAAAATGTTATGCCTAGGTACGCTGATCATCAAATCGTTAAATGTAGGATGAAAATAAACTGTGTGCTTACTACCTTCTCTAAATTTAAATCCGAATCCTTTAAGTAAATGAAGAAAGTCACTTTGACCCCACCCAGACTTTGAGTTTCGCATCCTTTCTAACAACTTTTTTGCGGAACTCCCATTCATACTTAATCATTTTGGATGTTAATTTTCTGCACCGTAAAATGAATTCGCACTAGAAATCGATCGTCCCCAAAAAGAACGAACTCATATTGGCCGGCTCGTGGGAAAGTTAGAGTTTGGAATTTCACAATTAATCCTGCCAAGAAATTCCCATGGACTGCTGGTCGTTCGCTAAAAACTAATGTTTGATCGAACGAATGAAGTCTATTTGAATCGCTATCTCGCAATTCAATAGATATTTTATGTGATCCCTTCTCTGCAACAGTTCCCTCAATTCTGGCTACGAGTGTTAATTCGGGATGATGAGCAGGGAATTGGGTGGTCAGTATATTATCAAAAATCCCCATAGCATATAATTTGCCACCAGCGTCCGCTGTAGCTGTGTCAGCAAGAAATGCGTATCTAACAAACATATTGAATCACCGGGATATCTATATTTTGGACGTTCCTTGACCTTCTAAAATGGAACGCTTAATGGAATGAATAAGTTGCACAATGAGGAACTAAAGCCACGTTTAAATTTTAGTTATTTTTGCACCGCAAGTCAAGCACTTTTTTTTGAAGTTTACCTTTAAAACCCTCGTTTTTCAAACTCCTTTTCGACGGGGAAGAGAACCACTAGGGGATCCGATTTAAACTGCAGATCCATCACCTCGCAGTCTTCAGCCGTATCTAAGGATGCCCAGAGCATATTGGCAAATTAAGTAATGTACCGGTTTAGTTGCTGCGATACCTTCAACGCGTTTTCCTCGGTTTTTCCTGTGAGTCTCCATGCCGAAGCAACTTCGGCAGGCAGGGAATCTCTAAATTGGAAAATCTCAATGCAAGACACCCAACAAAAATGTTCGGGTGTGACAGTATTTTTTTTGAAAAACATCTGATGACGGAGTCTGATTGTAAATAATGATGAATTGTTAAGGGAACAGATTTATTCTTTCCGCCGCCTCTTTTTTCACTTGCAGAGACTGCGGATCGTCAGTACCTTGCCAACTGATGACGCTCTCTATTATCATACCTGCATTCGATGAGGAAAAAAAAATCGCCCGTGATGTTCAAGAGGCCGCAGGATTTCTTGCTGGTCACGAACTCTCTGGTGAAGTAATCGTTGTCGATGACGGAAGTTCGGATAACACTGCACTGGAGGCTAGGCAGGCTGCACTCCCTGCGGGTAGTACCTGTCGAGTAATCCGAAACGAAGCACATCGAGGAAAGGGATTTGCTGTTCGCTCTGGAATGATCGCTTCGCATGGCGACTTCGTGATGTTCGCAGACAGCGGATTGACGGTCCCATATTCCAATGCACTTGCAGGCCTTCAACTTCTTGAGGATAACCGATGTGAGATTGCCCATGGCTCAAGAAAGCTGCCGGCTAGCGTGATTCACAAAAAACAGGATTGGGATCGGAAATTGATATCAAGGCTCTTTCACATCCTCGTCATTCGCTGGCTGAAAGTTCCTATCCATCTTACCGATACACAGTGCGGATTCAAAATTTATCGTGGTGAAGTAGCACGGAGGTTATTTGGAGAGTGCACAATAGAGGGTTTTCTTTTCGATGTAGAAATTGTCCTTCGAGCAATACGGCTTAGTTACCGGATTGAGGAATTCCCTGTGGAGTGGAGCTGTGATCGCGACAGCCGGATCAGCCTTCGCCGAAGCTTGACAGATGTTCTCCATGAATTGTTCCTGATCAAGAAGCTCTTCTCAAACCGATAAACTACTTCCATATTGAAAGACAGAATAGGAGTGGTGATTCGACGGTTCATCAACAATCATTGCCCAATTGTGAGGCTGCTGAAGAACAAGTTGTTCAATCTCCGTTTTCGTCATCATCATGCAGGCAGTCGATAACGCATCACTTTGAGTTGCAGAATCCGCAACAACCCACGCGGCGTGGCGATGCCTGACCGGTTGACCAGACCGTGGATCGATGATATGGAATCCTTTCTTCACACCGGAACCACCCAAGGCTCGTTCATCCAGAGTAACTGTTCGCAGGATCGTGTCAGGAGTGCGCGGATCGCTCAGTGTGACGGGCCAGCCATTCTGATGCTGATATTCACCAAATGCAAAAACCGAACTCATCCCTCCGTGAACCAGTGCCGATCCGATTTCCCATTCTTTCAGCAACTCTATAACACAATCGACAGCGTAGCCTTTCCCAATGGCACCAAGGTCGATGCATGGAACGACTGCACCAGTGCGAACCATCATCGAAGCTTCATCTAACTCCAGCAACGTTCTCCCACAACTCGCCAATGCCTCTTCAATTTCCTGGATCGAAGGATTTCGTGCCGATTTATCCCTGGCAATCCAGCAATCCATTAATCTCCCCACTGTCACATCGAACGCTCCGCCTGTGAGCTCTGCATACCGGATGCTTTCCAATAAACATTGAAAGGCATCGTACCCAATGCGAATAGATGAATGTGGAGAGAGGTTGTTCAACCGGGAGATATCGCTATTCGGATTGTATCGACTTAATTCCAATTCGAGCCGATCGATTTCCTGGAACGCTTCAACCGCCGCAGACTGAGCATAGACTGGATCTTCGCAGGCAATCATCACTTCAAAGAGTGTTGCCATTGCTTGATGCTCAAAGCGACAGACATCTTTGCCTGAGAGATTGATCCTGCCCGTCATTGCACTGGAGCCTTATGGATTGAGTTCCAGAGATCCAGAGTAACATACCCCCGTACCTCTTTCCCCGGACGCAGGTACAACGATCGATCGAATAAGGGAACATACAGCGAGCTTCTTCCCCGCGAAGGCTGATTGTAGATTTTCTCAAGCAGGTCATTCTCCAACTCTGGAGTGATGACCATGATGCTTGTTGGAGTAACATCGGAGTCGACGTTATTCCACCACCCCACATTTTTCATTGAGCGAAGATACCAGGGGAGCGGCCAGTACTCATCTTCCGGAAAGACCACCTGAACAGGTGTCGATAATCCTTCAGGAGTATGGAGTGCCGCTTCAATGACACTTGTTGAAATGAGAAGGACATCTTGCGTTGGATGAGAATAGACATAAGGATTTACCGGATCGTCATAATACCGATAGCTTGATTGATACGCCTGCCAGCCAAGGTGGCCCGTGATGAGCGTAATAATCAGGATTGCGAGAAGCTGTACTTGTTTCTGCTGAAGCCAGGCGAAGAATATTGAAAGTCCATACCCAGCCATCATAATAAATGGAAGCAACGTACCAACAACCAACCATGGTGTTTTATAGGGAATGGCAGAAGAAATCGCGAGCATCGACAAGGCATACAATCCAAGGAAAAGCCAGAACCATCTTGCTTCGATTGGAGGATTTGATCTCTGCCTGAATGCATGCCAGATACCAGACAGTCCGAAAATGATAATTGCTGCTTCCGTCCAGAGAGGGCCGGATTCCCCCTTCGACCAGAGCAGGATCTGGAAAAAGTAGTACCAGGGATGGTTGTGTCTTATATTCTGAACTGCACGGCCAAAGTACGTTTGATAGGCGAGCAGAAAATCTTTGATACCCTGCCAATGGGAAAAGAATGAAGAGAAGAATAATACAATCACTGCGGCAGCAGAGAGAACCATAATACTCAGATTCCAAAAACTGATCGGATGCGAGATTTCTCCTTCACGACGACGGAGCAACCAGGTACCAACGAGAGCCAGGACCATTGCACCACAGAACAGAAGCCATGTCTCCTTTGTGGCAGCCATAAAACCAACACTAACGCCTGTCAATACAGCCCAGATTATTTTTTTCTGAGTGAGGAGCCGATACCCAGCGAAGATCAAAGCCAATGAGGCACAGACGAGAAGCATTTCCTGGATATAGTACCGGCTATAGTATACCATCGCGGGCGATACCGCTGTAAGCAGTGCGGCAAATGCCATGGGCTTTGGACCGAGATCATGCATGAGAGCGAGAAGAATTACAATGCCCAAACCGAAGAGAGCCGGAATGATACGGAGAGTTGTCTCAGTTACCTCTGAGATTTTTTTTTGAGAGAGAACCCAGGCGGGAACAAGGGTCAAATAATTTAGCGTTGGGCCGTGATATTCGTCTTTATCGTAGCGGTAGATTCCGCGTTCAAGCAAGGTACCGAACTTTATGGCATGGACAGCTTCGTCGGTGTGCATCGGCTTCAATTCCAATTGCGGCAGGCGCAGGAGTGCGCCCACCACAATGACGGCACCAACAATCCAGAAATACCATCTCATTGAACCGCCTTGCCGTAGACCTCAACTTCGATGTAGTGATTCAATTCGTTGGCGGAATTTCCGCGGCTGAACAGTCTGACATAACGGCCCTGCACTCCCCGCGCATCGATAAGCTTGCCTTCCGAAGTTTCGATATAGCTCATCTCTTTCCCGACACCTCTTCCAGCGGAATTATCGATATCGTTGTTGAAGATCGTTTGAACGTTCGAGATGAAATCGGGATCGTCGGCAACCTGGACGATCACATCATTGTACACGACCGCCTGCTTGTGGAAGTGCCATACCAGGATGGCATAGATGGTATTCCGCGATTTCAAATCGATCGTAACGTACTGGAGCTTTGGCCCAAGCTCCACATAGCTGCCTTCCGCTGCCTCCTTGTCACCATCGGTGATGAGAGAGAGTTCTCCGATAATCGGCTGCTCATCAGATCCACTCACCGGTTTTTTAAATGCAATATTTTTCGTACCAGCCGGAGCGAGAAATGGAGGACGCGGTTTTCCCAGCGGCTTCTCAAGATTTGGCACCGCGACGTTTGTCGGGGTTCCGACGAACATCGGCTTCGGAAGTTTGATCTCCAGAGGAACCAGTTGTTGGCTTGCGGATTGGGCGTCACCTGATACCTGTTGCGGTTGTTCCGAAGGTTGACCTGCCGGCTGCTGCTGCGATGATTCCCGCGTCTGTCCGGCAGTTTGCTGCTGCGTACTGCTTTGCTGATTATTTTGCTCAGGCGATTTTTGGCAAGCTCCAATCAATAGAGTACCGAATAGAAGAATCCAGATCGTTGTTTTAAATAATTGTTTCAAGTTTGTCACTCCTTCATTAATGTTCGCGGGAATTATTCAAAAACATAATCGCCAAATACGTATGAATCAAACCGACCAGTGCAAGGAAGAGTGCAGAATAGCCATGAAGACTTATGAGAAATTCTTCCCCTTCAGTGCCAAACAGTGGGAAAAGCTCGAGGATAACAGTCAGGATCAGCGGAAGGGAAAGCACTAGAATGATCCAGAAAGCCAGCTTGTGAAAGAAACGCGCCAACCGCTCTTCAGTAATAGATTGATGCTTGATGATATTCCGGAATACAGTCCAATCCTCTTGTATGAACCTGAGTTTATGCGCCCAGAGTAATGCAACGGCGCAAAGACAAAGGGCAAACAATGGAGCAATGGTTACATGGATTACCAGAAGGATACCCGTAAGATGAGTACCGAGGATTGTGACCGGAAAGAATCCGGTAAATGCGAGAATGAGAGCACATAGTACGGTGAGGATAGATATTGCCCGTTTGATAATCGCGAGAATATTCCCTTGAGGAGATTGCCTGGCTTCTTTGAATACGTTGAAGGCGGCAAAAATCTGTTGATGGCAAGACGATCTCACTGTCTTCCAAACCTTCAACCTGCGCTTGAGATCGTAGGTTATTCCAGCGAGGAGGAGAAGAATTGTCAGTCCGGAGAGGATGCGAAAGAGTGTCATTCACCCTCCTCTGCAAGTGTTCTGATGATTTGTGCCAGTCCGCGCATTGCATAGATCAACACCACAGATGCGAGAAGAACAAAAGAGATAATGATGAGCAATTTAAGTCCGGGCCGGAAGAGAAAGGAAATCGAAAAAAGCCAGGCAGAGAAAGAACTCTTGTTCTGATAATCTGTCATGCTTGTGACGGAATCCCTCATCGTAACGTAGGGAGAGCTCACTGACACGGATCCGAAATGGAACGGTGCATCCGTTGCATGACAGTCGCCGCAGCCGCGGATCCCCAGTGATTGAGCTTTCGGCCGAACATCGTGGGCAATCGGCCAGAGGTACGGCTTCGCTGCCCCATCATCCTGAGTTTCCAACGCACCACTCGTTCCAACGCGGAATAGTGTGCCGCCGCTGATATAGACGGGTACACCTGCAGTTGAATCCATCTCCCGCAGTGATCCGAGGATTGCATTAATATCTTCGTTACGCAACTGCGGCCATCGGCCAAGAATCCGTGTCGTATCCTTCTTGAACAATTCAGCAATCAATGGCTGGACAAGCGTTGGCGTAATTGGGAGAACAGTATGTTGATTTTTGTATGCCCAGAATGCCGGCCAGAAAATATTATGAGGTGCATAGATTCCATCTTCCCCCTGGGCATAGACCGGAGTTTGAATCTGCGGCAGTGCATCATCCGACTTGTCCGCCTTAGGTATTCCCAACGCGTGAGCTCTGGAAGTCTTCACCCGATAAGTGTCGTCGCCAGGCCATGGGCCCGAGTGGCAAGCTGTGCAGGAAAGTCTTTCGAAATGCACGGGTGGAATACCCAGATGCTGCGGCCGGGGAGCACCGCGTTTTCCTTCTCTCGGTACCGGTACGTCGTTCGTGCCTAAATGGCATCCCTTGCATGTAAATACTGCGGCTCCCGGTTTTTGTATCAATTTCGCTTCACCTTCATAACCCCGAATCATCTGGTGGTCAATTCCGTTTCGATGGCAATCCATACAGGTCATACCGGCAGCAATGTGAACATCTTCATCATGTTCCCATCGATCAGGCTGCTCAGGGACGATAACTTTGTCTGAATGGCAGAACGAACATTGTGTTGCGGGCATCTTTCGTGGCACGTTAAAAAGAGTTTTTCCGGAAATGTCAAATCGGGACTTGGTATAGTGAATGGTTGGCGGAAGAAAATTTGATCGCTCAGGCGGTACGGCAGAATAGAGATCATAGTTGTCTGGCATGTCGACCGCTGCACCTTGCATGGTAGTCAACCCGCTGCTCGCTGCGGCAGCCCACCGGAAATTCTGACGTAACACCTGAACACCGTACTCCGCCTGGCTTTGTGCCGGATCTGCATTATGACAGCTCTGGCAATTGACATCGAGAGTACCGGAGACCTGCCAGCGCATGTAGTCGTTCAAATCCTGAGCCTGCTCATTCTCTCCTATTCCACCTCCGGGAAGATGCCGTCCAAAGATGGAAAGAAATTTAAAGGTCGATAATCCGAGAGAACCGGGTTGATACGTTCCTTTCCATCCTCTATAGGAGAGTGGAATCTGTGTTGCCGCCATGCGATCAACGAGAATCCAAGGTTCTCCTGTTCGTCCAGATTGAATCCCGGAATCTGCCGCATTGAAATGCCATCCCCGTTTTATCTTTTCGTAGTCATGACATTTTCCGCAAGTTTGTTTTGAGGAGAATGGCATGGCCGGCAGTTCATCCATTTTGATCACATGGTCGAACTCGTCATAGAGCTTGATCAGATGATTCGGGATTGAGCGATTACCATCAGCAACATCTCCAATAGTCGATTGCGCCTGAGCAAACAGTGAACATGCACAACCAAGGAAAGCCGCGGCTAAGAGGATTATCTTCTTCGATGGAAACATAAGTCAGGCCTTGAACTCCTGTGGATTGAAGATGAGCTTCGTTCCGGTTTCTACCGCTTCATTTACCTTCAAGACTGTGACGGCCGTTTCGTAGCCGATTTCCGCCGGGCAGTTCAGTTTCTCTTTACCACGGACTGCGTTGAAGAAATTTTCAAGATGAGGTTTATGATAGGGATCGTCGAACTTCACCGGCACTTCGAACGAAGGAGGAATAATCGTTTCACGAACATCGAGCGTTGCCTCGGCTTGAGGTTTTTTCTGATCACCGGTAGGCGCTTTCAGAAAACCGAGCGACACCCATTTATCCCATTCCGGTGCAGCCGGTTCACGATAAGCCGCACCGCGGCTTCCCGATTCGGAGATCACCAATGTTCCCTGATCTCCCATAAAGCTTTCGTAGTACCCCTGGTTGCTATTGGTGGAAATGGTTTGATAGAATGCCCTGATCTTTCCTTTGCGCGTTTCATACTCGAAGGTGGCGAGCACACCATCATACCATTGATGGGTTTTAGGGTCATAGTAATCGATGCCGCCGCTGGCCGCGACTGATTTCGGCAGCGCATCGAGGAACCAGTTGTAGATATCGAGTTGGTGAGAGCCAAGATCGACCACCGGCCCGCCGCCGAGATGGCGGTACCATCGCCAGTTTCTGAATTCTTCCATCGATCGAAATCCAAATTCATTCAGACGTGCTGTCTCGATGCCCGCCCCTTTTGGCCAGCCGTTATCAGGTTGAAATGAACGATTCCATTGTCCGTTCACCGTAGTGATACGCCCAAGGACTTTTGCTTCTTTGATGAGTTTCTTATAGCAATGAAGATATCGCGGATTGCTTCTGCGCTGGTGCCCGATTTGAAGGAGCTTTCCGGTTTGCCTTGCCGCGCGCACCATGCGACGGGCACCTTCGAGTGTATTCGACATTTCTTTTTCACAATAGACATGCAGCCCTGCTTGAAGAGAATCCACCGTTTGTTGAGCGTGCCAGAAATCGGGAGTTGCAATCAATACCGCATTCAGCCCCTTCTCCATGGCAAGCATCTGCCGGTAATCGATATACGCATTGACCTTTTGTCCGAACTTATCGAGCATGCGCTGTGCGCGGCGAAGGTTGTAGGCTTCCCAGATATCGCAAACTGCGGCAAAGTGAACAGTGGGAATTTTAAGGCACGCATTCATCAGCACCTGCCCTTGCGCACCCGCACCAATCAATGCAATTCTCAACTCATCGGAGGCTGCCGATTGTTGTTCTGGATCTGATGCCTCCGTTGGTGTGTTCGCAAGAAGCAGGCCTGCTCCCGCTGCAGCCGTATAGCGCAGGAATTTTCTTCGATCAATTTCCGTCATTGCTTTCTTTCCACTCAAGTTCCTTCACAATGATATTTTTATATTCAACACGAAGCGTGTGGCTCTGCAATCCAGTATAGCCGGCTCGTCGTTTCAAACCCGGATGAGTCGATTCCTTATCCATATGCGCAATCAGGTCTGCATCGACAATGAGTTGATTGTTCAAGGTGACTTTTACGCGAGGCCCCACTGCAATAATCTGCATATGCTGCCACTCATTGGCTTTTTTTGACGCGCGGGGAGAAGCTGCCTGTACTCCATAAAGGCTCCCGCAGTACTGCCAGGCATTGAGTTTCGCATAGACGGGTGCGTAGTCATCGAGAATTTGGATCTCCATCCCGGTGTACGCCGGATCGCCCTGTCGAGGCGAGCGGATGAAGACTCCGCTGTTCCCCCCATCGGGTACTTTGAAATCCAGGTCGAGTTGGAAATTCTCAAACTCACGCTCGGTTGAAAGCCAACCGCCGCCTTCACCCATCGTGAAGAGGATTCCATCCTTTACACCCCAGGTTCCCTCTTTCCCTTCAATGAGTTTCCATCCTGACAAATCGGTCCCATTAAACAGGCTGCCGGAAAACAACGTTTTCTTTTGCGGCAGTTCACGAACGAAAACATTGCGGAAGAAGAGTGGACTAGAATGTGATTGCAGTTCAAGCTGTCCGGTTGCGAAGATGGGGATTTTTCTATCCCAATAATTTTCCATGATAACACTATCGACGATCAGAATGTCATTGAGGTAAACGGTGACGCGTTCACCGACCATTTGAATACGAAATGTATTCCACTCCCCAATTGGCTTGTCGGCCCGCTTCAGTGGTTTATTCGGATTTTTCTGATTGTTATACAAACCGCCCGAGCCTTCCGGCCACTGTGCGGGATCCCAAATTTGCACCTGGGGAGATCCGCGCAGATAGATACCGCTATCACCGAGCTTTTCAATTTTCCAATCGACAAGCATTTCAAAATCGCCATAGTCTTTGCTTGTGCAGAGGCTTTCCCCTTTACCATCAAAGACGAGTACTCCATTAACGACCGACCAATGGGCATTCATGCTGGAATCGGCCTTCAGTTGTGCCGCAGCGAGCTGCTCTTTGTCCATTGCTGCGCGGGCAATCGGGTTCGCAACAAGCCCTTTCCACCCTTTCAGGTCTTTTCCATTGAACAACGCGGTGAATCCCTTCGGCGGTGCATTCATTCCAGACGCCGCATCAAGGTTACGAGCGACTTGAGTTTTAAAGGTTGCCGGAATCTTCGATTCGATAAATGCGCGTGCTACTTCGGACGATCCCAATTCATCTTTCTTCTCCGATTTTCCGGTAGATATTTTTCCGGCAGCCATTGCAGCATCAAGCCCAAGGGAATCATCTCCGATGAATGGAATGACCAGCCGTAATGCCTCGCGGTGGCGAAGATGTCCCAGTGCACCCAGGACGAGGCGTTTTTCTTCAATGCGCTCGGCCGCGGCGAGAGTTTGTTCGTGATATTGTACTGCCATCGGGGGATTAATCGGCGCATTCTCCACCACCCGAACACAACCGCGCAAGGCAAGAACACGAAGATTCAGTTTTTCTTTGCTCTTCGCAACACCAAGCAGATTTTCGTACGCATCGATGCTCGGCCAGTCAGCGAGGGCGCGCACAGCCGCATCGCGCATCTCTGAATTCTTGCTCCGCAACTCTTCCGCAGCGACAGCCATCGCTTTGCTGCCGCCCATGCGGCCAAGGGTACGGAGTAAGGTGATCTTATCATCCTGGGTTCCAGTCTTGAACGCTTCGAGCACTTTAGCCGATCGTAGTTCTGCATCTTCGATCCTTGAGCACACTGTGACAAGGCTTTTCTGCGCCGCCGATCGTTCAGATTCTTCCTTCGCACCAAGCATAATCGCTATCAATTTTCCCTGATCACCTTCCTGTGCAATAGTCCCCAACGCCTTCATCGCAGCGATACGTACCTGAGGAGATTCACTTTTGCTCAACGTCATGACAGGATTCACCGGCACGAGTGAACCGTATTTACCAAGCAGATCCAGCATCATAACAGCAGCCGGGGGTGTCAATCGCGGCAAAGCTTCGAGAACCGGTGGGAGTGCTTGTGCGGAAGGAACTTGATCGAGCACTCTCTTTACGGCTTTGATATCGCTTGTATCCTTGCTTCGCTGAAGCACAGTAAGAATCGAACCGATGGATTCTGCTCCTTTGAGACGAAAGAACGCTTCAATTGCAGATTCGCGCACAACACCATTGTTGTCCTGAAGAGCATTGAGTATCATCGAATACGCGCTCTTCTCAATCCGGTTTCCGAGCATATCAATAATCTCACCCTTCACAATCGGTTGAGACTGCTGCGCAACCGCAATCCATCTGTTTGTGGAAGCCTCTCCTGGAAATTTTTCTGCCAGCCGTAAGGCCGTAACTCGAAACTGTTTGCTTGAATCGGACATTGCTTTTATCAGATTTTCGATCGCATTCTCGCCTTTGATCTGTGTGAGCAGATCTAATGCTGCAGCACGATAATGATTTTCTGCAAATGTGCTTCGATGGGTCAACAATTCATTACAGAGAGAAAGCGCCTTCGTTTTATTTCCTGCATCGGCCTGTCGTTTGGCATACGTGAGCAGAAACCAGGTAGACTCAAACTTCTCTGTCGGCTTGATACTTTCGGAGGCCTTGAGCAGAACATCTTCAGCACGCGGATCACCGATCGACGCTAATGCAAAGAGAGCTGCCAGACGGATATCATCGTCCGTTGATGCTGCCTCCTTGAGTAGCGGCTCGACTGCTTCCCTCGCCCTCAACTCACCGAGGCCTTTCATCAGTGTAATCCGACGGTGTTTGTTTGCTCCCTGAAGCGCGTTCACTATTGGAAGAGCAGCACCTTTTTTTATCGATACCATCGCCTGAACAGCCGGCTCACAGACATCATCATTGGCGAGATAGCGCGACATCGTGCCAATAGACTCTTCTCCCCCTGCCACCTGCAAGCGAGCAATGAGAAATGAAGCGTGCTGAACAGGTAAGGTGGATTTCAGCACGCTGTCGATTGCG
Source organism: bacterium (assembly GCA_043803945.1). Lineage (GTDB taxonomy): Bacteria > Bacteroidota > Ignavibacteria > UBA10030 > UBA10030 > JAZDJN01. Next base: position 49,220 of record JAZDJN010000038.1, on the reverse strand, counting down.
GAGACGAAGAGCAATCGGTCGGATTCAATTCCCTGGGTGGCGACAAACGTGGCGAGGCCCTGGAGCGCAAATTCAACCTGAGCGTTTCGCTCGGATCCCGCCGGACCAAGCCGACGACAGACTTCATGAATTGTCCCCTGTCCCATCTGAAGTATAGATGAGAACACCCACCGTGCTTCGACAGAATCGCGGACAGGCATTCTGGCCAGCAGTTGGTCGAGAGAGAACACAGGGGCTGCCGGAGTGAGAGAAACCGTTTCAACAATTTTTGTTGATGCACACCCGGCAAGAAGTGCCGCAAGTACGAGAAGAATAACACCGAATTCAACTTTTTTCATGGCTGGTATTCTCCTCTTATAAGTGCCACGGGGCGCGCATGGGTGGATTGATCAGCCGGTTTGCCTGCTCGTCATTGTTGCATCGCTGGGTTGCCGGATCAAATTTGATTCCGCGATTCAACTGCCAAGCAATTTTAGCAAGGTTCACAATTGTCGATGAACGATGGCCGTTGAGTTCATTCAAAGCAAACCGCTTTCTCGTTCGAACAGCAACATTGAAATCACTGATTTGCGGTTCCGCTTCGGGGAACGATGCAAGCTTCTCCTTGAATTTGGGAATAGTACACTTGAATCCTTTGTAGAGTTTGCCGTTCGGTCCCTCAATGAAGGGAACATCCTGTTTTTCTTCCCTCGCCTCGAGTACGATCTTGCAGCCATCGGCGTACTTGAGGACAATGGTTCGGAAGAAGGCAGCCGCCTCAGGATGCTGAGGGGGAGCATCAACCTCAACTTCGACAGGGCTTTCCTCATCTTTTCCGAGCAGGTATTGCGTGCCATCGAGATAATGTTGCCCCATATCTCCGAGTCCTCCACCATCATAATCCCAGTAACCACGGAATGTCTCGTGAACACGATGTTGATGGTAAGGCTTATATGGAGCAGGACCAAGCCAGAAATCATAATCCAGTTGCGGTGGAATCCACTGAGGGATCAGGTCGGTCTTGCCGCTCCAGTAAAACTTCCAGTCGAATCCTGTCTGTGCCGCTATCGTGACGGTCAGGGGCCAGCCGAGAAGGCCGCTTTGTGTCACGCGTCTGAATTCTCGCGCTGAGGCACCGCTGCCGTAAAATTGATCCGAGGTATACCGCCACCAGGTGTTGATGCGGAACATCCGCCCGTAGGTGTTCACCGCTTCGACCACTTTTTCTCCTTCAGCGATCGTGCGGGTCATCGGTTTCTCGCACCAGATATCCTTCCCTGCCTTCGCCGCAGCGATTGCAATGAGGCCATGCCAGTGCGGCGGAGTCGCAATATGGACAACATCGATATCTTTCCGTTCGAGCACTTCACGGAAATCGCGATAGCCTTTGACATCGGGCCCGCCGATCTCCATTCCTTCCTTCATATGATCTTCGTCTACATCGCAGACGGCAAGTAATCGTTCCCCAGTTTTCCCAAGATGCCAATGTCCCATACCTCCGACACCAATAACGGCTTTGGCTAATTCATCGCTCGGGGCAGTATAGCCAGCACCACCAAGAACGCGCCGCGGCACGATGGTGAATACTCCGGCAGCCAGAGATGTAGTAATGAACTTTCGACGAGTGAGTTCCATCGATACCCTCTCTATGATGATATTATGGTTTCAGAAACAGTCTCTTTTTTATTGTTAAAAAACAATCCAAAGACAATCAAGATGATTCCGGCAAGAGCTGCTGGTATACTCCAGAAGGTTTGCCATTGCTGAGCTGCCTCGGGACCAGTTGCAGTCACAATCCCATTATACAGCCAGCCGGAAATCTGTGCACCAATCAGCATCCCGGCACCATAGGTCATGAGTACGAGAAATCCCTGTGCCTGTCCGCGAATTTCCCGTGTTGAAATCTTGTCGACATAAATCTGTCCTGCCACAAAAAAGAAATCGTAACAAATGCCGTGGAGAAGAATGCCGCCCATGATCATCCAGAATATTGCTGACGGAGCAGCAAGGGCAAAGAGTACATACCGCAGAACCCAGGCGAACATACCCACAAGCAGGATCCATTTAATTTTCATAAACCGGAAAAAGAGCGGCAGCAGGACAATGAAGAGCGTTTCGGACATCTGGCCAAAGGTCATTTTAAAGCCGGGGCTCTCGATCTGATTGAAATTGACGAAGACTGGAGCGTAAGCATAATATGCCGAGAGCGGAATACAGATGAGGAATGAACTGATGATGAAGACCAGGAACGAGCGGCTCTTCAACTGAGCAAGCGCATCCAATCCAAGTACCTTGCGAATTGTGACCTGTTCTTTTGCCGATGGAGGCGTGTGTGGAAGTGTGAATGCGTAGCCGCCAAGAATCATTCCGGCTATCCCGGCGATGCGAAGCGGCAAGCTTGTTTCATCGGCACCGAGCACAGCACTGACGAGAATTCCGGCAACGATCCATCCAATTGTACCAAAGACACGGATGATGGGAAAATATTTTTCCTGCTCGGTCATATGGTGGAAAGCAAGGGCATTTGCAAGTCCGACCGTCGGCATATAGCAAATCATGTGAATGAGCAGAAGGGCAATAAACCATCCAGCCGCTCCGGCATCGGCTGCCAGGGGTGCGAGAAAGATCGCTACACCGCCGATGAGATGCAGTACACCGAGTACTTTTTCCGTCGAGAAAAATCGATCGGCAACCATTCCGAGAAAGAAGGGGGAAATGATGGCACCGATTGGCCCGACGGTGTACGCCCAGTAAATGACATCCGTCATTCCAATCTTGCTCATGTAATTCCCCACGGTCACATACCATGCGCCCCAGACGAAGAATTCCAGAAACATCATTCCGCTGAGCTGAAAATAAATCGATTTTTTCATAGTGATCCTCGTTCTGTAAGATGGACTATCGTTCCTGTTCGTACGGATTCATCGGCAGCAAGCACGATACGCAGACTATTCACGGCATCGCTGAGATGGTCGGTGAGATCTAAATTCTCCTGGATGGCGTGCAGAAAGTGCATCTGCTCCCGGTTGCACAATTCCTGATGGCCAGGCTCATCACTGGTATCGATTCGTGTATTCTGCATTGTTGCAGCGTCATGCTTGACGAGACTGCTGGTCTTGGTATGCGAATCGATGTCTGAGGAGTCACCGCCTTGTACCGCCTGCCGTTCGGCAATGCTCACACACCCGCGAGGGCCGATGACATCCTTGACGAAGAAGGCAACCTCGCTCATCATCGGTCCCCAGCCGGCTTCATACCAACCGACGGATCCATCTTCGAAGACGACATGGAGATGTCCATAATTGTACATGGCATTATCGATCTCTTCCGTCAAACGCGCTCCGATTGCCTGCACGCGAACCGGCTGTGACCGCGTCATCTGGCACATGACATCGACATAGTGGACTCCGCAATCGACAATGGGAGACATGGACCGCATGAGGTTTTTATGGACTTCCCATGCGGAGCCGCTGCTTTGCTGATTTAAATTCATTCTCATCACGAGCGGTTTGCCCAGTTGTCGTGCCTCTTCGATGAAGCGCTGCCACACCGGGTGATGCCGGAGAATGTATCCCACAACTACTTTCCTGTTCTTTTCTGCAGCCAGTCGGGCAATTGCAGTTGCCTCCTGCACCGTTGCAGCGATTGGCTTTTCCACAAACACATGGAGCCCTGCCATGATCGATTGATGGGTCAATACAAAATGCGTTTCCGGATACGTACAGATGGCAGCGGCATCCGGATGCGCTGCTTTGATTGCCTCATCCAGCGAAGGAAACACGGGAACATTTCCCAACTCCTTCGATAAGGATTCTGCTTTCTCTGCCGAGCGATCGACAAGGCCAACGAGTTCAAATCCTTCATTTCCTGCATACGCACGAGCATGAGATGAACCCATAGTTCCACAGCCAACGACAACAGCTCGTACGCTTTTCACAATTTTCTTGTCTTCTTTCTCTAATACTCACTGAGCAACAATAGCCACAAAGACATCAGGGTACAAAGAGTATATGAACAATGATATTTTATAAAACTTACAATGTTTTCGTGTACCTTCGTGTCTTTGTGACTTCGTGGCAAATGGTTTTAGCGCGAATTCTTCAATTCAACAAGCCAAATATTTCTGTACTGGACCAGGTTGCCATGATCCTGAAAGAGAATTCCTCCCGGAAGTTTCACATCGTCATCAACGGCACCGCCGGTTAGTCCGGGAATCGTGAGATCTTCATGGATACTCACACCATTATGGCTCACCGTTAGAAGCGCATCTTTTATTTTCTTTCCATCCTTATCAAACCGGGGAGCATGGAATGTGATATCGTATGATTGCCACTGCATTGGCGGAGCACACATATTCACGCGGGGTTTCGCGACCTTATAAATGCCGCCGCATTCATTATCTTCTCCGCTGAGTCCGTAACTATCGAGCACCTGGACTTCATAGCGTCCCTGTAAATAGACTCCGCTGTTTCCGCGTGCTTGTCCCTTCGCTTCCGGCATAAATGGACTTCGGAATTCCACATGGAGCCGGAAATCGGTGAACTTCTGTTTTGTGACAATATCTCCTGTGCCTGGCATAACTTCCATTGCCCCTTGCGTTAGTTTCCAAGCAGCGGGTGTTCCCTTCTTCTTCACATCACGGGATTCCCACGCGTCAAGCGAGGTACCATCGAAGAGGACTATTGCTCCAGCAGGCGGTTTCGCCTTGAGGTTTGGTGAGAGCCGGGTCACTTTCCTTGCTAAAAATGAAACTGCCTCTTTCATTGCCGTCTTACCGGAAATGACACCATCATCCATAACCATGAGAAATGCATCCTTTTCCTCCTTGGATGCTGCGCTATCGGCAGGAATAAAGTGTGCACCAGCTTTCAATACTTCGAATGACATATTATTGAAGAAGCCTGTTTCGCGCGTATCAAATTTGCTACCCACATTGAATCTATAACGGTCACCGCCCAGGGCGATAGCCTGGAGGACGATCGGCTCTACAAATCCGGTGTATCCAACGATGTGACCCTGCCAGTCACCCATTACCGGATCAGGAGATCCAGTGTCAGATTTGATGACTGAAGCAGACGGAGCACAGGAAGAGAGAAGCAATCCGAGAACGACGATGAGACACGAGAACAACAGTGATGAATTCTTCATAAGGATCCCTTTGCATCAATTTGTGTTTATTGAGATTCGAAGGCCATCCAACTTTTTCCCATCGGGTAAGCGGAAACGAGCACAGGCACCCCAGCTTCCGCCTCCATTGTTAATTTTCATCATCAAGACATTCCATCCCTGCTTCAATGTTACCATAACAATATCGTCGCCAGGTGACACGGTGCGTGAAGCTTCTTTTTCATGAACCATGGCACTGTTAAGCCATGCCTTTACACCTTCATCGCTCCCCAGTTCCAATCGTGCCGGCTGTTCCATCGGCGACCAAACATTTGTACGAATGTAGACCACCTGATTATCTTCCTTGAACACTTTATCGAACTCAAGCCGCCAGAGTCGAGAGGAATCCGTCATACTCTTGAAGAGCTTCCATACCACTGCTGCAGCATCAGGTCCCTCCGGTGCAAACGGTTCCTTGAACAATGAGGCATCCTTTTTTGAGTATGGACCGGCATACTCCCAGTCTGTGATATGATCTTCGAGCCGCTCGATATTCTTGAATATTTTTTTTGCACGGTTTTTTACTGAGTCACTTGCTGAAGATGCAATCACCTGGGTCAAACCGGCTTTAAGATCAGAGCTCGCTGTCCCTGCAATTGCTTCACCGATGGCAACCGCAGCAACAGCGGCTTCACTTTTGAGATTCGTATCCTTCACGTAGCTCGACGCCAGTTGGAACGCCGCCACTGATTGTGCCTGTCCGATGAGGGAAAGCAGATATTTTTGCTCCTCTTTATTCGGAGCAATGGCCATTGCTTCACGATAGATTTTTGTGAGTTCGTCGCCCGTGCGGTTTGCATCCAATCCAATCAGAGCAACGGCGCCTCGCAGGGAAAGAGTTTTTGCGGTTGGCTCTTTTGTCGCGGTAGCTATTTTCCAGAGATCGGCAAATGCTGCCGCTGTCGGCCATTCGGAAAGTGCACGGATCGCCGCGAGCCGCAACAAAAAATTCTTTTCTTCCAGCGCCGAGCGCAAGGGAGCCAACGACGCCGGAGCACCGATCTTTCCCAGTACTTTAATAAATGATGCGCGCTTCACCTCCTTTTTCAGAGGAAGATACTCGGCAAGTACCGCTGCATCCCGAACCGCAGGATTGGCAATACGTTTAGCTATCGCAATGATGGCGTTTTGCAGCTCCTGTTCTTCACGTTCATTGTTTGACAGCACAAGTAACTCAACGATTGGCGGCAGTTGATCGGCGGTTGCCAGAGAGCGAAGCACTTTGATACATTCGATGCGAACCGGCATGGAATTGTCTCGTGCAGATTGCAACACAAGAGGCAGGGCAGAGATAATTTTCCGCTCGCCAACGGCCTTTACTAACTCTCCTTTTACCGCTCCGGTAGTGCGAGTCATTTCCCGAACGATGGCCTCCTCGACACCGGGAGCGTTAAGTTGGACGAGACTTATTCTCGCCTCCTTTTGTTCAAAACCTTTGGCTGTGGCGGCCGCCGCGAGGAGCGGTACAACTGAAGCATCTCCATTGGATCCCAGCGTTCTCAGTGCAGCCGTACGAACTTCGGCCTGTTTACTTCCTAATGCTCCCACAACGGTTTTTACAACCTCGGCATCGCGATGATGGGAAAATGCCGTAAGCAATTGTACCTGTCCTGCAGCAGGAAGATCGGGAAACGTCTTTGCAATTTCGCGAATTTGCCCAATGTCGGTTAATTCCCGAACCAGTTGAACCGCAGCGGAATGGAGACCGGACTCCTTACCTTTGAGTGTTGCACTAATTAATGATGAAGCAATACCTGGATCGGTAAGGATCATGCCTCGCAATGCTGCTGATCGGATCGGCAGAGGATGCTCGCCGCTGCTTAATTCCGTGTATATCGAGTGCGATAACTCCTTCATCCTTTCGTTCATCAGATGGCCGGCTGTGATCAGCATTGCATCGAAAAGATGCTCCCGCATTTCAGGCTTCACATTCTGAGAAAATTCTTTTAACAACTCCAGGGAGACCAGAGTACCGATATGTCCAATCGCCGAGATGGCTGCGGCTGCAATGGATTGATCCTGATGCTGGAGGAATGGCCGGATTGAAGGAATTGCCTTCCGTACTCTATGATTCGAGAGTGCACTAAGAATACCAATTGTTACTCGGCCACTGGAAGAGGGTAATGCTTGAAGAAGAGCTTCATCTGCCTTCGCACTTTGCATAGTCTCGAGAGCGGACAACGCCATATCGGTTGTCAAGTCATTAGTAAGCATTGAGACGAAAAGCGGTACAGAGGTGTCGCTTCCAAAGAGAGCAAGTCGCGAACAGATGAATTGTTTCCCATCGACCGTGGCATCGCTGCGGAGGAATTCCTGGAATTGATTTATGATCTTTTGCCGCTCCTCCGGCAGATTGGAGATTTTCCGGATGAACTCATCGAGGTCAATCATGGGTTTCCGGCTTTCGCCATAGTGATATGAGGCAATTTGCTTCAGCAGTGTGGTCAGGATGCTCTGATCGGAAGGCTGAGCAAGAGCATGAACACTCAGCGTTATGGAAACAATAAGAATTGTGAACAACGATACTGATACCCGATGTTTCATAAGTCGTTCCTTTACAGGTTCAAATCATTTTATATCGACCAGGGACTTCTCATCGGCCGGGATAACAACCGTTGAGCTTCCGGATCGTTCACGAACTGTTCACGCTGAGGATCCCAGGAAACTTTCCGACCCAGTCTCAATGCAATAGAGCCAAGATGACAAACGGTGATCGAGCGATGAGCGAGTTCGGCAGGAGTAATCGTCGCCGACCGTGTTCTTATACAATCAAGAAAATTTTGATGGTGGTCAATACTTTTCATCAAATGAATTTCATTGCTACGTATCACAGATTTCAAGACTGATTTATTCGAAGCATCCAATCCGCTTCGGTCAATCCAGAGCCATCCCTCGGTTCCTTCAAATTGCACTCCCATTCCTTTCGGCTGCTGACGTTCATCCGCCACAATCAATGTAAATCCTTCATTATAAGTACAGAGAAACCTGAAGCTGGTTGGAGTATTGAACAGTCCCTCCTCACCGTTCGGAAATGTTGCTGTACCCTCCACTGCCACCGGTCCGGTGTGCTCTGTTCCCATTCCCCACTGAGCTATGTCGCAATGATGCGCACCCCAATCGGTAATGTGTCCGCCGGAGTAATCGGTATTCCATCGAAAGTTATAATGGCACCGGTTTGGAACGTAGGGAACAAACGGGGCAGGGCCTAACCAGAGATCATAATCGAATCCCTGGGGAACAGGAGCGATCTGATTCCCACCCTGATCGGCAATACTCAAGCCATAGGGTAGGCCGACACGAACAGTATGGACTTTTCCGATCCTGCCGTTTCTAACCAGTTCACATGCATAGCGGAAGTTCCTCACCGAGCGCTGCCAACTGCCAGTTTGAAAGATCACACCATAACGGCCAACTGCATCGGCCATCGCACGGCCTTCGGCAATAGAATAGGAAACCGGTTTCTCACAGTAGATATCCAATCCTTTTTTTGCAGCAGCGATGGCGATCAATGCATGCCAGTGATCGGGAGTCGCGATACTCACTGCCTCGAGATCATCTCGTGCAATCAATTCCCGAAAATCATTGTACGATACACAACCCTTCTTCCCCGACTTCTCCTGAATGGTTGCCCTGGCTTTCTCACGATGATTCCTATCCACATCGCATATTGCGACAATCTCTGCATCGGGTTTTCCGAGAAAACTATTCAGGTTCGACATTCCCATTCCACCGACACCAATACAACCGATAGCGATCCGGTCGCTTGGCGGAACGGCACCTAAGCGGCCAAGAGCAGTTGATGGAATGAAGAGAGGAAATCCAATCGTTCCGATTGTGGCAGCAGCAGCTTTCTTCAGAAATGTACGCCGGCCCCTTGCGATATTCCTGCTTTTCCCGATCATAGATGCCAGGGGCTTCGCATCGGCCGGGATAAAAATCTGTCGGCTTCCGGATCGTTATTGAATCGCTCCGCCTTGGGATCCCATGAAACTTTACGGCCCAGTTTCATTGCAATCAAGCCAAGGTGCCCGACCATAATTGAGCGATGAGCGATCTTTGCCGGCGTGATCGTTTCCGCACGACTCTTAACGCAATCCAGGAAGTTCTGATGGTGATCTTCACTATTATAAAGATGAATTTCATTCGGCCCAATCACTGAAGTAAGAAGACTTTTATCTGAAGCATTGATGCCGCTCCTGTCGACCCAGATCCAGCCATCCGAACCCTCGAATTGAACTCCCATTCCCTTCGGCTGTTGTGTTTTATCGGCTACAATCATTGTGAAGCCCTCGTTGTATTTACAGGTAAAGCGGTAACCAACTGCAGTATCGAAGAGGCCATCCTTGGCGTTAGGAAACGCTGCAACACCTTCAATCTCGACTGGGCTCGTAAGTTCGGTATTCATTCCCCACTGAGCGATATCGATGTGATGCCCAGCCCAGTCGGTTAATTGTCCTCCGGAATAATCACTGATCCAACGGAAATTCCAATGGCAGCGGTTGGGGCAGTATGGGACATGTGGAGCCGGACCGAGCCACATTTCGTAATCGAATCCATCCGGTACCTGAGCCGGACTATATCCTCCCTGATCGGAGATGCTGTGGCCGTAAGGAAGTCCGACGCGTACGGTGTGGATTTTTCCGATCCTGCCATTCCGGACCAACTCGCATGCGTACCGAAAATTTCGTTGTGAGCGCTGCCAGCTTCCAGTCTGCCACACCAATCCGTATCGTTCGACTGCATTGACAATCGCACGTCCTTCTGCAATCGTATATCCAAGCGGTTTCTCTCCATAGACATCGAGACCCTTTTGTGCCGCCGCCACTGCAATCAGCGCATGCCAGTGATCAGGGGTTGCCAGGCTTATCACATGCAGATCAGTTCTTGCCAGAAGTTCACGGAAGTCATTATACTCTGCACACCCTTTTTTACCGCTCTTCTCTTCAACAATTTTTACCGCTTGCTTCCGGTGGCCGCGGTCCACATCACACACAGCAACAATCTGTGCTTCAGGCTTTTCGAGGAAGCTTTGCATATTGCCCGTTCCCATGCCGCCGACACCGATACAACCGATAGCGATCCGGTCGCTCGGCGGAATTGCACCAGAACGTCCCAGCGCAGATGAGGGAATAATCATCGGGAATCCAACGGCACCGAGAGTTAGCGCCGACGCTTTTTTCAGAAAGTCGCGGCGTGTTTTCTTGAATTGTTCTTCACCTGTTCTCTCCTCGTAGACAGAGACGATTACTTGTCGAAGGCTCCATCGAAGGCAATCTTCGATGGCAGAAAATCAATTTTATGGACATACTCACATGCTTCACGCGCGCCATGCTCCCGTTCCATACCGCTATCTTCCCACTCTACAGAAAAAGGTCCGGTATAATTGATATGGTTCAACCCCCGAATAATCTCCTCAAATTTTACCGAGCCGCGGCCAAGAGAACGAAAATCCCAGCCGCGCCCGCGAACACCAAAATTCAGATGAGAGCCGAGAATGCCGCTCCTCCCATCAAGCTGCAGGGCGGCGTCTTTCATGTGCACATGGAAAATGCGATCAGGAAATTCTTCAATGAACCGAACCGGGTCCACCAATTGCCAGAGGAAGTGGCTTGGGTCGAAGTTGAAGCCAAATGCTTTTCTCTTTCCGATCGCTTCAAGAGCACGATGAGCTGTCACGATGTCAAATGCGATCTCCGTAGGATGAACCTCAAGCCCGAAACGAACACCGCATTCATCAAACACATCGAGGATGGGATTCCACATTTTCGCAAAGTATTGATACCCCTCCTCAACCATTGCATCGGTCACAGGCGGGAAGCTGTAGATCAAATGCCAGATGGAAGAGCCGGTAAATCCATTTACGATGGAGATGCCCAGGTTCTTTGCCGTTCGAGCTGTATTCTTCATGGTCTCCACAGCCCATGCACGCTTCTTCTGTGCATCGCCGGTACAAGAAGATGGTGCGAATCCATCCGAGCGGCTGTCGTTGTTCAAGTCGCACACCAGTTGGCCGGCAAGATGATGACTGATAGCAAAGAGTTTCAGGTTGTGAATGTGAAGGATTTCGAGTTGACGCTTGCAGTAGTCCTTATCAACTGCTCCACGGTCAACATCGAGGTGATCCCCCCAGCAAGCGAGTTCGAGTCCATTGTAGCCCCACGCTGCTGCTTTTTCGGCCAGGGTGGTTAGAGGCAGGTCTGCCCATTGTCCGGTAAATAATGTAATAGGTCGTGACATCGTTCATCTCCTTACGTTGACATTGGTGTCCATTTCTGGGAGCTCGTGGCACTGGTAAGTACGGATTGGATAAACAGCATTCCGCGCAAGCCATCATTGACATTGGGAAAATCTTGAATCAAGGGATCCGGTGTTTGTCCAGTCAGCGCGGCGCGGACAGTGTCGGTAAAATTGCAGTAGATATTCGCAAATGCTTCAATGAATGCCTCAGGGTGACCGAAAGGCAATCGGGTTGCCCGAGCTGCAGCGGCGCTTTTTGCACCAATGTACGGATTGCCGCGGCGATAGACCTCCATCGGTCCATCGAGTGCTTTGAGCGTGAGATGATTCGGATGTTCCTGATGCCATTCCAATGATTTCTTCGTGCCATAGATCCAGATTGCCAGATTATTCTCCTCGCCGATGGCGATCTGGCTGACATGGAGAAGTCCCTTTGCCCCATTCTCGAAGCGAAGGAGACAATTACAATCGTCATCGAGTTTGCGCCCGGGGACAAATGATGTGAGGTCGGCACAGACATGAGTAATCTTCAATCCGGTGATATACTCTGAGAGGTTTTCGCCATGCGTTCCGATATCACCGAGTGCACCGCCGCCGCCGCTCTGTGCCGGATCAGTACGCCACACCGCCTGCACATTGCCGGTTTGTTCCAGAGGAGTGGAGAGCCACCCTTGCGGGTATTGCACCACAATCTTTCTTATCTCACCTAACTCACCATTGCGGACAATATCCCGGGCAAGTTTTACCATTGGGTAACCGGTGTAATTGTGCATGAGCCCGAACACTTTAACGGATTGCTGCACAATGCTCTGCAGTTCACGCGCTTCATCGACATTGAAGGTCATCGGTTTTTCACACATCACATGGAAGCCCGACTCCAGGAGCGCCTTTGCAATCGGGAAGTGGGAATTGTTTGGTGTCACAAGAGCCACAAAATCTACACGCTCCCCCTCTGGCAATTGCCGTTCTTTCGCGATGAGCTCTTCATAGCTTGTATAGATTCTTTTAGGATCCAGGAGAAGCTGTTGTCCGGTTTGATGCGATTTTTCGGCGTTGCGGCTAAAAACACCGGCGACGATATCGACACCGCCATCCATGCGTGCGGCTTTCCGATGAACCTCGCCAATAAATGCATCAGGCCCCCCTCCAATCATCCCCATCTTCAATGTTCGCTGTAACTTCATAGAGCCTCCTTTAGAGCGTTGGGATATGATATGACATGATCTAATCTAGGATTGATTCATTGTTGTGCGAGTTGAGATGATATTTCCATAACAGAGAATTGCACGATCCAATGGTGGACACCGTCAATTTATTGTGTATGAATCGAAAGGAAGGTAATTGTAAAAATACCGATATTCAACCATGAGAGTAACCGGAAAAAAAAGAAAAAGCATTGAATAATTAGTGAGGATATTTCTTGAAATCGCTTTTCTCTTTTAGTACTATACACGACACCAGTTGGATCATTTGAGTTCCACCCTATAATGCAGGGTATGCCCGATGGCTTCAAAAGATCCCACAGTTGGTTCTTCTATTTACCGACAACCCAGACAATAAGTAATGGCATATGAGAGGTGATGTGCTACAAGGAATATTTTATGATCACGATTTTACTCATCGTTCTTGGAATTATCACAACACTCTACTTTCTGTACTTCGCCTGGGATTGGCACAAGCATAGAAACCTCATTGAAGGCAAACGGCTGCCGGCCTTGGGAAGCATTGGATTTGGCACAAACTTTTTCGATACCCTTGGCATCGGAAGCTTTGCGCCCACCACATCATTTTTTAAGTTTCTCCATCTCGTCGACGATAAGGATATTCCTGGGACCCTTAATGTCGGCCATGCCCTTCCCGTAATCGCTCAGGCATTCATTTTCATTGCTATCGTCGATGTCGAAACGGTGACACTGATTAGCCTGCTTATTTCTTCAGTGGCAGGTGCAGTGTTGGGAGCCGGGATCGTATCAAAGTTGCCTGAAAAGGCAATTCAATTCGGAATGGGGTTTGCTCTCCTTGCCGTCGCAATTGCACTTCTCGCCGGATTACTCAATCTCTATCCAACAGGAGGTGATGCCGTAGGCCTGCAAGAATGGAAACTCTTAAGTGCTATCGTCAGTACATTCATCCTTGGATCGCTAATGACCATCGGTGTCGGCTTCTATGCCCCGTGTATGGCACTTGTTTATGCGCTGGGAATGAGCCCGCTGGCAGCGTTTCCCATTATGATGGGGGCATGTGCTTTTCTGATGCCTGCCGCAGGAGGGAAATTCATTAAGGAAAAGGCCTACAACAGAAATGCTGCGATGGCATTGACAGTGGGCGGTATACCGGGGGTGTTGATTGCGGCGTATCTGGTCACTTCGATCGATCTTCTCTATCTCAAATGGATTGTTCTCGGAGTGATCTTCTATACTTCGTTTATGATGTTTAAATCGGGAATAGGTAAAAAGAGAAGCGAGCCATCGTAACGCAAAAAAAATCCACTCGAAAAAACTTCGAGCGGATGATTACAACTCCTGGAAGAACGAAAGAGCCTAACTCAAATTTTCTTTGTCTCTTTTTTCTTGACTTCCTTTTTCTCTTTTTTCTCCTTCTTCTCGGTCATCTCTTTCTTCGGAGCTTCCTGTTTCGCCAGCGAAGCCTCATAGCCTGCTTCAGTGACCGCCTTGATGAGTGTTTCAGGAGCAACCTTGCCATCGGGCTTCAGGTCGACGTTGGCAATCCCCTCTTCAAGGTTGACCTTGACATTCTGAACACCCTCGACAGCCTTGAGTGCGTTCGTCACTGTTGAGGCACACCCCCCACAGGTCATGCCGGTGACCGAGAGTCTGATGGACTCGGTTTTTTTATTCTGTGCGAGGCCAATCCCCACGATAAGGATGAGACAAAGAGCAATTGAAATGATTCTCATTAGGACACCTTTCTAAAAATGTTAATGGAAATACCGCATCGTAAGTTATTCTGATATAATGTAAGACCTCTCCTGTTGAGGTGCAACCATGATAAAAGATTTTGGTTCCAGATTCATCAATATTCAATGAAGCTCGGTCGAAAAACTGCTCATTGCTGAGTTCCATGGAGGTGCGAATAATGAATGTGTTATTCTTTGTCCTCGATGATCCCCCTTAGCTTCCCCCAATGCCTCAGATAACCTTTTCCGTTTCTTTATCGAAAAAGTGAGCCTTGGATAAATCGAACGATAAACGTGCTGCGGAACCGACAGGAACAGACAGCTCATTATGCATCCGGGAGACCAATTGTTTGCCACGCTGAACTGTAGTGAAATATACAAAAATTTCATTCCCCATCGGCTCAACAACCTCGATGTTTACATCGATGCCATTTGAACGAGCGCCACGGACCGAACTTTTCATGATTTGGATGTGCTCAGGCCGCAATCCCAGAACAACCTCTTTATCAATGTACGGTGCCAATCGTTTCTCGAATGATTTCGAAAGAGGAAGTTTATTCTGGGCTTCATGCTCAATAAAGACAAGACCTTTCGTTTTGGCAATAACTCCCGGGATAAGATTCATTGTCGGACTTCCGATAAAACCCGCAACAAACATATTCTGAGGATAATTGTAAATATTGAGCGGTGTGTCAATTTGCTGAATGTGTCCATCCTTCATCAAGACGATCTTATCGGCCATGGTCATTGCTTCGGTTTGATCATGGGTCACGTAAATCATTGTCGCCCCGAGGGTCTGATGCAATTTGGAAATCTCAATACGCATTTGAACACGGAGCTTGGCATCAAGGTTACTGAGCGGTTCATCAAAGAGAAAGACTTTTGGCTTTCGCACAATGGCTCTGCCGACAGCAACACGCTGACGCTGGCCACCCGATAATGCTTTTGGTTTGCGTTCGAGATAGCTTTCGATACCGAGGATTGCCGCGGCTTCCTGTACTCGCCGTTGGATTTCATCCTTTGGGTACTTCCGCAATTTCAAACCGAACGCCATATTCTCGAACACCGTCATATGGGGATAGAGCGCATAGTTCTGGAAGACCATCGCAATATCACGGTCTTTCGGCTCAACATTGCTTACCTCTTTATCGTCAATGTAGATCGAGCCTTCGGTCACTTCTTCAAGCCCTGCGATCATCCGCAGTGTTGTCGATTTACCGCAGCCAGAGGGTCCTACAAGAACCACAAATTCACGATCTTGAATTTCGAGGTTGAAGCTATGAACGGCAACGACTCCGCCATCGAATACTTTCCTCACATTTTCCAATCGAACGCTTGCCACGAGGTATCTCCTTCTCTCAACGCTATGATGAAGATAACACATGCCTTACGGGGAATTAATCCACCCGCACACCGCGCCAATTTAGGGAATTTCCACGAGTGTTGCACGAGACTCTCCATAAAAAATCACTCACAATTCGCAATGACTTTTTGGAGTTTTCACTGATATTCTCCTATATTCAAACCGGAATTTCGGCTTGAAGTGGCATTGCCAGCGATCCGGATTTTTTTCCAATGCCTGTTCTCTGATATTCGACCATCTTTCCCTCACACTTCCCTTCTCGAAAGGAGCACAGCACAATGCTTAAATCATATATATGGATTGGTTTGATGTGCAGTATGACCGCAACGCTTTCTGCTCAATCGGTTCCGCAGCCCCAGGGACAAAATCCCTTATTGATGCAATGGGCAACTCCATTCGGCATACCTCCCTTCAACCAGATCAAGGAAGAGCATTTTCTTCCTGCTTACGACCAGGCAATCGCCGAACGCCGTAAAGAGATCGATGCGATTATTTCCAACGCCGATGCACCAACCTTTGCTAACACCATTGAGGCTCTCAATTACTCCGGCGCGTTACTTGAGAAAGTTTCTTCCGTCTTCAGTAATTTGAATTCTGCTGAAACCAACAGTCGATTGCAGGATATTGCAAAACAAACCGCGCCAAAGCTTACAGCATTGCAGGATGACATCCTGCTCAATGAGAAGCTGTTTCAACGTGTGAAGAGTGTCTGGGAAAAGCGCTCGAATCTTCAACTCGCTCCTGATCAGTTGAGACTACTCGAGGAGACCCATAAGAATTTCGTTCGGGGCGGAGCCAATTTACCCGACGAAAAGAAAAAGACGTTGAGGGCAATTAATGAAGAGCTCTCTCTTCTCGGCCTCCGCTTTGCTGAAAATCTCCTTAAGGAGACTAATGCCTATCGACTGGTCCTTGAGAAAAAGAGCGATCTCGCCGGACTGCCGGAAGGCGTTATCGCCGCCGGTGCACAATCGGCGAAGGCAGCCAGCATGGAAGGTAAGTGGGTGTACACCCTGCAGGCACCGAGTATCTGGCCGTTCCTCACATATGCTCAAAACCAGGAGTTGCGTGAACAAATCCTCACCGCCTATCTTAAGCGATGCGACCATGGCAATCAACAGGACAATAACACTCTGCTTACCAAAATCGCTTCACTCCGTGCAGACCGTGCTGCCACCCTTGGCTTCCCATCACACGCTCACTTTGTTCTTGAAGAACGAATGGCAAAGACTCCGGAGGGAGCCTACAAACTTTTAAATCAACTCTGGACTCCGGCGCTTGCTGTCGCGAAAAAGGAAGCGATCGATTTGCAGAAGATGATTAACAAGGAAGGGGGCAAGTTTTCGCTTGCGCCGTCGGACTGGCGATACTATGCAGAGAAAGTAAAGATGGAGCGTTATGCACTCGATGAAAACGAAGTGAGCCAGTATTTCTCACTTGACAATGTTCGGGATGGTGCATTCTACGTTGCAAACCGGTTATACGGGCTTACTTTCAAAGAGAGAACCGATCTCCCGAAATATCATAGTGAAGTAAAGACGTTCGAAGTACTCGATTCCGACGGTTCACATCTTGGAGTCTTTCTAGTCGATTACCATCCACGTCCCGGCAAGCGAGGTGGCGCATGGTCGAGCCGCTTCCGCGGTCAGCAAATACGGGATGGCATAGATATTCGCCCCATCGTCGTGAATGTCTGCAACTTTACACGGCCGACTGCCACAACTCCTGCGCTGCTGCGCCTGGAAGAGGTGGAGACCCTTTTCCACGAGTTTGGCCATGGATTACATTCACTGCTCTCCCGGATCAAGTATCGCGGCCTGGCCGGTGTTCCTCAGGACTTTGTCGAGCTCCCTTCTCAGATCATGGAACACTGGGCATTTCAGAAAGAGGTTCTGAAAAACTATGCCCGGCACTGGAAAACAGGCGAGCCGATTCCTGACAACCTGATTGAGAAAATGCAGAACGCCGAGAAGTTCAATCAAGGATTTATTACTGTGGAATATCTGGCTGCTTCGTTGCTCGACATGAATTGGCACACGATCACCAAAGCACCGGAAGGAGACGCTGCCGCATTTGAGCAAGCATCGTTGAACAAGATTGGATTGATCAAGGAAATTCCACCGCGCTATCGGAGCCCGTACTTCCAGCATATTTTCGCAGGCGGCTACTCGGCGGGATATTACAGTTACATTTGGAGCGAAGTGCTCGATACCGACGCTTTTTCAGCATTCAAAGAAAAAGGAATTTTTGATCAGGCAACAGCGACATCGTTCCGGAAAAACATTCTTGAAAAAGGAGGAACCGAGGAAGCGATGTCGATGTATAAAAAATTCCGCGGCCGCGAGCCATCGGTTGAGCCGCTGTTGGAAAAACGTGGGCTGAAATAGACTTGCACTGATTACTCACTTGAAAAAGAAAGCTCCTGGACTCCAGGGGTTTTCTTTTGTACAGCCATTGATATCATTAGCTGAATAGATCGATAAAAAGATATTTGCGATGTTAGCTTTTCATGCTGGTTAATTGACTTTACATTTTTGCCATAATACATTCGAGAGCGAACACAGCTTGTCCAGTGAAAAAGGAATAAGTCCAGTAGAAAAGAAATCTGAACCGGGATTATTTGGATTTAGAGATTATCATGATGAATAAATACAATAAGGCGAAGGCAATAAATTAACAGACAATCATCCTGTAATCTTTCAATCGTGTGACTCATGGTACATAATCATACCGGCAATCCTACAATCGTATAAATCATGGTAAATAATCATCCTGGTAATCTTTCAATCATGTAAATCATGGTTCAGACACCTGATTTGAAATACAAAGACATAACCGAAAGAATCATCGGCTGTGCGATGCGGGTGCACAACACACTCGGGAATGGATTTCAAGAAGTAATCTATCAAAGATGTATGCAAATTGAGTTGGCGAAGAATCAACTCAACTTTGCCAGAGAATTTGAAATGCCAATTTTCTACGATGACATAGAAGTAGGAATCCGCCGTGTCGATTTCCTGGTGGAAGAGAAGATCAGTGTGGAATTGAAAGCAGTGATCAAACTAGAGGATGTTCATTTAGCTCAAGCTTTGAATTATCTTGAGGCATATAATTTAGAAGTGGGCTTGCTCATAAATTTCGGCGCGAAAAGCCTGGAGTTTAAAAGACTTCACAACAAGAAATATCGCCCCAATCAGGAATAGTATCAGTTATCTGAATTATGGAATTCCATCCTTATTATCGAGTAAATCATGAAAATCATGGTTCAGACAATGATAGGAAATAACAGAAAAAACCCAGCGACATTATTCCTTCTCTGATCGTTTCAATAAATCACGCAGGTCTTTAATTCCCTGAACTGTGATGAATCCAGCCGCACCAAAAAAGAGTAACACAGAGATCAGAAATACGATAATCCAAACCAATGTGCCTGGCGTCATAACACTACTCCTTCCCTTGCTGATGGTGTTGGAAGCGGGCGCGGTGGAACTTTGCCCGTCGTCAGCAACGAACCCACAACCATACCCGCTACTGCAAGTACAAAACTCAGGAAACCGGAAATATTGACATCGACAAGCCAGACGATGCTCTGCGGCAGACTCTCTTTAAATTGTTCGAGCACCAGAAAACTAAGAGGTGAAAAGGCACCAAGAGCTAATGCACTATAGGCCCCAACGGCATTGGCCTTCTTCCAGTACAGGCCAAACGCCACACAGCCAAAGGCGCCTGCAGCATACATCGCTCCTGTCAGTGCGATATATTGGAAGGCTGTTGCAGGAATCTCATACCAGAGCCCAAACACCAGAATAAAAATTCCGATGACCGTCGAAATCGCCCGGCTCAGCAAAATCATGGTTTTCTCGCTCATCTCCTTCCTCCTTAACGGCGCAATAATATCACGTGTTGCTACCGAACTCCAGGCAAGCATATAGGCACTATAGGTCGACATGGATGCGGCAAGCATACCTGCAATCATGAGTCCAAGAAATCCAGAAGGAACCACCGCCCCCAGCAGTTTCGGCATCGCCAGTGTTGGACTAAGATTCGGACCGAACATCGCCAATGCCGCAGCGCCCCAAAACATCGGAATAATGTATCTGCCTGCAAGCGTGATACCGGCAAAGAGAAATATTTTTCTTCCTGCCTCCGCATTTTCCGACGCCAGTGCTTTTGTTGTTGCCGGCTGATTCAAGGCAGAAGCACCAACACTGCCGAGAAGAATCCAGATGAGAAACATCCATCCAAACCGCGGATTCACAACAGGATTCACACCGGCATCACCATATGTTGAAGTGACCGCTGTGGCAATATCGCTGAAGCTGACATGGGTCAGAGTAAAAATTGTCGCAATGAGCATACCGATGGTGAGAACAACAAACTGGATAAAGTCTGTGATGACCACAGAGAACATCCCCCCTAACACTGTGTAGGTGATTACAATGAGAAGCATTACGATCATGACAATCGTGAGCACATCCGGACTGAATCCCATGGTCTCAGTGAGAAAGATTCCATCCATTTTGAGAAAGACACCCATGTTCAAGACACCGCCCAGGAAGAGAAGTATCCCGCCGAGCAGCCTCACATTCTTACTAAACCGGATTTCATAGAATTCCGGAATGGTCATTACTTTTAACCGTCGCAGCTCCGAAACAATAAAACCGGTTTTGCCAATAATCAGATAACCAATCACTCCATTGATCCCCAGCCAGAAGCAGGAAAACCCTGTGACATAGCCGAGTTCACCTAAATACATAAAGGTGACTATGCCGATCTCTGTGGCAATCAGGGTTGCCGTACCCAGAGCGACTTTCACCCGTCTGCCGGCGACAAAATAACCCTCCACATTTTCGACGTACCGCTTTGCCCAGATACCGATAAACACCGAGGCTCCGAGGTAGAGAACCAGAATAATCCAATCAATGGCCTGGAAATTCATTGTAACCAATCCACCCAGTACTTGATGATGCTGTTATTTGATACGATATCCCATCGTTTCCTGACAGGCAAACGTTGAAATCAAGAATCAAGATACAAATAGCAAAATGTCAATGTAGCGAGACAACACTGATTCTCAATTTTATCAGTGTTCCCCGGATGCCTTCGTCGGGGATCTATTAAGCGGCAAATTGCAATTCCGCGTAGTAGATCCCAAACTGACTCATTTTGGGAACACTATTTATTTTCTCGGAATTTCCTATTCATCTTCAGTTGTCCACAAGTTCATTCATCTAGCATTCAGCTCGAACAATATTAACTCACACTATGCTTCTTTATAGAGTAAGTACTTACTTCTGATCATCCTGAACGTATTTAACTCTGAGCTCCACGATGCAACGATCTCAGCATGAGGAACATCTCGATCGAGCTGCTCGCGGATGGAGGCATTGCCGGTAAGTATATCAAATCGACGATGTCTCAGAATCATTTCCTGCGGATGTACACGTTTCATCGCAGCCAATATCATGATCCCCAATTGCACCGGTGCAATACATTCACGCTTCACGACGGAAATTTCTATTCCACGACAAACCTCGCTATCGAATTTCGGTTGGCTTGCTACTCCGGGTATCTCCCGTGGACTGAATTCACATGTTCGCAGTAAAACTCCCTGCGGATTCATCTGTTCCAATTGAGCGAGCACCCGATCAGCATCCAGCCATGGCGCCCCGATCATCTGAAACGGTTTCGCTGTGCCGCGTCCTTCAGATGCAGTTGTGCCTTCGATGAAACACATGCCCGGATAGACGATGGCCGTATCCAGAGTTTTCATATTCGGTGAAGGAGGAATCCATGGCAATCCGGTTTCGTCGAACCACATTGATCGTCTCCATCCCTGCATCGGCACTACTTCCAGCTTAGCCCGCACTGAGTTTGCAAGCCAACCTTCTCCGTTCCAGACCGAGCAAAGTTCGCCAAGCGTCAATCCATGCATTACCGGGATCGGCATCCAGCCTACAAACGATTTTAACGACTGAACGCGGATTGGGCCATCGACCATGAGGCCGCGGATGGGATTCGGCCGATCGAGCAGGATAAACGGAATGTTCGTCTCTGCGCATGCCTCCATCATCAAGGCAACGGTTGAAATGAACGTATAGAATCGCGCTCCAACATCCTGAATATCACAGACAAGCAAATCAATTCCGGCAAGCATCTCCTTCGTCGGTTTGTGATGTTTGCCATACAGCGAATAAACCGGTACGCCATACGCTGGATGACTTGTATGATTGACGGCTTTGCCATCGGGTGTTGTACCGGTGAGGCCATGCTCTGGTCCATAGAGCGCTTTCAACTGGCAGATCCCCGATGCCCCCAGAGCATCGATGATCGAACAGCCATCAGATAATCGACCGGTATGATTGGTGAGAAGGCCAATGCGTTTCCCCTTTATCAATCCGGATGCATCGGTCAGCATCTGATCGGCACCAGTTCGAACTGTTATGGAGATTGGTGGACTCAGAGTATCGGCCATATCAGACTTTCAAAAATAATTTCCGTCTGTACATCCAATAACAGAGGAGCCATCCGAGGATGAGGATGAGCAGGGAATAAAGTATCGAACCGATAGTCGGCCCTGTGACGGAAGCGAACGTTCGATAAAAAAATCCGGTGAGAGAGATTGTCCCCTCCTGCCAGGGAACCTTCCAGGAAAGCATGACCCAGCGCACAAACAATCCTGTAGCCATGTAAAGGGTGATAGCATTCATTCCGTAGACAATGAAAGGAAACGACAGAATCCTGAGTTTCCGCATATCGGTAATCCAGTAGAAGAGGAGGAAGACAAGGCAAGACCAGCCGGCCGTAAAGACCGCAAAGGAGGATGTCCATAAAATCTTATTCAGAGGGACAACCAAATCCCAGAGTAATCCCAGCGCAATTCCTGCCGCAGCTCCGGCAGAGAGCATCTGAACAACGCGTCTATTGTCATGCACCTGCATCAACATCCTGCCAGCGAGCACGCCAAAGAGCACGGTCGATATTCCCGGAATCATACTTATAATTGTCTCCTTATCTTCGGGTGCGAGAATGAAGCTATCCAGGTATTGAGCAGCATTCAGATCACGTTCGAATGAGCCGGGAACCACACCCGGGCCTTGAACAACCAGCATGATTCCCCACCAGACGAATAAGAGCAGCGCCGCAAGGATTGCCTGTGTTCGAATGCGCAGCGGCAGTAAAAGATATACAATGAAATACAAGACTCCGATTCGCTGGAGAATGCCAAAGTGAAGAACGGGAATATCGAGGGAAGCCGACTTGAGAAATGCTCCAAGGAGATAAAGGAGAAGTGCCCGCGTTGCTGCAATAAGAATTTTCCTCCAGTACGGAATTTCTAAGGCAGACTTCCGTTTCTCGCTGAACGGCATGGCCATGCCAACAGCAAAGAGAAAGAACGGGAAGATCAAATCGGCAAATGTGCATCCATGCCATTCCGCATGCATCAACAGACGCGGCACCACTGTTGGATCCCAGGTGCCCGGATTGTTGACCAATAACATTCCAGCGACGGCAAATCCACGGAACGCATCAATCGATTCGATGCGTGAGGGAGCAGTCTTCAATACTTCCTGTGGTACTTCCATAGTATGTCTTGATACTCCGATTCTTCCTGTTACGCTAAAAGAGCTTTTACTTTTGAAGTGTCACGGTAGGATCGTGACACCCACGCTTCGTTTTTTACCAATCCCATCTTTGAACATTGAGATCTCAATCTTTCAAATACTCATCTCATCGGTTCTTTAAAAACTTCTATCTCGCGAATCGAATAGGCCGAGATACCTTTCGTTCCTTTCTTCCCAATAATTTTCAACTGTCTGGCTCGCTGTGCATCGAAGGAATATTCTTCAGTTCCTCCACGCCCCCCGGCCACCTTCTTAACAGTTTTCCAATGAGCACCATCCGAGGAGAGGAGAATTTCGTACTCCTGTGCTGGAGATTCTCCCCAATGAATCCGTATCCGCCGGATTGTCTGCGTTGTTTTCCATCTGAGTTGAAACCACTGCGATTCTTCACCGTTCGATTTTGTCCAGGCCGCTGAATTCCATCGTGTATGCATCTTACCATCAATCGCACTCGGCGGTGTGAAGTGCGGCCCAATAGTAGAGAAGGAAGAGGCGGCAGCGGAGGCGTTAAGGGTAAGATTTTCTGGTTGAAGCGTTGAATCGCTATCGATCATGTTCACCATAATCAGGCTGTAGGGCGGCAATTTCAAAGTCATAGTTCCTGAAAGCGGTGGAAGGTTAAACGGTTTCATTTCCCTTGTCGCATCAAGTATATAAGCCATCCCTTTCTGCAGCGGTGTAAAATTTTTTACTTGAAGTTGAGCGTACTGGATTGCCCGACGATCTTTGTTAAGAAATGCAATTGACAACGCTTTGCCATCGCGTGCTGCGTACGTTGAGACCAACGCTCCGCCGCCCAGAGACTCAACAAGCTCTCCTTTAAGATACTTTGAGAAAAGAGGTAATACATAATACGAATAGCGAGGAGTGTTCTTTCCCTCCGATGACATAAATCCGAAGTCGCCGCCGCGCGGCGGATAAAAATTATGAAGCGCCCAGAAACATCCGATATCGATTCCCGTTCGTGCCATCACTCCAAGCATATCCGCCGTGAAGAGCGCATTAATCATCTGAAGGGTCTGATGCCCAGGAGAATGATTGACCGAATTATACCCTACGTTGACATAGAGCATCTCGTCAGCTTTCTTCTTCCCAACCACACGTTCAACATCTTCTCGAAGCTGAAGGACGAGCTTTTCGAACACGCCGACACTGGCCATCAGGCTGTCGTCATTTTCCTTTCCCCATTGCTGTGGAAAGTAGGTAAAGGTTAACATATCGACGTAATCGACAGCAGAGCGAAGGACACGCTCCGTCCATTGTTCACGATGATACCCCAGCGGAACATTGGTGGCAACTTTTATGTCCGGATCGACAGCACGCATAGCCTGGACAAACAGGATATATTTCTTCGCATACTCTTCAGGAGGAACATATCCCTTTGCCCAGGTACCCCACCGCTCATCCCCAATCTCCCACAACTTCACGTCGTACCCCTTTTCCCGATTACAGTAGCGGACCCATTCTGCCGCCAGTTCGGGAGTCTGATTAAAGTTGATGGTAATGAACGGCGCCGCACCCACCTCACGACAGAGAGCAATATATTCATCGGTCTGCATCTCCGAGACATTGTTGTCGGGGGAGTTCCAGATGTAACTGTCGGCATCGTTCCCACCCGGGTATTTCAACAAAGTGATCCCAGATGCTTTGATCTTTTTGATTGCATCACGATCGGCGGTAAGCAGCATTTCGTCGGGGTGTTCAGGAAAGAGCGATTCATCCCATCGCGCTGTGTTGATTCCATAGAGCCAGGGATTGATCGCTCGAATCTTCTTTGCCGCATCAACCTCAATGCGGATTGGTTGCGAGTTCAAATATTTCGCGCCAAGAACCAGGAAAATTATAAAAAGCATAATAGGTCTTTTCATTATCCACCTTTCATTCAAATGATCAGGCCAATACTTTCTTCAGAATTTCATGCCGGCGGAGTACTTTCAATCCGACTTTATAATAGAAATCTTTTGCACGCCCTGTTGTCCAGGCAAGCCAGAGGTTTTGTTTTCCTTTCTTGCGCATTTGCTCAACGGTATAATAATAGAGCATTGGACCTAATCCCCTGCCGCTATACGCTTCATCAATCCCGAAGGGACCAAAATGTTCATCGACGAAATGACTGAAACCGACAACCTTCTCACCTTTTAATGCAACAAGGATCTCATCACATTCAGGATTTTCCCTGAGCCGGTCGAGGGCAACACGAAAGAGGTCGCCGGGATAATGGGTCCTGAGAAATTCCAGGAGCTCCAGTGTATGGTTAGGATGAAACACTTCCACAGTGAATCCTGCGGTATGCAATGGAGTAAACCGCTCCTTAACATCATTGGGAAATGAGTAATCCAGCAGAGAACGCCCCATGCTGTAAACATTCTGACACTTCTCATAGTGGAGTGATTTAAGGAATTGGGATGCATCGGCATAGACATCCAGATCAATGCCGGGAATGATGTAGTTTGGCGTATAGTCTGCGATATGGACTTCGGTTACTCCCTGCGACTGTAGAAAGTGCTCTGCTGCCTGTACCATCGTCGAAGCGATCGATTTTCTTCTCCAGTCGGGATGAACAAAAAACACCGTGATCCATCCTCGTCCTTTTTCCAACCCCACATCGAAATAAGGATATCGACGGGAGATACTGAGCAGGAATGCGACAATCCTCTGATTTGCTTCAACAACGAAACATCCCCCGGCATCAAAGTTCGGATCGAGGATGATTTTTTTTTCGGAAAGTGTTCAGAGTAATTTCATCGCGCACCAGACACGCGTTCCACAATTCTACTACACTCTGTTCATCTTCCGATCGATATGATCTGATTGAGAACGGCATAGAATCATTTTTCCCGCCGTCTGTTGCTTTATGGCAACATGGCGACACGATGTTTCTTTTCGAATGGATCGACATCAAACGCTACTGCATACCGGGTTCCCGATTCAGCTCCCCGCACCCGGGCAAGAGCTTGATAATATTCCAGATAGGGAAATAAAGATATCCCGCCTTTGATGAACTCATACTGTGTGACACATTCCTGCCAGCTTTGTAGATGATCGGTAATATCAACATAGATGTACGGTTTGAAATTCTCAGGATCTTCCCAATTCTCTGTATAATAGATAGCCTTCACTCCCCGATGGGCGGGATGTTTTGTTACCACACCCACCAATGATGCGAGCAGCACAGCATCCATCACAATCGCATGAGTATTGACGTGGTCTTTATGAATGCTGGTTCGCCAATGGGTAATGATGTGCGTAGGCTTCACCTGCCTGATCAGATCGGCAACATAGATCTGCGATTGCTGATCGTTCGGCAGTTCCCCATCTTTGTAGGGAGCAAAGAGTACTTCGGCATCGATGCATTGGGCAGCTGCAAGAGCTTCCCGCCGTTTTTGTTCTCCATAGAGTGCCGGAGAGAGTTTGGGATTGCCGCCTTCTCCCAGCGTAAGGTGGAGAATAATCACCCTCTCCCCTAGTGAACGATGCTTCGCGAGCACGGCAGCACAGGTCACCTCAATGTCTCCGCAGTGTGCACCGATAGCAAGAATTGTTTTTTTCGGTTCCATAGTTTTATCTACTATTTTGATGTTGAGAGTTTGCCAACGATTGACAGTGCCTCTCGGTCTGCCATTGAAGTACTTATAATGCTTTCTTCATCATGGAAAACCGTCGTGTCTGCTTGAATCCGAATTTTTCATACACTTTTGCAGCGAGGTCATCCGTCCACATCACCCAGGCATCGTGGTATCCTTCCATCCTCATCCTTTCCAGCGTCCGGGCCAGCAGCACCGTGCCGATCCCCTTTCCCTGGAAATTCTCGGCGATACCAAATGGCCCGAAGTGTGATCCCTCGAATTGGCAATAGCCGATCAATTGTTCTCCGGCAGTGACAACCATAATCTGTTCAGGATGAAATCCCCCCTCAATTATCTTGCGGAGATTTCGCCGCTCGACTCTCACCCAATCTGTCGGCATCGACCGCTCAAGAAACGCGAGAAAGGCAACAAGATCAGTTCTCTGGTACGATCGAATCCGGATTCCCTGATCCCGGAGTTGATTTTCAATTGCTACTATCTGTACGGGAATCTGGAAGAGCACAATCGATGCATCCATGCTGAGAGCTTCATGATACGTCGTGTAGTTGTTTTCCCGAAACAGGCTTACTAGATGAGCATAGGCATGCTGGTCGATACCAGGAGTGAAGTATCCCGGAGGGTAACCAGAGACGCGGCATTCCTTTTTCCCCAACTGTCGAAAACGATTCTCGATCTCCACCAGAAGTTTCGTTGTTGTGCGCTGAAAAGAATCATTATTTCTGACAGCGAGTGCAGTAATCCAGCAGCACGTTCCATCGGGATCGGCATCTCCGAGCGGCATGCGTTTTGCGTGGATACCGACCACAAGACCGGTCAGCGCTTGACTGTCGAATGCAAGAAGAAATGTTTCGGGATCGAAGTTTTCGTCGAGCAGGACTCGCTGTTCCAGGATATCATTAGTGATAGCGTCGAGGGGAAGCGCTTCAGCCCAGAGTGCAAGTACCTCTTCCCGGTAACGATCTGAATATGGTTGAATTATCAGTTCCATAGTTCGCTATTAAAAATATTATAAAAAAATTCTACTTCATCTTGGCGGCGATTCTTTTAAAGCGGTCAATAGCTCACGGCCAGTGAGAGATAATGCACTGCACCGAAAACTCCGAATGCCTGATACGCGTAATCGGCACGAACAGGGAAACCGGCCACATCGTATCGGATTCCAATACCGGCAGAGAAGCCCCGTTCAGTATAGTTGGTCGCGTACCCTGCGCGTGCAGTGAAGATATCGAGAAACCTGTATTCAGCTCCCACTTTCAACTTCTCATTGAAGTCTCTGGGATGCCGCGACTCGATGCAAAGAATCAAAACATCCTTCTCCTCTTCGCTAAAAAATTGCAGCGGTTCCACCGTCGCACCGAAGCTGACAGCAAATGGGAGTGGAAAGGCTTCATTCTCATACCGGATTTCACGTGAAATATTTTGCAGGCATGCCCCGAAGCGAATTCCCCTGTAGAGAAAATCGTAATACGCACCAACATCCATGGCCAGAGTTTTCTGGACATACTGGCGTTCACTGATTTCCAGAGCGGGATCGGAGATACTGGAACCGGTTGCGGCAACCCACGCCGCTCCGAGATCCTGCTGCGCATATTTCAGATGAACACCATACGAGAAACGGTTGCTCACTTTCTGAGAAAATGCCAATCCGACGGCAAAGGCAGTGGGAGAAAATTCTCCGGTTTCTATGTAACCAGTACTGTTCGCTGCCCGCCGCGTTCCATAAAAAGTGCCATAATCCATGGTCAGCAGACTTATGCCAAGGACTCCAACACCATTGATCTGTACTGCCCCAGCAAGCGCGTTGTAGCTGATATCGGCGATGCCGGTGGTGTGATGCAGGCTGAGGTCAACGTTCTGAGGAATCCAACCGAGCAGGCTCGGGTTCCAGAACACTCCGCTTGAAGAGAGTGTCGTGGCAACTCCTGCCGAGCCGCGGCCGACAACATCGGCTGCGATCGGGTTTTCAAGGAAACGGAATCCCACCTGTGCCTTCTTAGTGATCTGCCCGCGGGCATCATTCCCCATGCCGATGAAGAGAATCACCATGAGGAGGAAGAAGGTGTTCGAAAGAGTTCGCATGGCAGCCTCCTATCGCACAAGAACAAATTTAACAAATTGATTATCCAGCGCTTGACCGTCGAGCCCCTGGCTCTCACTCACCAGAAGTATATAAATCCCGCTCGTGACATACTGGTTATTATCGGTACGCTGGTCCCACTCATGGTCTGCAGTGCCGTAGTGGTTGATCGTCTTGACCAGGTCACCGGTCTCGGTATAAATCTTGAGCGTACATTTCACCGGCAGATTGACGAAGAGAATTTTATTCGGCGTGCCGGCAAATCCCAATCCGCCGGCGGCGACTGTCGCTGGATTTGGAACAACGCGGACTTTATTCCCTTCACTCAATCCTGGCTTAAATGAAGTTACGGGAAGCTGAGAACGGGTGACATACCTTGAGCTTTCCAGCTTCACGCCGGTATCGAGTCCGCTGGAATTCTGAGTACCATTATCGACAGCCGTGACCGCGTAATAGTAATCTACTCCCCGCTGAACATTTTTGTCAATAAAGGTTGTTTGATTGCGGTCTGTTGTCTCGTGAACAAGAATCCATAGGGCTTTGCTCCGTTGATCAAGCGGATCGTTGACAAAGAAGGCACCCTGTTTTCGATAGACACGCCATGTATACCAGTCATCAACTCCGGTTTCAGGATCTTTGAAATATGCTGCGTCGGGATAAGACCACGAGACGATCACCCGATCGGGTCCGGAGGCAACAGAAATATCGGGAGGTGGCGGCGGAGAAGGAATCCCCAATCCTTTGCTGAGGCGATCCCAAGCCCAATTTGCACGGTCGAGAGTTTTCCAGAGTGAATCGCGCCCTTTTAAGACCCATTCATTTTTCGTTGCATCGGAGATCTGTTTATTGAACCAGAGGCGGCCGATTGAATCAGCGGCTTCCCATCCGATACTGCCCACACCGATGGCATAGACGAACGTCAGCGAATCAGCACGGCCCTGCGTTTTATTCTTCGTCAATTCATAAGGCCCAACGGTAATGAATCGCATTGGTCCTTTTTGCGGATTGACGGAGAGACCGGCGGAAATGGGATCCAATGGAAATTTGCCGCGATTGTCATCGCCGCGATAGGTCTGTTTCAATCCCACATCGCGACGGCCCCAGAGATCTTCAACGATACTCGCGTGCGGCATGGAATAGGGCTGGGTTTTATCATCTACTTTCTGATTGTATGCTTTATCAGCATAGAGCAGGGTATAGCCGGGAATTTGTGTTGCATGCAGAAATCCATTGACCCGATCCGGATCTCCCGTATCGTCTGTCAATCCATTCGTATAGACAGCCGCATAGGGATTATCTGAATCCCAATAATACGCCACATAGAGTTCATCGCGTGTGCGTCCCGGGACAAGCTCCGATTTCCGTTTGAACCAACTGTCAAGGTCATCTTCACCTTCATAGCCGAAATAGCCAATAGTATTATACTCTCCCATTTTGGAAGGTCCAAAACTAAATGCAAGCGGCCACCAAAACCGTATGGTCTGGTCGGGTAGTGTATCGGTCGGCAGCGAGGCCTCCCGCGGCCTTTTTATTTCACCCGTGAATTTATGAGTCGTCTTCCAAATAAAGAAGTCTGCAAAATATGGATTACTGAACGCGTATATTTCTATATGACTCCGCAAACCAAATTGTCCAAGCACATCCTCAAACTCCAGCTTCATATCTGATTTCAACTTCGGGTCAACGCACCACCGGTACGGTGGGTTGAGCAGGATTCCATCCACCATAATGATTGGAGGACGGTAGCGGCGCACTTCGAATGCCCAATCTGTTTTACCGGGATTTGTGAGCGCTTCACCCCGAGTATACATTCCTCTCTGCTGGCGAAATTCATCGAGGATTCCGTTATCGTCCAACGAAAGCGGATTGAATATCTGATAGAGCATATTGGTTTGCCACCGGTCTGCAGGCCAGAAAAAGAGTTCTGTTTTTTGAGAATTTGTTCCGCTGAGCATCCAGCTATATTGCGACAATAGTCCACCCTCTCCATTCAGCTTGTTCATAGTCATGGTGAAGTTGCCAACATCGATCGACATCGGAAACGGATCGTAATTACGCTGTTGGCCAACCAGGCTGCAGGTGAACAACAACAGCGCTGCGAAGGGTGTTCGTATGAGGTGATTCATAGAGACTCCTATCGTAAGAGAATCAATTCATTCATTTTATCGGGCAGACAAGGGAAAAAGATTTGGTAATTCTTCATTTCTGACTCATCCCCCACACCCCCTTCTCTAGAATTTAGAGAAGGGGGATATAGGGGGTTGAGTCTGTCTCACACATTTTTTACACACCTTTGTATCGTCGTGGCTACTCTTTTCGTCCGAGCTTCTATAAATTCATGCGGATACCAAATAGAATGCGCCGGGGATTCAGGAAGATCGGTGCATCCCACCAGCCGGTTTTAATATGGCCATCATCCGACTCCCATTGACCCCATTTATCGCTGCCACCCTGATGCGGCAGGCGCAGCGAGGCTTTGTACTCGTCGTATTGTGAACGGAGCATGTTTTCGGGAATCAACCATTTGTTGTTGGTGAGATTTTTTATCGTCACCACAACTTCAAAGTTCATAAGTCCGAGATTGAAATTCTTCGAGCCGCGGAAGTCGAGATTCCAGAAATCAACGGCATCAACATAGATCCGGTTCTTCATATCGGCTTCTTCGGGATTCCAGAGCATACGAGCTCCATCGCGCCATTCAAAGAAGAAGTTGAAGTAGATACCGCCGAGCGGATGTTCGGTGCCGATGCTCGGGCCGAGATCGCCCGGTGTGTGGATATTCAGGTTGATATTGGCGCGGGGCCGCGGCTCTGTGGTGGAGAGGTTCGCCGACCGCAGCTCATCCTTTGCATCGAGCCTGTTCTCATAAATACGGGAGAGCCCGTTTTGTCCGGCACTTTGGAGCATGTAATCCAGCATCGCATTGAAGGTGATCCAGCTTCCCATGGGTCGTTCGAGGCGCAATTCAATACCTCTGATATCCCGGTAGGCATCGGGAACGTATGTCCGAACGATATTATCTTGAAAATAATTGATGTACTGCCGGCTTAATGGTTCATTGCGGATGTCCTTGTAGTACGCTGTGACATTGAAAAGAAAATCGTCAAGGAACAGCTGTTCATACCCAAATTCGTACGAAACCGTCCTTCCCATCTCAAGGTTCGGTGTGGGAAGTGTTGTCGCAGCCAAATCGAGTGTTTGATTATACATAAAGGAAATTGCCGGGCGCTGGTAGAAATGGCCATAGTTGAAGTACAATTTGCTGCTCTCGGTAATTGGGAACGAGACACCGAGCCGTGGAGAGACTTTTGCCTGTACTCTGGTTTCAGTTCGCGGCCAGCCCGGTGGATTTTCGAGCAAGTCCCTGAAGAGGAGCCAGCGATCGTACCCTCCCCAGATACCGCCGAGATTCTGATAAATATCATTATACAGTTTGCGGTAGTCCTCATCCGGCGGAATACCGACATCATACCCCTGTTTCAACGGATTCAAATAGTCGAGACGAACACCGGCGTTAAGGATCATACCTTCAAACTCAAGTTTGTCCTGGACATACAATCCAATCTCGAGCGGTGTTGCTGTAAAGTACTGCCAGAGGTCGGGAGTAAACGACATTTGTGCCTGGAGCCAAGTACCTGTATAGATGAATAATTTTTGCAGACGAGCGGAGAATCCCGCTTCAAACTGATGGTGGCGTCCGAACTGCGCAGTAAGATCACCCTTTATCTGGGTAACCAGGGAGTATGAAGAATCGATTCTCTGCAATCCTCCGTAGAGCCGCCACATGCTGAGTGCATCACTGCCCGGATTCGTCGAGGCATTTGGTGTGCCTCCGACAGGAGCGTTGAGGAATCGAACCACTCCTCCTGTCCTCCCTGGAAGCGTGAACCATGAATCGGCTCGTGAAGTGTCGAGAGAAAATGGATTGAGCCGTTGATCGGTATACCCTACTTGCACATCGAATGTATAAAAAGCATTGGAAGAAAGTGTGTGGGTGAGTTTTATTCCACCGACAAAATAGCGCTGGTCATAAAATTGCAGACGGCTCTTGTTGAATATCTGCCAAAGATTATCGCCGGCAAGCAACCGCGCCTGCTGCCGTACCGACGATTCCGTACTGTTGAGAAAATTGAAACTCGAAGAAGCATCGACAAGAGCCCCGCCATAGCTGGTTGTGCTGCCTCCGCTGACAGTTTCCACGTTGGCATAGAGCGCATTCACAGAAAGGCGGAGATTATCACTCAATGTGGAGGTCAATTTTAATTGAGTGTTCCAGTCAACATAGTTACTTCGCGGGCCGAGTGGAAATGCGAGTTGCGAATCTTCATATTTGAATCCAAAGAGGAATGTTGTGCGCTCTGCATAGGAACCGAAGATCGGGATCAGAGCACCGGGTAATGGGCCGGTGATACTCGATTCGAAGAAAATATCGGGACGGTTCGCAAAAGCATATTGCGGATGCTGCCGTTTCCAGAGTTCCAATTTATTCAGCGAGTCGAGCCTCCGGTCTTGGGTCAGAATATTTGCCCAGCCGCGGAAGTTACGGAACTCGAGAGGCACTGTGGTATCTCCAGTTGGTACTCCCCGCCATGCATAGGGGCCTGCATAAACTTTATAAATCCATGATTCATCGCTCCAGGGATTTGTGCCGAAAAATTTCTTCTGCGCCGGAGCAACATCAACTTTCACCGAAACAGAGTATCGGTCTCGATGGCCATCCTTGGTAACCACATTCAGCAAGCCAGACCGGACTCCTCCGTACTTTGCCTGAAAGCCGCCCGTCAGGATCTGGATTTCTTCGATGGTTGTCGAGTTCAATGCGAGGTATGAATTTTCGGAGCGTGGATCCTGCAGCGATATCCCATCCAGCCTTACATCTGTTTCGCGGATTGCTCCGCCGCGAACACTGAGGCCGTTGCCATCCGCACCACTCACCAGCTCGATCCCCTTAACACGATTCACAAATTCATCAAGCCGGGTCACCGGCATTTGCTCCAGGCGTGAGGTAAGGATTACCTCTTGCGTGCCGGCGACATCGGGTTTGATCATTTCACGCTGTGCTGTGACAACTACCTGCTGGAGCTCCACCGAGGATGAGGAGAGGAGAAAATCGGCGGTGATTGTCCTGTCCTGATCGACGCGGACAGGTTTTTGCGTGATGGAGGTGTAACCGATGATACTTGCTCTAACGGCGTAGGTGCCGGGAGGTACATTCAGAATAAAATAATATCCTGAAAGGTCGCATACGGCGCCGAGCGGCCGGTCGAGAGGAACCTCTGAGCCGTCAGAAAGGATCGAGTGAGTGATCACCACATTCGCGCCGATGAGAGGCTCACGAGATTCTTTATCGATGACGCGTCCGGTAATTTTACCGTTTCCCGCAAACAGTTGTTCTGCAAGCAGGAGTGCCAGTGCGATGCTCAGCGGCTTTAGAAAACGCAGGGTGGAGGGAAGGAAAGTGTTCTTCATAAATCATCCTGTCGATATGAAATATGATGGAGAACTTATCGTAGCAGGGTGCTGAAAAAGAAAACCGCCAAGTCGCCAAGAGCGCCAAAGTGATATTTAAATTGTTTTTTCAATCAGAATTAAAAAGATTTCTTGGTGTCCTTGGCGCTTTGGCGGTTCAATCCTTCATTGATGATATGTTTTTCAGCAACCTCGTAGTGCTTGATAGATAAGAACAAGCGCGATGTTTGAACAACGACGTGAAACACACTGATACGATTATTGTTGCAAGCTCAATTGTTGTTTGTGGAAAGAATGAGGCAAGAGATTTCGGGATGCACACCATTGCTCGCCTACTTTTGGCACAGCCTGGCACGAAGGATCACAATTCATCGGTAGTCAGGGCTGAAGAGTGGTTGAACACTGAATCACAAGCTATGGAACACCCATCACTCGTTATCCTCTTCTTTCCGTAGGAGCAATATAGAGATGAGGAAATAGAATGTCAATAACTTTTTGGAGGAACCAGGTAGGGAGAGACGGAAGAAGGGAGATGGGAGATGGAAAGAATGAAGAAAGCAGAAAGAAGATGCCAGCTCAATCCGGAATGGGGAATGCTGAATGCGGAAATCATCCAGAGCATATCCGCCCTAAAACTGGGAGGGAACTCCAGCTCCCGACCATTAATGTTTGTTCTTGATTAACACAAAGACAAAACGCCGACTCTAAAGCCGGCTGGCAGGTCCCCTCCCGACCTCAATCTATTCACTGAAATCCGTGTGAAGAAAACGGTTAGATGCATTTCATCTGCCCCTTCTTCGGTTCATTTGATTTTCCATCTCATTAATCCTACCTTTAGCAAGCATTGCTGAACAGAGGAGAGGAACAACAGCAACAATAATTCCGTGGGGCAAGAGAATAGCGTACGTCAGGCGGGTTTTTGTTTTTCGGAGAATTATCTTTTCACGAAGAAGAAGAATTGAAATCAGAAAGGTGTCACATAGTACCAATAAAAAAATGGTAGGTAGAGCCGATTAAAAAGGGAAAGAACTG
Source organism: bacterium (assembly GCA_043803945.1). Lineage (GTDB taxonomy): Bacteria > Bacteroidota > Ignavibacteria > UBA10030 > UBA10030 > JAZDJN01. The sequence goes on along the minus strand of JAZDJN010000038.1, from coordinate 13,768 downwards.
CTCACAGATATTGTGCTGCCAATTTGAAGAAGGGGAATGTTCTTCTTATCTTACCATCGTATGAGAAAGCTCGATAGAATACAGGTTGAGAATTTCAAATCGATTCATAATCTGGATCTGCGTTTGAACGCTCTCAATGTTTTTATTGGCGCCAACGGTTCCGGTAAATCGAATTTTATAGGCCTCTTCAAATTCTTGAATAAGCTTATTGAGAAGCATCTCCAGGTGTACACTGGTGAGCAAGGAGGTGCAGATAGTATTCTCTATTATGGGCGCAAGAAATCTGATCATCTTTCAGTGAAGTTAGCATTCGCCGAAGAAACAAACGGTTATGAATTTATCCTTTCACCAACTGTTGATGATCGCTTTATCTTTTCAGATGAGCGTGTATTATTTCACGATAAATCACGGTATTCCCATCCTTATAGTGAGTTTTTAGGCTCTGGTAATCCTGAGGCAATATTACCTGATTATGCCGAAGGGAGATCCAGCCGTATCGCAAGATACGTCATCAACGATCTAAAGAGTTGGAAATTGTATCATTTCCATGATACGAGCGAAAGTGCCAGAGTGAAACAGACATGCGATATAGGGGATAATCGTATTTTCCATCCCGATGCCCGAAACTTAGCGGCATTCCTCTATCGACTCAAGAAAACCAATCTTCAACATTATAGAAATATTGAGGATACAATTCGTCTGGTTGCACCATTCTTTCGTGCTTTCCATCTTGAGTCTTTATCGCTAAATAATCAAAAAATAATGCTTGAATGGAGCGAGGAGGGAATCGATAGGCACTTTAACGCATCGAATTTATCTGATGGTACGCTCCGCTTCATTTGTTTGGCTACTCTTCTTATGCAACCGGTGCTACCGAGCGTGGTACTTCTCGATGAGCCAGAGTTAGGTCTCCATCCCTATGCTATCACTATACTGGCGGATCTTTTACGCGCGGCTTCGCAACAAGCACAGGTTCTTGTTGCCACTCAATCGGTAACACTGGTGAATCAATTCGAACCATCTCAGATCTATGTCGTCGAGAGAAAGGAAATGCAGAGCATATTTACTCATCTCCGTGAAGCCGACATAGAACACTGGTTAGACGAATTTGGACTCGGAGATCTCTGGGAGAAAAATATCTTTGGTGGGAGGCCTTGAATGAGAAAAATTCTCATTCTTGTAGAAGGCCAGACAGAAGAGATGTTTGTAAAGAAGGTTTTAAATACCGACCTTGAGCAATTTGATAGATATGCTGTACCAATAATTATTGCAACAAAGAAGGTTAAGAGAGGGAATCAGTTCAGAGGAGGTGTACCGCATTACGATAGAGTAAAACTCCAAATTCAACGTCTCCTTAATGATACGAGCGCAGCGCTCGTAACGACATTTATTGATTATTATGCGCTTCCAGATTCCTTTCCAGGAAAATCATCACTTCAAGGTACGACACCTACCGCGAGAGTCCAATACCTTGAACAAGCCATCCAAACAGATATAAACAATTCAAAGTTTACACCATATTATTCTCTTCATGAATTTGAAGCGTTGCTCTTCTCCGTGCCAGAAGAAATTGCACAGTCATTAACATCACCATCACATAGTCTGGCTCTTCAGCGTATCCGTCAGGGATTTCCTTCACCAGAAGATATCAACGACAATCCTCATACATGCCCCTCCGCAAGAATTCGGGGATTGTTTCCCACCTACCAGAAACCATTGCATGGTAGCCTCATCTCACAGAGGATTGGTATTTATCGTATCCGCTCTGCATGCACTCACTTTCACGAATGGCTGCTAAGATTAGAAGCGGTATAAGTGATAGATGAAGTATACTAGGAGGAAGTAGAATCGGAAATAGTCCTCAAATCTTCAGCGCCTTATCCGCAGGCACATCTGCACCACCCCATACCTTCTTCCCTGTCCACTCCACTGATGGTGAACTCCAAAATTCATGTGTTGCCGGCAAGCCCAGCGGGAGAAACGCGGTCGCGCAGAGGTAAAGGCTTCCCGTCGAAATGTACTCCTCAGCAAGTCCAGGCTGATGAGCGCATAAACCGAGCCGGAGCCAATTTTGCGAATCGAAATTCTTCTCATCATCAAGTGTTCGATGAATCACTGCGCCTAGTGCAGCGCGTACCTGTGCAGGAGTCACCTGTTTCGGCAGCTTTTCAAGGAGCACTTGGTGAGATAGATGGTGATACGCTCCACACCGATACACAATCGACCGGCCAATAACTGGAAAGCTGCCATCGGGCGCGACTAACCGCTCGAGTATCTCTGCATAGCGGAGTGCGACCTGAGAATATTTTTCGTCCAGCGCAGCATAACTCTTATCACGAGCCGCAGCAAGATGAAGAATCGTCGTGAGGAATGGCTGAATGACGTAACTATTATAGTAGTCCCAATGGAACTCGGGGCCGTCGCCGAATATTCCATCGCCTTTATACCATTGATCATGCTGACGGATGGCATAGTCGAGGCGCATCTTATCGTACTCTTCGCCCACCGACAGAAAGAACGCTTCAATCATGCCGCTAAAAAGCAGCCAGTTGTTCGCGTAAGGTTTGATGGTTCTTGTTCGCCGTAATGCAAGAAGAAGATTTTGCCTTGACTTTTCATCCAGACTCTTCCAAAGTTGAGGAGCCCGGATAAGCCCGAGGGCAAGGAAGGCAGCATCGACAAGCGGCTGCGGCCCTTCGGAAAAATTCATCATATCCTTTGATCCGGGATTCACGGCATGAGTAAGAGACGCCTGTGTCAGAGCAAAAAATTGGGAGCGAACTTTTCCCTCCAGAGTAGAGTCGCCCGGTAGAATGAGCCATGGTCCGATCCCGCTTAAAAGTCTACCGAAACCTTCGAGGTAAGTATAATTCTTTCGACCGCGGGCAATTTCTGGTGTGCGCGCTTCAACAGGCATTTTCTCTTTCAAAATATCTTGAGAAAGAGCTGAAAGCAAAGGATCGGCAATCTTTGAAAGCAGTCGCACCCACTGTGCCCGCTCCTCTTCCTTCTGTATTGGTTCGGAGGATGGTTTAGCCGTTGTGACGCCAGGCAGACTCATTGCGCCCAATAAGGGAATTGAATGGAGAAAATCTCTTCGTTCCATGTGCCTGTTACCTTTTAAGAAATGGATAAGTGTGATACCTGTTGGAACATGAGAATTTTAGATGACAAATGCATCTACTCAAATAAGGACTTTTTAAAAAACAGTTAAAGCGACTACTCAACGATAAAAAATTGAACACTGATTACACTGAAGAAACTAGATTGTCACGGTGACTATGGTTTAAAATCGAAAAGAATATTCTACAAAACCATACAACGAGCTTTATCCGTGACTATCGGTACTTTTCCTATGTTATCTGCATGCCTGATGCAGGCGGGTGTTCCATTTTTACTTTGTTCTCAATACAAGTCAGTATGAGTCAACCGTTTTAACGATTTAAGAAATCCGGATTATCTGGCTTCCTCCTATCCAATGCCGATAGTATTGCACTCAATAGAATCATTCAGTATTATTTGATCATCTGATTCCATAAGTTCATTCTTGAATACATTCCACATCGACAATCCTATATGCGAGAATCCATCACGCCAAATAGAAAAAGTAATGGAATATCGTAATTCTGTTGCTGTCCCTCTTTCATCCCCCAATAAATTTTATAGACTTTCTTGGCGTCTTGCCTGCCTGCTGCAGGCAGGGCGGCTTGATTCACCTAACTGTTACACACTCTCAAAGGAGGCACCGATGAACCAGCTTCCGGAAATCCTTCTACACCCCCAAACCATTATTGCACAGCGAAAAGCCAAACCGGACTATTAGAAGCTCTCCGATCGATGGAGATTCATCTGCTCGACAGATATAAACCGGGAATCGCGTTGCAGATATAATCTACGGTCCAAAGAAAGTCATCTTATTGGCCGGCATTAATAAAATCGTTACAACGCTCGATGAAGCTCTCAGCAGAATAAAAAATGTCGCCGCACCCCAGAACTGCGTGCGGCTTCAAAAAGAGACTCCATGCGCACGCACCGGATTCTGCGACGATGCGAACTGCCATCAGCCAGAACGCATCTGCAGCCAGATTACAATCATCGAATCGAATTCTATCCCTCACCGGCTTGTTGTTGTTATCGTGGGTGAATCGCTGGGATTCTAACACAACATCCATCCTCATCCGCCCTCCCGTCACATGGCACTATAGAAACAGGAATGTCATTCCCACAAACGTGGGAATCCAGCGCCTTTACACAAAGGAAGTTGCATTATGAACGGCACTGGGCACTCGCGTTCGCGAGTGAGACAGTTGAATTCTCAGTGATGAACCGATACCATCTCATCACAGAAAAGAAGCATTTCATCTCAACTCCCAAACTTTTTTCCCTGCACTGAGTAAGAGCAAGTAGAAATCCAGGAATTCAATCACACATTGTGCCGGAGAATCGTATGAGCAAGAAACTGTTTATCTCAGTCGTCACCCTTCTGATCCTGTTGGTTACGACCACTTCCTTTGCATTCGACAAAGTACCAGTCGCCAAAAAAGCCGTCGTAGAAAAGAACCTCTTTGCCGCACTCGAGTCAGGGAATAAAGGCTTGCAGAAAAGCGCAATATATATGCTCGGAAACATCGGATCCGACCGTGCTGTCCTGCCGCTTCTCTCGTACTTAAAATATAGCGAAGATGAAAACGTTCGTATCGCTGCTGCATGGTCCCTCTGTCAGATTGGCGATGCCCGCGGATTGTATGCCGTGAAACAAGCGGTGTCGTTCGATCCTTCGCTTAAGGTACGGAATGCTTGTGCATGGCATTATGAAGTCTATGTGAAGCAGGGCACATTCCGGTTCGCTCCCGGTCAGGCTCCCTCTGTATCAGTGGCCAGTAAGTAATACGAATGAAGACTCTATCCACGAAGAAACACGAAGAACCCTTGACATTTTCATTCTCAACTTCGCCTTTCTTTTAACTTCGTGCTCTTCCTGCCCGTCCAGAGTGAATCAATGAGGGCAGGCGGGCGTGGTGATCTTTTTCAGGAGGATTACGCAGTAATTGAGCAGCCCAATACCAGAGCCCATTGAAAGCCTCTTCTCAGCTCACTTCACCTCCTTCGGTGCGACTAGTTGAATATCTTTCGATGGGCCTGTTTTTTTTAGTGCCAATTGAACCGCCAAACCAGCCGAATAGTAATCCTAGCAGCAGGTCAGCACGCCAAAGACACCAGGCAAGTTCGTAACGTTAGAAAAGAATAGAAAAGTGTTGAAATAAAAATCCGCTAGGCCCAAGAGGACTTAGCGGATTTTTCGGGAGGTTCAGCAATTTTCAATTTACTCGTCGCGAGGTTTGCTGTTCTTTAACTAACTCTCATAAGTGAATCCGTCAATAGGTTGATGCACCTCTCTCTATTAAACCGTTTCGTGACATCTTCGCGAGCATTGTGTGAAAGCTCCATTGAGAGTGTGGGATCTGACAACAAGTGGATTACAGCTTCTGCAAGTGCTTGATCATTGCAGGGGGGTATAAGAATTCCATCGGTCCCATGACGGATGATCTCCGGTACACCACCCGCGTCGGTCGCAATGATTGGTTTCTCCATCGCCATGGCTTCGAGAAGTACCAATCCGAAGGTTTCGCTGTACGATGGGAGGATGAAGATATCCAGCGCCGAGAGGAATTCCGCCACCTGATCGGTAAACGGAAGGAAGAGGACATCATCGAGAATCCCCAATTCATAACAGAGCCGATCAAGATAGTGTTTATAACCAGACTCGCCATTTGTCTCTTCCCCAAGAATTATAAACGTTGCCAAAGGGTGAACCTTTTTAATTTTTGGGATCGCCAACAGAAATTCTTTCTGGCCTTTTTGAGGATCAAGCCTTCCGATCATGCCGACGACATGACGGTCCAGAGGAATGCCAAATTTCCGCCGTGCTTGGACCTGATTATAGAGATCAGGATTAAAGGTGTGAAGATCCTTTCCCAGCGGGACGACACGAATTTTTTCTTCCGGCAATCGTGTATATCGTAAGACCTCACTTTTCATCTTATTGGTAAGAGAAATCCATAACGATAATTTAGAGTACATCCAGGTATGGATCGGATCTTTTTTATCGATCTGTGATTGCATTTGCTGATAGAAAACAACGTTAAGGCGCGGCATAATCATTTTAACGGCTGCCAGCAGATTGATGTCTTTCGACTGCATAGCGACAACGATATCGATGAGATGAACGTCTAACAGTTTTGCCAGGTGGATAGCGGCAAAGAGGTCTCCATATTTGATCCTCGGTTTCATCAGTTCAAGCCTGAGGTTCATTGCCTTCCCTTCCTTCGCCAGTTTCGATTGTTCCGGAACGATGGCCAGGCAATAGGCCCCCATATTACTCAGTTCGTTGGTGAGTTGAAGAGTTGAAATCTCAAGTCCTCCGAACGCTGATGAAAAACAGATGAATGCGATTCGCTTTTTCTGGATGGTTGGCATAGATACGTATCAGATCGTTCCCAATACTCCTATCGATTAAAGCTTTGACAAGTCCTTCGGCGAAAAGCTTAATCTGAAAAGGCATTGTGAAAAAATCTTAATGGAAGTGCTTCTCCTCACACCACCAGATCTGGTGCGATTCAAGCCAAAAAGCATGGTATTGGAGCGCCATTTTTTGTATTATGGCATCAATCATTGAAGTGATTTGGACAATTGCGAGGAAGCCCTCTATGGACCCAGTTGTTATCAAACTTGATATGATTCAAACGCTCGCATTGGCTGCATTAATTTTATTCATCGGTTATGCAATCCGGAAGCGTGTCTCGTTCCTCGATCGCTATAATATCCCAGCTCCCGTCATTGGTGGATTTCTCTTTGCCTCCCTTTCTCTCCTTGTCAGGCTTGCGGGGTGGATCCATTTTCAATTTGACACAACACTGCAGGCACCATTGATGATTGCATTTTTTACGACAATCGGCCTGGGAGCAAACTTGAAACTCCTAAAAATCGGCGGCCCGCAAGTACTCCTCTTCTGGCTCCTCGCATCGATCCTGGCAATTCTCCAGGACGGAGTAGGTGTTCTCCTGACAAAGATTCTTGGTGTTCATCCCTTTCTCGGATTAATTGCCGGATCCATTACGATGACAGGAGGACATGGAACAGGAGCAGCATTCGGTAAATTAATGGAAGACCAATATGCATTTTCAGGGGGAGTGACACTGGCAATGGCGGCTGCCACATTCGGCCTGGTGAGCGGCGGATTAATTGGCGGGCCGGTTGCAACGGCGTTAATAAAACGCTTCAAGCCCAAACATCAGACTGATGAAGTGGATGCAAAGGCGAATAAAACTGCGCAGGAATATGAATCTCTGGATATGGAAATCGATATAGAGCCATCCGGCGAGGCGCCGACAGCATTCCGGTTGTTGAAAGTGATTACGATTATCCTTATTGCCATGTGGCTAGGCTCACTTCTCAGCGGCTGGCTCGGAAAATTCTTCACACTCCCTGCGTATATCGGTGCCATGAGTATCGCGGCTGTCATCTGCAATATTGCCGTAAGTGTTCGACTCAATATCGAGCAGCGAGTTGTGGATGATCTTGGCACAATCGCACTCTCTCTATTTTTGGCGATGGCATTGATGTCACTGAAATTATGGGAACTCCTCGATCTGGCAATTCCGATGCTCATTATCCTTACCGTTCAGGTGATTATGATGGCGGCGTATGCCTACTTCGTGACATTTCGATTTATGGGAAAGGACTACGATGCCGCCGTGATGGCCGGAGGCCATTGCGGATTCGGACTTGGTGCCACACCAAACGCCGTTGCCAATATGGAAGCAATAATTGAAAAATTTGGACCAGCACCAAGAGCATTTCTTGTGGTCCCCATGGTCGGTGCATTTTTTATCGACTTCACCAATGCACTGATTATCACCGGTTTTATCAACCTCTTTGCCTAACGCATAACGAGAAAATGAACTGATCGATCTATGAAAGCAGTGCAACTTATCAACGCTGGAACCGAGCTTGAAGATCGAGAGATCGCCAAGCCAATTCCTAGCAACTATGAAGTTCTTGTAAAAATTAAAGCCGCCGGTATTTGCCACTCCGATGTTCATTACCGCAACGGAGTTGTCCCTCTTCCCTCCCTCCCCAGAACACTTGGGCACGAGATTGCTGGAGTGGTTGACTCAGCGGGACCCGCTGTCACGAATTTCCGAAAGGGCGATCGCGTTTGCGTTCATTATCATGATTTTTGCGGAGAGTGTTCCTACTGCATTTCGGGGAATGAACAGTTCTGTGCAAAGGCACAGATGATCGGTAAACATCGCGACGGCGGGTACGCCGAATATTGTACCGTACCTGCCCGGAGCCTCATACACCTGCCGGATGAGATACCATTTGACCATGGGGCTGTGATGATGTGTTCAACGGCAACTTCATTTCATGCTCTTCAGAAAGCGAGGCTTCAATCCGGTGAATCGGTGGCGGTGTTTGGCTGCGGGGGATTGGGCCTCTCGGCAATTCAACTGGCACGAGCCCTTGGAGCAGGACAGGTATATGGCATTGATATTCAACAACAGAAGCTCATAGCAGCAGAACGATTTGGCGCTCTTCCCATCAATCCCAACGAAGGCAATCCCGTCAGCCGAATCAGGGAACTCACGAAGAACCGTGGTGTCGATGTCGCACTTGAATTAATCGGGTCGTCGATGACGATGCAGCAAGCGGTCCGTTCTCTCGCACCGATGGGACGTGCTGTTCTCGTCGGACTCAGCTTGCAGAACCTGGAGCTTAATCCATACACGGAGATCCTGGGAAAAGAAGCAGAGGTCATCGGCTGCTCCGATCATCTCTTGAGCGAATTGCCGATTGTACTTGAATTTGCTCGCAGCGGAAAATTAGATCTGACACAGATCGTGACACGATCCATTCCACTCAGCGCATCCTCCATTAATACCGTCTTTGCTGAATTATCCAGATGGGAAAGCAGTATCCGGACTGTTATCAAACCGTGAAGATCGACCTGGAAAGATTCGCTCCAGTCCTAGGTGAGAAGCGCCTTTCGTGACCGACGGAGGCGCGTTTCTGGTCCTTTCATAGACATTGCTGCGCCGAAATTATTTGAGGTGCACGTTCATGGGATCCAGAACAACATGTTTGATCGACTCGCGACGATACGTATAGACAATGTGCACGAGATTATCGCTTGTTTGGATAACAGCAGGATAGGAATACTCACCGGGTTCGTTCTCAAGAAGAAGAACAGGATTCCATTTTCTTCCATCTTCAGAGAGTGCGACATTCAATGGAGTCCGTGGACCGCCCCATTTCGCCGCATCCTTCTGGACATGATTATACACCAGAAGATGATTGCCGTTCGACAATGTGACCGCATCGATTCCTGAGTTTGGATTCGGCAAAGACGTTGATTGTAATACCCCCCATGTTCGGCCATTGTCGTTGGACCAGCTTTCAGCAATGAATCCTGTCCGTGTACGGCAAAGGAGTTGCAGCGTTCCCTTTGGATGGATGAGTACCGTCGGCTGGATAGCACCGAGCAGCGAATCATCCCTCAACGATTCACTCCTGCCCCATGTCTTTCCCAGATCGGTCGTCCATTCTACGTGAACCCGCCATCCCTCATGCTCTGTACTGGAGAAGCAGAGAAGCATGCCATCGTCACGTTGAAGAGGCTTGTTCTTAATCGGTCCGAGTATCTTATCAGGCAATCGGAAGGATTTAGACCATGTCGTGCCATTGTCAAACGAGGTGGTGAGCATTCCCCACCACTCCATTGGCGACGGGCCAGCTTTGTAGAACAGAAGGAGCGGACCATCAACCGGCTGGCAGAGAACTGGATTCCATGTGGGGTAGCGTTGACTGTTCGCTTGCATTCCATTTGCCACTTCCACTGGTTTCGACCAGACGGTTCCGTCAAAATATGAGAGCCAGATTCCAACATCGGGATGTTTTTCTTTAGTACCCCCAAACCAAGCGACGATAAGACGATCTCCTGACAATGCGATTGTTGGGGCGTGGCATTGGGCTGTAGGTTTATGGTTAAGTGGAAAAATGAATTCACTTTTGATATATCCCGGTTGAGAACGAATGAACTCCTGCGATAACAGTTGCATAGTAAAGAGTGAAAGCAAGAGCAGAAGGATGATGATTCTCGTAAGAAGATTTATAATCGGTGTTTTTTTGATAATCATTTGTTGACCTTGTCCAGGTTAAACCGCTCCTCCTCAAGCAAAGCATCTAAGCAATGCGGTGGCTATTTCCAGCAATAATTTTTCCCTTAAATGTATCGTCGAACTCTCCTGGTATATCTCAAATATTCTTCTCCGAACCGTTCGGTGAGATAGTTCTCTTCCAGCAGAACCGCTAAGAAGTGCACCACAATCATTGCCGGAATGCTGAAGAGAATAATCCAGAGCACATTTATCATAACGCCGAATCCGACCTGCATGATGAGAACGCTGAGATACATTGGATTGCGGGAGAAGCGGTAAGGGCCTTTCAGAATCAGTGAGGGTGTCGGTTCCCATGGGAGAGTGTTTTGACCGGAGCGATTAAAGTAACCAATGGTGATAACGTTTACCACCAGGCCGCTGAGGCCAATGCATGCTCCCGTTATTGTACACAGCAGTTTCCCGAGAGGCAAAGACCATGGAAGCACCAGATAGTGAATAAGAAGTCCGAGAAGAATTGAGAAGAAGAACAATAATGGCGGTTGGAATGGTACTTGGGCGCCTCTTTGCGTACTCATCTCATTTCCTGATGAAGATTTACTCGTACCATGTTCTCTACCGGGATTATTCATATCGTTGATTCATGTCAGGGCGGATCGATTTGGCATGCGTATCAGTAATGTCAATGATGGAATGGAGGTCGAAGTTCTTCGACGCCAAATTCATTCAGGGGGATTCGATTGGTTCGGTATACTGATAATTCTTCAGCACCTTCTTTGCGCGGGCACGAAAAGCCGGTGTTGAATACGGAAGCATCTGTTTAACCACAGACTCGAGTTCTTTCATCAGGTCCGGCTCCTCCTCGGCAATTCTGGCAATCACCGTAATCGAAAAGGTTCTCACTGCGATAGGTTCATCTGGGGCAGCGAGAAATTGAAAACAGATGTTGGCTGCCCGTCCCTGGAGCTTGCGCGGGATGGTGGCAAACTGGAGTATGCGAACGCCATTACGCTTCACAGCGCCAGAAGCCCGGGGTTGTTCCATTTTCTGCAGCAACTGCTTGAGCCATGGATCGACGAGTGGGGGATGAAGTTCAACACAGTATCCAACAATCCATGCCGCTTTCTGCGCAATCCGATCTTCGCCCGTGAGGATAAAGTCCATTAACTGCGAAAACCGCTTCTGGTCCGTACCAATCCACCGTGCAATCCGGATTACATCCCTTTTCATGCAGACGGTCGCTATTTCTTTTTCAATATCCATTTGAGTGCACAAAACAGCTATGACGATGTCTTATACTATGATAGTAAAAAAATGCTGGATTATGACCTTCTGCTGTTGACGACTTCTCAAATGCTATTTTATAGTCAGCGATGCTGTACCGCGACCGTTATTCCTTCAACCTCTTGAAGATAACATACTGTTCACCATATTTCAGCGGTTCAGAGAATTCATCAATGCGGAGTTTTGCTATGATCCGACGAATGTCGCTTGCATAACAATTGATATTCACCATTCCCAGAGCGCCCATATTCTCTCGTGATGAACCAATGGAATATCTCGATGCTGCGGCGCCAAAATCCTTTCCCTGTTTTAATTCACTGTACGCCGAGTCGATGCTGTCCCTGGTTCTACACAAAATTTCAGCAATGGCCATGAAGCTTGGGGATTCATATTTCAGCGAGGCCTGTAATCGAAGCCAAATGGCCGCTGGCTTTTCTTGAATATGCGCGGGTACAAATTGCCATTTTCGGATTATGTTTGCTGCAAGAGAATCCCACAGAAGGCTTCCGCTGCTGCTAAGCAGACGCACTTTTTCGACTGCGCCCTCTTCGGTAATAAACAATAATATATCTATTCGTTGAAATGGCCTGCGCAAGGACTCTGGTACTTCCGGAAGCGGATATTGAACTAACAGTCGAGGAACAGAGGGTTCGCTCATTTGGGGAATCGAGTAACATCCCAAAAGCGAGATAAGACAAAGAAACAATCCAAAATATTTCATGGTGTACCTCCTGATTATCGCGCGTTCCGCAACTCTTCACGCCTTACCTTGGCAAAGAGCAACTCTACGACGCTCACACATGAGGCATTCACTGATGCTTCTCTTTTCATTATGCTTCACATTGCCGTTTCCATAACGACAACCTCTTGAAGCGGACTCTGACTGGTATAAATCTACTTCTTGTCTATTCAAATATCAACTGATTGGGGATTAATCGTCATTTCTATACACTATTCGTAAGGATGAATCTCATCCTCTGTTTCTGTATATTTTCCAAACAATATATGCCTAAAAATCATGCACGCTTATCGATTTCATACAATACTGCCCTGGACTTTTATCATTTCTGTATTGTTACCACTTTGTCCACAAGCCTTATCACAAGCATCGCGGACAGAAACAACGTTGCAGAACAAGAGGGAACAACCACAAGTGCAATCCGCCTCAGCAAGGGTCAGTATTATGCCAGCTCCCCGACAACCGGCAACACCGGCAATTGTGTTTTCGAATGGCCGACGAACAAGAAAAAAGATTGCACTCACATTTGATGCATGTGCTACCCGCAAACTGGCCGGATTTGATCGGAGGATTATTCGGATCCTGCAGGAGACAAAAACTCCAGCCACACTCTTCCTTGGCGGGAAATGGATGCTCGATTTTCCGGATGAGACAAGGCGACTGGCGTACGATTCCCTCTTCGAACTTGGAAGCCACAGCTTTCTTCATCCCCATATGAAGACTCTCACGAATGATAGTATCAGAAAAGATCTGCAGCTCACACAAGATATCATGTTCTCACTCACCGGCCGCCAGTCGACATTATTCCGCCCTCCCTACGGAGAATATGACGAGCGAATAGTACAGCTCGCAGCAGAGCTTGGGATGACCACAGTGATGTACGATCTTGCCTCCGGTGATCCTGATTCAACTATCACGAATGATCAGCTCGTCACTTATGTTTCTCAATGTGCAAGGAAGGGTTCAATTATCGTGATGCATATGAATGGGCGTGGATGGCATACCGCCAAAGCGTTACCGGAAATCATCACGAGTCTCAAACGGAGGGGATTTCAATTTGTTACTGTGGGTTCTTTAATGATGAATGAAAGCGAGAGGGGTGATGATTTATGAGAGTATGAGAGTGAGAGGGTGAGATGGCCTGTCCGCCGTAACACGGAGTGTGAAGGCGGAGAGATGGAAATTTACGATTGTCGATCGACGATTGAAGAATTGGTCAATGAATCCAGAATAGATTCTAGAAACTTGGACGAAAAGTTCAACCACAAAGGACACTAAGGATGCGAAGAATAAAAAGAAAAAAGAGTAATGGAAATTTAAATTAATTCAACAGTTTTTCCTTTGTGTCCTTAGTGAACTTTTCAGCCAGAGGCTGATGCGCTCTGGTGCAGTGGTTTGATCATGTTCTCAACTTTTCGGCCAGATCTCTAGAAACTTGGACGAAAAGTCCAACCACAAAGGACACTAAGGATGCGAAGAATAAAAAGAAAAAGGAGTAATGGAAATTTAAATTAATTCAACAGTTTTTCCTTTATGTCCTTGGTGAACTTTGTGGTTTGATTATGTT
>JAZDJN010000037.1:0-17846 GCA_043803945.1 bacterium | reverse complement strand
ACGGTGTTTGTTTTTCCCGGACCCCGGTAAATCCAACGCGATTCTGTCCTCGAACTCAATGTGGATGTACTCTATCCCGCAGCACTCGAGAATTCAATTAATGAAAATAACGTGGATAAAATCAAAGCGCGGATTGTGTGTGAACTTGCGAACGGTCCCACAACACCCGAAGCAGACATCATTCTCCATCGCAAAGGAATTTATGTCATTCCCGATATCCTCGCGAGTGCCGGAGGTGTTACGGTCTCCTACTTCGAGATGGTGCAGGATAAGTATTCCTATTTCTGGAATGAAGAGATCGTCCATCAGCGGCTCGATGAGAAGATAACGAAAGCTTACCATACGGTGCAACAGGCAATCAAAGAGAAACAGGTCCATCCACGCCTGGCGGCAATGGTTGTCGGAGTGGCCCGCGTCGCTGAAGCATGCAAACTTCGGGGCTGGGTATGAGTCGATCCCAGACAGAGTATCGAGGAATCTAAGCGTTATGCTTATCGGCCATATTGGTGCCGGGATCGCCTGCAAGAAAATCGATCCTCAGATAAATGTTTCCTGGCTTGTCCTTGCTGCATTGTTGCCAGATATGTTCTTAGGTGTGCTGACGCTTATCGGAATCGAGGGCTTCATCGTCCCGAAAGATTTTCTAACAGGCCGATATCTTCTCTTCACGTTTCCAATCTCTCATAATCTTCTCGCGAATGTGCTCGTTGCCCTGCTGCTCTTCCTTGGCATTTGGAAATTCACAAAGGGAGAGCAACGGATAAAGCGGGCTCTGGCAATTGCCATTGCATTTCAATCCCATACGCTTCTCGATATCATTGTCCATGTAAAAGGATTGCCGCTCTTTGGTGCAGGTGATTGGAGCGTAGGGCTCGGGCTTTGGGAAGACGTTGTCTTTTCGATGCTCATCGAGCTTCTGCTGCTCCTTTTCGGATTGGAGTGCTATTTCAGAGCCACAAAAGGAGAGGGTATCATCGCAAACTATGCCATGATCGTTGTGACGTACCTCTTGGCAGCAGTGGCATTTTACGGTCAGCTTCAGGGGCCAAAACCTGAGAATATCTACGGCCCGGCCCTGAGTTGGATATTCCTTCCTCTTATACTCTTTCTCCTCTTCCATTGGTTGGATACAAAACGGTCGCCTCGTATTCCGACAGGAGAACAGGCATCGGTCTGAATACTCATTGTCATCGCTGGAGGATTTCACTTATGTTGAAACGAATTCTGTTCCTGGTACTCTCTATCTCGTTCATCATCTCTGCCCAATCGAAAAAGGCTTTAACGTTTGATGGATTCATCACGCTGGGACGCGTGACCGATCCTCAACTCTCTCCAGATGGAAAACGGGTTGCGTTTGTCATCACCTCTCATTCTAAAGTGGAGAACAAGACCAACAGCAATATTTATCTCATCCCAAGCGATGGTGGAGAAGCACGTCAAGTGACAAACGCGAAAGGCGCAAATAATTCTCCACGCTGGATGCCGGATGGAACGTCCCTTGCCTTTCTTTCCACGCGCGATGGCGAGTCACAGATCTGGCTGACATCGGTCGAAGGGGGAGAAGCGAAGAAAATCTCGACCATCTCAACCGGTGCCTCTGGCCTCGTGGTTTCTCCCGATGGCAAGTGGTTAGCCTTCAACTCTGAGGTCTATCCTCAGTGTGCTGACGATGCAGCGAATCAGCAAATGGCCGAAGCAGCGGAGAAAAGCACAGTGAAGGCGAAAATCTTCGACAAACTTCCTTATCGTGTATGGAATTATTGGAAGGATGGAAAACGGAACCACCTCTTTGTCATATCATCTTCGGGAAGCGTTGCACGTGATCTCACACCGGGTGAGTACGATACGCCGCCGATCGATCTGAGCGGCACCTGGGATTACGCTTTCTCTACTGATAGCCGGGAGATCGCCTTTGTCAGGAATCCCGATAAGAATATTGCTTACAGCACCAATAATGAAATCTTTGTGGTACCGGTGACGGGCGGAGAAATCAGAAGGATAACAAACAATCCGGGATGCGATGCCCAGCCTCTCTATTCTCCTGATGGGAAGTTTCTTGCTTTCACGCAGATGAAGAGGGCCGGCTTTGAAGCTGATCGGAAGCACCTCGTTCTGTTCGATCGTACGGCATCATCTATGACGAATCTGACCGAGAAGATAGACCTGAGTGTTAACGAGGTGGCGTGGCATCCCGGCGGCAGTGCGCTCTATTTTAATACTGATGACAAGAGTAATGAATCGATTTTTAAATACACGATCGCGACGAAGCAATGTGAACCGATCCTTTCGAAAGGTTACAATCATTCCTTCCACGTCTCACCGGATGGAAAATTCATCGTATTGTTGAAGGAGTCGATCAGCGAACCGGCCGAAGTGTATCGAGTGGATAGTGACGGAAAGAACCTCCGGCGGCTCACCTCGGTCAATACTGCAAAGCTCGCAGGCCTTACGATGAATGCAAAAGAAGATTTCTGGTTTGAAGGCGCCGCGAAGACAAAGGTTCATGGCTTTTTAGTGAAGCCTTCTACGTTTGATCCCTCCAGAAAATACTCGATGGTTTTCCTGATCCATGGAGGGCCGCAGGGACAATGGGGAGATCAATTTCACTACCGATGGAATGCACAGATGTTTGCCTCACGGGGGAATGTGGTTGTGCTCATCAATCCCCGCGGGAGCACAGGGTATGGGCAAAAATTTACCGATGAGATCAGCGGTGATTGGGGAGGGAAGGTGTATGAAGATTTGATGAAAGGACTTGACTATGTATTGAAGTCGTGTCCGTTCATCGATGGCAAGCGCGTGGCAGCAGCCGGCGCATCCTATGGCGGCTATATGATAAACTGGATCGCAGGCCACACCGATCGCTTTCGCTGCCTCGTTTCACATGATGGGACATTCAATATGGAAAGTATGTACGGTACGACGGAAGAGCTCTGGTTCCCTGAATGGGAGTTCAAGGGAACACCCTACAAGGCTCCGCAGCTCTACGCGAAATGGTCTCCCCATCGCTTTGTGAAGAATTTTAAAACTCCCACACTTGTGATTCATGGCCAGTTGGACTACCGCCTCGATGTCAGCGAAGGATTTCAAATGTTTACTGCCTTACAGCGACAGGGTGTCAAATCGAAGATGCTCTATTTTCCGGATGAGGGGCATTTCGTAGCGAAACCTGCAAATGCGGAGTTGTGGTATAGGACGGTTCTGGATTGGATAGAGGAAAACACAAGATAAAAAATGAAAGTCCCGATGCCTGTTGTTTCATCGGGACTTTTCTCCCACATGCCCTTTCGAGCTCTCACCAAGCTATTTGTCGGAAAGGGCTAGTGAATAGAGTTGTGTACACACTTTTCGAACTTTCTCACTATCATCAAACCGGATGGCTTGTTTGATTGTAAAAATTCCGCGTGCATCGGCAATCTTATAGAGTGCAATGGCTGCTGCCATACGGGCTCGTTCACTCTCCGAATTTTTCAGGATGCGCATGAGAGGCATGACCGCCTGTTCACACTGAATGTCGCCGAGCATTCCGGCAGCACTGGTCTGCAATCCTATATTATCCGAGTTGATTGCGATTATCAAATTCTTTTCGATGAGTTCTCGATTTGGGAGAAATTTCGGTGCTCGCCGATCCGGGGTTGCTCCCGCCAGAACAGAGGAAGTCAATCCAAGAATCAAAGCGAGGATCAGGACGATATGCAATGAGGTTTTCATAGGTGCCTCCAAAAGTTTGATGCGGGGACAATTAATGTTGCTTTAGAAAACTTGTTCAGGTTCAAGGGAACCTGTATCGTATCGGATGAACTTCTTTACCATTGGACGCCGCAAGCTGCAGTTGGTTGTGAAAATGTGATGGAATTCACTCCCGATGTGATGGAATCGACTCTTAAACGGACGGAGGTGGTGAAATGGGGGTTCTAATGAAATTCCCCGGGTTCAATTGATTTTAAGGTTGACATTCAGTCAGCCTTGCGATACATTTCACCCAGTTCTTTGGACAGATGAATCTCATCTATTGTGGTCTTTTGATTCAGTCAAACCACTATCGTGTTCATTATCAGTAAGGAGTGACCCCTATGCAACCAATACCATCACCGAACATCGAACGTCCCGTCATCATGAGGCCTGTGCAATATGCAGGTTTTTGGCGCCGGTTCGTCGCCTATATTATTGACAGCATTATTGTAGGATTCGCTGCATTCATCATTATTCTTCCCGCGATTGGCCTCCTGGGAGTGGGAATCGGGGTCGGTATTACCGAAGATTCCGAGGCGGGTCTCGGGCTCATCATTGCCGCCATTGCATCATACGTATTCGGAATCTTGGTCATCGTCATAGCCACCTGGCTCTATTTCGCGTTGATGGAATCGTCCAATAAGCAGGCAACGCTTGGGAAATTGGCATTAGGAATTATCGTCACAGATATGAATGGCGGACGAATCTCGTTCGGTCGCGCCACTGGACGATACTTCGGGAAGATTCTCTCCGGTATGATATTCATGATCGGATATCTGATGGCAGCATTTACCGAGAAGAAGCAGGCGTTGCATGATATCATGGCAAGCTGTCTGGTGGTGATGAAATGAGTCTGACTCTTCCGGAGTATCGGTAATCACATGAAATTATCTCTTGCTAATTTTCTTCACTCGTTCACGTACGACGAGCATCCGGATCTGTTTGCCTCTGCCAAGAAGCATCAGATCCAGGTTGACACCATCACACTTGCCGACCATGCCATCACCCGTTATAGCGGAGAATTCTGGACCGCCAGGCAGCGACAAGCTTCCTCGCTCCATGAAGTATCCTACCGCGCATGTTTCAAAGCAGAGCTCCCCCGGTTCTTTATCGCGCTGCTGACGAAGGAGGAGGATGTTGTGTATGATCCTTTTAGCGGCCGCGGCACTACGGCCATTGAAGCCGGTCTGCATAACAGGAATGTTATTTCGAATGATATCAATCCGCTCAGCGAAATTCTCAGTATTCCCCGCTTCAGCATCCCGAATCTTGACCTCGTGCGGGAACGCCTCAAATTGCTGAAGGTGAATCCGAAGTGTAAAGCAGAGATTGATCTTTCCATGTTCTATCATCAGAAAACCGAAGCCGAGATCGTTTCGCTTCAACGCTATCTCCTCGATCGAAAAAAGAATGGAAAGGAAGATGAGATCGACCGGTGGATCCGGATGGTGGCCACAAATCGTCTCACAGGTCACTCTAAGGGATTTTTCTCCGTCTATACCCTCCCGCCCAACCAGGCTGTGAGTCCCGAACGTCAATTGAAGATCAATAAGAAATTAAAACAGAAACCGGAATATCGGGATGTGCGGGAATTAATTTTAAAGAAATCGAAAAGTCTCATTCACAAACTAACTGCGCACCAGATTACCTCGCTCCGTCGGGCCGGAGAGCACAGCGTGTTCCTGACTCTCGATGCACGTCACACAACGCCCATCAAGAAAGCAAGTGTTCAACTCACAGTAACGTCGCCTCCATTTCTCAACATCGTTTCCTACCACACCGATAACTGGCTGCGATGTTGGTTCAATGGCATCGATGACCAGGAGATAGGGAAACATATCACCGCTTCGCGGACCGTTGAACACTGGAGTGAAATTATGGAATCCGTCTTTAAAGAATTATTTCGGATCACAAAAACCGGAGGGTGGGTTGCGTTTGAAGTCGGCGACCTCAAGGGAGGGAAAATTAATCTTGACGAGCATGTTGTTCCGCTTGGTCTTCACGCAGGATTTGAATGCCAGGGAATTCTCATCAATGCACAGAAGTTCACGAAGACATCGAATATTTGGGGCATTCACAATAATCATCATGGTACAAATACGAATCGCATTGTCCTCTTTCATAAACGCTAGTGCTTTTACAAATATATACTGCTGTAGTATTAAGTTGAGGTAAGATTATAGATTCTGATCACATCCAAGAGGCTGTCTAAAAAGAAAATACAACCCTAGCCCGAAGGCGTCTCGCCGAGGGAATTAAAGAAATTATTTTGCTCAGCGGGGACGCCTTCGCACTAGAAAATCTTTAGTGATGATTTATCTGTTCGGAGACAGAGATCCCTGTTAATTTTGTTCCCAGCTTTTCCAACGTAAGGAAATCCTATGCCAACACTGGTTGCAAGCAGGTCTCATCGGCTCATCGTCATCGTTCTGGCAACAATACTCTTTTCCGAAATCCTTCTTGCGCAGGATCCGACATTCATTAAAGAGAATTACTCCAAAAAGGAAGTGCTGGTTACCATGCGCGATGGTGTCCGACTCTTCACCTCCATCTACGCACCAAAAGACTCGTCACAGGATTACCCGATTATTCTGAATCGGACTCCCTACAGTGTCGCGCCCTATGGTCCTGATCAGATGCGTGCTTCGATGGTTCCTTCCGTACTTGAGGCGAAAGAGAAATTCATCTTCGTCTATCAGGATGTCCGGGGAAGAAATTATTCCGAGGGAGAATTTGTCGACATCCGACCGTATCGACAGGAAAAGGAAACAAACAGGGATATCGATGAAACGACGGATGCCTTCGATACGGTTGATTGGCTGGTGAAAAATATTCCACGCAACAATGGCCGGGTTGGCATCACCGGAATATCGTATCCGGGTTTCTACACAACGATGGGAACGATCGATGCGCACCCCGCCGTCAAAGCAACTTCACCGCAGGCTCCCATTTGCGACCCCTTTATAGGCGACGATGAACATCATAATGGTGCGTTCTTTCTTGCACAGAATTTCAATTTCTATATGTTCTTCGGCTGGCCTCGTCTGGAAATCGGCAAACGCTATCCAGTCTCTTTTAAGCCTGGTACTGCGGATGTCTATAAATTTTTCCTTGAGCTAGGGCCCCTCTCCAATGTAAACAAACTCTATTTCCATGATAGTGTCACATTCTGGAATAAGGCAATGCAACATGAGACGTTCGATACTTTTTGGAAATCGATGACTGTTCACCCTCACCTCAACAATATTAAACCGGCAGTGCTGACGGTGGGCGGATGGTACGACCAGGAGGATATGCTCGGGCCGTTAAAGACCTATAAGTATATCGAAAAGAACAATCCTCAAACGACCAATATGCTTGTCATGGGGCCCTGGAGCCATGGCCAGTGGAATCGGGATGACGCGGAAAGTTTGGGTGACATTAATTTTACTTCCAAAACAGGACTCTGGTTTAGAGAGAATGTTCAATTTCCCTTTTTCAATTACTACCTGAAAGGAAAAGGGGATCCGCTGAACGCCGAAGCAATTGTCTTTGAGACCGGGCGGAATACCTGGCACAAGCTCGATGCATGGCCGCCCAAAGATATTGTAAAAGCCTCATTGTTTCTTCAGGCAGATGGAAAACTCGGATTCACTCCAAAGGCGGATGCTCATTCTTCCTTTGCTGAGTTCGTCAGCGATCCGGCGAAACCGGTGCCTCACACACGACAGATACGATGGGGCGTTTCGTCCGACTTTCTCGTCGAGGACCAGCGGTTTGCATCTACTCGCCCCGACGTTCTTGTGTTCAAATCAGATCTCCTTACTGAAGATGTCACTCTCGTTGGTCCAGTCGTACCGACACTCTACGTTTCGACAACCGGAACTGACGCCGATTGGGTGGTAAAACTCATCGATGTGTTTCCAGGCGACTCGACGGGTGTTTCAAAAAGTGGTGTTCCCTGGAGCGGTTTTCAACAACTCATTCGAGGCGATGTTATACGGGGAAAGTTCAGGAACAGCTTCAGCACTCCTGAGCCCTTTATACCAAACAAGGTGACGAAAGTGGAATTCGAGATGTGTGACATCTTCCACACCTTCAAAAAGGGGCATCGCATTATGGTGCAGGTGCAGAGCAGCTGGTTTCCACTGGTGGACCGGAATCCCCAGAAATTCATTAATATTCGTACAGCGAAACAATCGGATTTTCAGAAGGCAACACATCGCGTCTATTTTTCGAAAGTATATCCAACAAAGATCAATGTCCTTGTGAAGCAACACTGACTGTTTTATTCGGGAGTATCTCCACTCCCGGCTGGAATATTCTGGTTCTATATGTTGAACTCCGTAAGGAGTTCGATTGTGTTTTTTTGTTTTAGATACAAACGTGGGGTCCAAAAACAAACGATGTGTCACACCGGAATGTGCCGCGTTACGGCATCTCCCGTTCTTTGGGATTCCGCAAATGCGGGATTCCTGTGAAGCGGAACCGTACATCGGGACTTTAATCCGGTGTCCAGTGCCTTAATAAAGCATTTTTCTGGATTCCCTGCCTGGCCGGCAGGCAGGCGGATAGAAGATTGCCGGAATGACAGTCCGCGAGTTTTCTTTTTGGTCAGCCCCCCACGTCAATGAGTATTTATTGATAATCCCGTGGGCCTGCCTGCTGCTTTGCCCGACGTAGGGGGGGCAAGCTCGCCGAAGCACTAAGTGCATAGGCGAGCAGGCAGGGATTAAACATTTGTAATTTTAGATTAATGATATACAATACTAACTATGGTGATTAGTTACACACTATGAAATTATCGGGAAAAACAGTTCTTGTTACCGGTGCCTCCCGTGGAATCGGAAAAGCAGTTGCACGGCGATTGGCAGCAGCGGGCGGCCGCATAGCACTCCATTACCATTCCGATCGGTCTGTTGCTGAGGCAGCACTTGCCTCGCTTGGTGAAGGACATCATGCATGCTTTCAAGCCGATATCGGTCAGTCGGAGTCGGTGCGCAAATTAGTGGAACAGGTCCTTGAGCAGTTTGAGCGGATCGATGTTCTTGTGAATAACGCCGGCATCTTTCTCAACCATCCAATTCGTGAGGTTGACTATGGGACCTGGCTGAAATGCTGGCAGGAAACGATGAGCACAAATCTCTTCGGTGCTGCCAATGTTTCGTTCTGGGTTATCAAACAGATGCTCAGTATTGGCGGGGGCCGGATCATCAATGTCTCTTCCCGCGGAGCCTTTCGTGGTGAACCTGATGCACCGGCTTATGGTGCAAGCAAAGCAGGAATGAACGCGATGAGCCAGTCGCTGGCCAAAGCGCTCGCTCCTGAAAATATTTTTGTCTTCGCGCTTGCTCCGGGATTCGTCTCGACAGAGCGGATACTCATGAAAATGACACCTGTGATGGAGGCTGATATTAAGAGTCAGAGTCCATTAGGACGAATGACGACACCGGAGGAAGTTGCCGAAGCGATTCTCTTTCTTGCAACAGATGCCCCTGCAGCTATGAGCGGAGCGATTATCGATGTGAATGGAGCATCATATTTGAGAACATAGAAACGTAAACCATATCCTATTGATGTTCTCCGATAATGACCTATGCCACTCCTTGTGAAATCTTCATGGGATCAAAGAACCATACTTCACTGCTGTTCAGTATGAGCACTGCGGTTGGACAACCTTCACTTGGATACTGCAGCATAAGCGTCGAGAATGCGATCCATTTCCGCGTGCACCGCTTCATCGATGCGCCGACGTCGCTCGTCAGCCGCAAACCATGCCAGCGCCCGACGGATGCCATCGCGGAACGATATGGTGGCCTGGAAGCCAGGTACAAATGTCTTAATCTTGCTGTTATCAAACACCACGCTCCACGACTTATCACCTAGCAAATTCCCGGCTAACTGCGGCGACACTTGTGCAATAAAGTCAGACGAAATATGCACGATCTTCGCCTCGACTCCCAATGCCTCGGCGATAGTCTGATAAATCTGATTCCACGTCAGTACTTCGTCGGAAGTGATATGGAAGGCGTGACCCAACGCTCGCGTATTCCCCAGCAGCCCAAGGAATCCCCGCGCAAAGTCTTCTGCATGTGTCATTACCCATAGCGAGGAGCCGTCGCCATGCACAATGATCGGCCGGCCGTTGCTTAGACGATCGGCGATGGTGTAACAGCCCGACCCTCCGATGGCAATCGGAAAATTCCGGTCATAGGTAAAGGAAGGACGCACGATCGTCACAGGAAAACCTTCTTCACGGTACGCCCTCATAAGACGATCTTCGCAAGCAATCTTGTTGCGGGAGTACTCCCAGTATGGGTTGTGCAGCGGTGTCGACTCAGTGATGATATAGTGAGTCAGCGGCTTCTGGTACGCTGAAGCTGAACTAATGAATACATACTGCTTGACCCGGCCTCGGAAGAGAGTCAAGTCGCGCTCAATATCATCCGGCGTGTAAGCAATCCAGTCGACGACGACATCAAAATTCAAGTCCTGTAAAACGGAACGTACCTCTTCTGGCTTGTGTATATCGGCAATCAAGCTATGACTACCGGGGAGAGGTTCGGACCGTAATCCGCGATTGAGCAGATAGAGTTGATACTCTTTAACAATCGCTTGCCGACTGACCGCCGTACTAATGGTGCCGCTGCCACCGATAAATAAGACTTTCATAAAGTATAATCCTTTTTGCTAGACGATTAAATGATTCTTCCTCTTAAAAAAACAGACATAAAAGCACGTTAGATGCCAGCCTGCCATTTTGCCTACTAACTTTACCATGTAACCTAAGCGGGATTGTTTACTCCAACTTGTTCCGATGCATCATATCGAGACGCATCCTGTCCGAGCCTTGCTGTTTCATAGCAGGGAGCCGCTGGATAAGTGACGCCCCAATTACTTCTTTCCTATCCGTTTATTAGGATCATTATTCATCGCCTCGATGACTTCATGTGATTTGCTGACTGCAACATTTGTTTTGTCGAGTGCATCCTTGAGGAGAGCTTTCCTAGCTTCTTCCGCTAAGATGTATTTTTCAACATCCAGATTTGGGGCAGCAGGAAAGCGGTACTGCAATTTTTGTCCAGCCGCGAATGCCTCTACGATCAGCTCATGGGCTTTAGTCACATCGTTTGCAATTGCCTTTGCTGTCTGATCCTGACGTTTACCGATTGCTTCAATCTGCACAGCAACCTTGCCTAACTCAGTTATAGCCGGATAGTATTGACGCTGCAATTCTGCAATTTCCGAACCCACCTTGATAACCTTCTTTACTTGCTCATCCGATGGACCACATCCTGGTATGATGATAAGGGCGATGAGGTAAATGAGCGGCACATAGTTGACTGGTTTCATGTTGAATTCCTCTGTTGTGAAAAAAAGATCAATGACTCGTCTAATATTATGATGCCGCCCAATGGATGGCGGTCACGAAATGGTTTTATTCGGGACTGCGGCAACAATTGTAGATAATGAAACAAGTTCATCTCGATCACTTTTATTTCCGAGTGCATGAGCTTCGTTGCCTTGAAAGCCACTGCCCGCAAAATTGCCGAACTCCCTGGGCTCCAACGTACATCCTTACCAACTCGGGGAAGTCAGTAGCAGCGCCTGGCTATGCTGAATGTACAATTGATGCTTCCCAACTTCAATCAATGTTAGTACTTTGTTTAATGACAGCCATATAGATACGTACGTTATAGCCTTGTAAATACAATCAGAAAGGTATACATTTGCAATAAGCTACTTGTTCAATATTAAGACATGCTCTTGTATGGCATTAGCAGTGTGCTGAAAAACCAATTAACAATGAGGGAATGAACCGCCCCCAATGAATCGGGGTCAAGGGCACCAAGAGATTTCTTTAAATCTGATTGAAAATTTAATTTTCATTTTGGCGCTCTTGCCGACTTTGCGGTTTTCTTTTTCAGCAACCTGTTGGATCTGCCATCAATTTATAGATAAAATAATTTTTGAAGGACAGGACACCATGACAAACCAACCATTGCAAATAGTAGTCACAGCGCCATATTTTGGCTCACTATTTCAAATCGCTATACTTGATCACTTTAAAAAGTTAGTAGACCCGGAAAATTTGTCATTCCGATCTTCCACAGGCGAAGTGGATAAACAATCTGAGAGTTTAAAAAAAATGTTTGTGGAGAATAAGCCGACTGTTCTAATAGCCATATCGATGTGTCCACATCCTGATATTATTTCTATGTATAAAACGAACAATGTTCCCATCATACTCTTGGATGAAGAAGCAGCAGGAGCATCCACCATAGCTACGGATAACTCTCTGGGTGGACAACTTGCTGCAGAGTATCTCGTTTCAAAAGGAAGAAAGAGAATAGCAATTATAACAGGCAGGACTCAATCCAGAGAGAACTACGCTGGGAATTACAATGCAAGATTGCGGCTTAAGGGATTCAGCGATGCGCTAAGACATAAAGGACTTGCTATACCACCAGGATGTTCCATAGAGGTGCCAAATTATTCTCGTGAAGACGGTGTCGCAGCAATGCCAAAACTGATCGATGCAGGTGTCGATGCAATTTTCTGTGCAGCAGCAGACAACACTGCAATAGGCCTTCTCACGGCAGCTAAGCAAAAAGGGATTCGAGTACCTGAGGATATTGCAATCATCGGTTTTGATGATTTGCCGATTGCGCAGAATTCAAGACCAAAACTCACAACGATCAGGCAACCGATGAAGGAGATCGTGGAAACGGCATATAAAATGGCGACAACACAACGAGAAGAAATTCTTACTAATCCTAAAAAGGTTTTATTTAAGCCCGAACTTATTATCCGACAGTCTGCTTAACAGATGGCAGTTCCGCCAAAAATATGCCTGCCTGCCGCAGGCAGGGTGGATAAGTAATTCTGATTCGATAGATCACATTAATTTTTAGCGGGATTGTGGTCGAATCGAGTATCTCGATAAGGTGGGCTTGCGCCGCTGCTTTCTTGCGGGGAGCCGCGGGTTAGGGAATATTTAGGTCCCGCATCACTCATACTCTACAACACAGGACTGAATCACCTGGCTATCAACTCATTCCCGTATCAACTCAGTGAGTTACTTGGAAGGTGCAATTGCCTCATCGCAATAAAACAAGTTTCTTTGTTTCTGTGAACGACCCCACCTGCAAACGATAAAAGTATATACCACTTGGCATATTCGTTGCGTTCCATTGTAGCGTATAAATGCCAACAGACAGCTCTTTTGAAGCCAGTGTGACTATTTCTCTTCCAATAGCATCATATACTTTAAGCGATACATACGATTTTAATGGGAGATTAAACGTGATCGTTGTGCTCGGGTTGAACGGGTTCGGGAAATTCTGATCAAGCACAAAATGAAGAGGAAGCTCGTTGTATCTATAATCGATTCCAGTAATGATTTCCGATAACGGCCTTCTCCACACTCCAGTGCCACCTGCTCCCGCAAAAACACTAATCCCGCTGACAGCAAGAGCACGAATACTCGTGTTTATCAGGCCAACATTGACAGCGGTCCAGCTTGTGCCATTATCGGAAGAAACAAATACTCCATCAGAAGTGCCGGCGAAAAGGGCGGAGTTACTGACGGCAAAGGAAATAACAGAACCGGTCAATCCTGAAGAAGCTGTAGTCCAGCTTGTGCCGATATCAGTGGAACGAAAAACTTTATTGTATGTCCCGACAAAGAGATTGGAACCGCTCACGGCAAAGGAATAAATATCAAGGCGTGTAAGTCCGGAATTGACTGCAGTCCAGCTTATCCCGTTGTCGGTAGAACGAAATACTCCTTTTGAATCAGTGCCTGCGAATAGAGCAGAACCAAGTGTAGCGATATCATTAATAGAATATCCTGTGAATTCGGAATTTATTGCAGCCCAATTTAGGCCATTGTTGGTCGAACGAAAGAGGCCACTGGTTGTTCCTGCGAAGAGGATGGAATCTATAACGCCTATTGAAACAACAACCTTGTTCGTCAAGCCGGTGTCTATTGCGGTCCAACTTATGCCATTGTTACTGGAGAAAAAGATACCTGCCCATGTGCCGACAAAAAGATTGGAACCGTTGGAAACAAGAGAAAGAATTTCAGTTCTGGTCGGCAGGCTGGAATTAATCGATGCCCAGTTTGTACCGTTATCCGTCGAAAGAGAAAGCATGCCTCCAAACCCGCCCGCAAACAAATTGGAACCGCTTACAGAAAGACACTGAACATATGTGTTCGCCATACCGGAATTTGCCGCTGTCCAGCTTGTATCGCTGCCGGTAGAGAGAAACACGCCTCCTTCTTCTGTTCCTGCAAAAAGAGTGGAACCGCTGACGAAAAGAGAACGAACAAACCGATCACTCAAGCCCGAAGAAACAACAGCCCAGGTATCACCGTTGTTGGTTGAACGGAAAATGCCGGCACCGTATGTCGCTGCAAAAATGTCGGAGCCTTTCACAACAAGCGACATGACTGTATATCCCCCGATTATCATTCCGGAGTTGGCCATAGACCAGCTTGTACCATTATCAGTGGACCGGAAAACGCCGCCTATTGTTCCGGCGAAAATAGTAGAGCGGCTGGCGGCGAGAGAGAAAATACCTGGTATGGTTAATCCGGAGTCCATTGGAGTCCAGCTTGTTCCGTTATCCGTGGAAACGAACAGCACATTCTGCATTGTCCCACCAAGCTCAGGCATTGCCCCGGCAAAGATATTAGTGCCGCTTGTAGTGAGAGATCGAATATCAAGATTGGTAAGTCCAGAATTGCTTGCAGTCCAGCTTACACCATCGTCCGTTGAACGGAATATGCCGTATCGTGTGCCAGCATAGAGATCAGTGCCGTTGACACAAAAACAGGAAGATGAGGCGTTTGTCATCGGAAAATTGATGGCAGACCAGCTTGCACCACTATTTGTGGAACGGAAAATTGTATTGGATGTACCAACAAAGAGATGAGATCCACTAACAGTAATACAAGAAATAGATAAGTTCGTTAATCCGGAATTGATTGCAGACCAGCTTGAGCCATTGTCGGTTGAACGGAAGACGCCACCGGATGAGCCTGCAAAAAGTTCGGAACCGCTTACCGCAAAGGAAGTAACAGTGCCGCCAGAAGGTCCGTTCGTTTGAATCCATTGGGCATCAGACTCAATTGGCGAAAGGAACAATACGCTGAAGAATAAACCAAACAGTAAAAGAATGTTTTTCATAAGACTCCCTTTCGACTGAAAAAAGGGCAATCGCACCCTACGGATGGCGGCTTCCGCTCAAAGATGAAGCATGGTGGACATGTAAGCAGCCACGCTGAATACTTTAAATATATTGATAACGAAACAAGTTCATGCTGATAACTTTTGCGCCAGGCGCATGAGCCTCTGGCTCACAATTTTGTACTAAACCTATGTTCGCCATGAATTTTGCAGTGTGTCTGCTCGCCGAAATGTTTTTTATGTTGGCGGGCTCATTCCGTCAGCTTAGCGCCTGGTTATACCGCTTGCGTCTTTATACGTGTTATGTGAAGTGACGGTCATTATTATTTCTCTTGGCTCAATATCTTCTCCTACCACCGCCGCTTGCTCATCACGTCAAACCTCTCGCCTTCGAAGACGATTTGTTTCACCGGCTTTTTGCTGTTGTTGCTCGAGCGCTTCAACCACTCGCATATTTCCATCAAGCGGACTTCGCCCTCGCAATTGCGGATCACCAGCAGTACAGGAAACGCTTGCACCATTCAATCATCGCCGACGGTTGAATTCACCGTTCTTACACCGCGAACATTTTTTCTGCTGTTCAAGCCGATTAAACTTGAGGAAAACGATATCGTCTCGGAAGAGTTTATACGGGCGGTTTTTCTTCAATACGAATCCGTTCAATTTGAATTCTTGTTCCAGATCTTCTTTTGATCGGAAGCGAGCATGAGGACTTGTTGTCCGTCCTCTTGTCACGTCCTCGAAAACGTAAACCGTTTCCGCACACCGACACATTTTTTCAACGGCTGACTTAAATTGCGCGTCTTCCACATTGTGGATGAGTACAAGCGAACAAACGGCCACATCATACTTCCGCCTCGTGTCGAGTTCTTGGATGAAACATCTCTTGAACTCCAGTCTTTTTGTTTTCTGGCCACACCCTACCACCAGCTCGCGCGCCCGTTCAATCATGCGTTCACACAAATCAATTGATGTCACGGTACGCGCTTTGGACAACAAAGGCGCTGTGATTCTTCCGATTCCGCATCCAACCTCCAGCACATGTTTTCCCGAGATGTCAGATCCCAAGAACCTTAAGACGGCCTTAACGTAGCTTCCTGAATACTTTTCGCGTTGCACAGGAGAGTACCGAAGGCTCATTACTGGCAGCAATCCCGGTTGGCCTGCACGAAAATCCCATTCGTCCAGCATCTCCTTTCTTCGCCAGTCAAGTTCCGCTGCGTTCAATTCTGAGATCACGCTCTCTCGCCCGAACTTCTGTACACAAAGCGTTAGCAATGCTGCTTCAGCAGCAGGCTCCCAGCACCTATCCACCAGATGCCGCACGATTTCTGCCGATTCCAAGTGGATTGAAATCACGTCATGCCCCGATGGTGAGCGGTCGATCACATTTTGTGACTCCTCACTTGTTTCCTCCACGAAACTAATCTGGAAAAAGAGTTTGCGAGCATCCGCCCCGAATCCATTAAGTTGTAATCCCCTGAGAGTCATTTGGTGATGAATCTCCTCGAAAGACTTGCGCATCACTTCGAGAAACGGGTGCGGATGTGCCCCCCATTTCACCACACCACATGCCGAAAAAGTCCATCGCCCTGGATAAATGTGCGACCTATCGGAATGCCGGCTCACGATCACGCGATTGTCTCGGGTAATGATGAAAACGCCGACTCTAGTGATATTGGTGAGGTCTAACCTCCTCAAGTCATGCGGCCCGTCAGCTACGAGGTTTGCGAACTCTTCACGAAATGTACGGCCATGTTTTCCTGGGCAGGGGGCATCCAGATGTTCTCCGGATTTCAGATAGTCGGCATAACTCGTTTCCGAGAATGTCAGGCGAAGTTTGCGCTGTTTCTGGAAGTCAAAACTTACGAGGCGGCAACACGGGTCATCAGTGAAAGCACCGAGCCGTTCTGTTTTACGAAAAGCCGCTGGCAATTGATATAGTACACCCATATCTCGGTCGATGTCAACGTCATTGATACGAAGACTTTGCACTTCGTTTGTGCGACAATCATTCATAAGGGGCATGAATGCGATTCGGTATTCTCCCAACGCAAAGAGTCCTGCATAGTCTTCCCAATATTTTCGCCATCGTAAAGCAGCGAGCAGCTCTGGATAGCTTTGCGCACGCTTCGTCGCTTGCCAATTGATGTAACGGAATTGCGCCAGCGAGCCTTCGATGGGGGCATCATCAAGCCGGAGGAAAATGAGGCGGCGCTCCCTGTTTAGCGGGTCGCGAACACGGAACGTGTTGGCCTCAAATTTTGCCCAGTCCGCACCGAACGCATTAGCCGACAGGCAGAGGACGAGCATGCGGGAATGCTCCAGCCCGTCATCGAGCTTAGCAGGTATGCTATCACCAGGATGGATTTCCCACTCATCTAACCAAACGCGTAGACCATCTTTGCGCAGTCGCTCAGCGAGGGGATGGACAACCTTCTTGTCCTTAGAGCTGTGGCTGAGAAATACATCAAACGAAAATTCAGGATCCATTTTCCCTCATCTACCTCTTTTCAGATATATGACAGTGAATCAAATTGTAATAGGATTTCAGCAATCGTTGAACAGAGCGATCACTATAACCAAGACAGCCATTTCATATAACTTCTGTAAAAGCGCAAGCGGTATAACGGATGGCGGTCCCGAAATGTTTTTATTCGGGACTGCGGCACCCCGCCCGCCATGCTTTATCTTGTGGCGGGTGATAACTTTTACGCCTCAGGCGCATGAGCCTTTGGCTCACAAAATGTACTAAACGAACCAAGTTCATTCTGAAAAGTTTATTATTAAACATCCGAACCTCTACACGCCATGTTTAACGTACCAACGCTCATACCGTCAGCTTGAGTTGCTGGTTAGGCAGCAACTATTTGCCTGACGGTTCAGTATGACAGTATTCAGTTCGAGTCTGGAGTTTTCGTTTTCCAAAGTTTCTTTGCG
>JAZDJN010000036.1:0-15520 GCA_043803945.1 bacterium | reverse complement strand
TCTAATTCTGGCATCACGTTCGATTCCATTTTTCTTCATCGGTTGTTCTTTATATCTCGTCTTGCCAATTCGCTCCACATCCAATCCTTTACTCGATTGGGGGCATCCTGCCGAACTCACCAGATTCTTCTGGCATATTTCAGGTAAGCAATACCGAAGTTGGATGTTCTCGAGTTTTGAAAGTGCTGAGAAGCAATTCAATCATTTCCTTAATCATTTTCCTTCGGAGTATCACTGGTTGTTGCTTCCCTTTATCCTTGTTGGTTTCCTGAAACTGCTGAATGTTCAAAAGAACTATTTTTGGTTTTTCTCCATTTCATTTGTGACGGGAATCCTCTATTCCATCAACTATGACATTCACGATATCGATTCTTATTTTATCATTGTTTTCCTTGTAGCAGGTTTATTCTTTGTTGTGGGTCTGATTATTCTTATTAATCCGTTGTTGAGACAGGTCCCCCGATCCTTCTCTCGAATCTATCTCATTTTTTTCATCTTTCCGTTAATTCAATACCTGAATAATATCAAAAATGTCGATGGATCGAAGAATACTATTGTGAGGGATTATTCGCAATTTATTTTCTTATCTGTTCAGCCAAATGCAATGATTTTAAGCTATCAATGGGATTATTTTGTTGCAGCTTCGCTCTATCTTCAGACAGTTCAAAACGTAAGACCTGATGTTATTATTATTGATAAAGAACTTCTAAGGCGATCTTGGTATTTTATTTCCTTACGGTCGAGATACCCTAAATTCTTCGAAAAAGCCTGGCCGGAAGTGGATGCTTTTCTAGCAGAACTTTATAAATTTGAGCATAATTTGCCTTATGATCCTCGCGTCATTGAAACTCGTTATGTTCAGATGATTAATACTCTAATTGAACAGGCAATGAAGACTCGGCCGGTGTACGTTGGCCCTGAAATTGAGATTGAATTTGGTTCAAAATTCAAGAGAATTCCCCAGGGTATGTTATACCAATTGACGCCGCCAGAGGTTCTCCCCATACCATGTAAGGAAATTCCAGAGCTCACTTTTCCAACAAACGAGAGCCGCTTAACACCTCAATTAAAGGCCATTTTCATCCGAATGAGCAGGGATAATGCTCTCTATGCATTCAACGTTAATCAGTCGGGAATCTCTTTGCTATGGTTAGATGCTATTGAAAAAGTGGAGCCTAATCATACTTGGGCAAAGGAGCTTCGAAAGCGGATTCAGCAATTTGAATCAATGATTCCTCGAAATCAGATTCGCTAATCCGTCTATAGACTTTTTCCTCTCTAAAATATTTTTCATACAAGATTTACGTTGACTCTTTAGTATTTTTCGCTATATTAAAAAGCTCAAAAATTGCGTACGAATCAAGAAAGCGGTTTTTTGGGCGTTTTCTTTGCTGGCGTAGCTCAGCTGGTAGAGCAGCTGACTTGTAATCAGCAGGTCATCGGTTCAAGTCCGATCGCCAGCTCGACGACGATAATGGGCAGGTAGCGAAGTGGTTAAACGCATCAGACTGTAAATCTGACGGCTCATGCCTTCGGAGGTTCGAATCCTTCCCTGCCCACTCTGCGGGAGTAACTCAGTTGATAGAGTCACAGCCTTCCAAGCTTTTCTCAGAAAAAAACGGGGCGTGATAAATAGGCTGCAAACATTAGTGTTTATGAGTTTTTGAAATCTATTTCTCAGCCCCGCCTATCCATGTTACCGTTTTGTAACCACGCAAGGAGAACCGGAATGTCTTGTCTACGTCGACGTAAGAACCAGAGCGGAGAATACGTGTATTATGTAGATTTCCGATTTCGGGGTAAAAGGTTTGTACGATCGACAGGAACAAACAAACAGTGTTGAGTTTGCTCTAAAAAGCACCAATTGAAGATTTGTTCTGGTCAAGATTTTGAGTGATACATTCTTTACCCGATTTGAGAAAATGTCATCATCGGGTAGGGGGAAAAATCAAATAATCAGATTTATGGTTTCATATTCTCGTTCTTTGACAAGTTGGCCTACTGTGAGGACGTTCACACGATATTTTCCTTCGCTATACGCTTGACAATTTCGATCCTCAGTTTGCCTTGCAGGCGGAGTTGATGTATTCGACGAAAGGGGTAAAATCTGAGATGAATATAATTGGAACACAATGGAACTCTACAACGTCACTCAGTTATCTTGATATGCCGATACTTGGTGTGTTCTATCTTTCGGACAACATCAAACTCTATTTAGAGAAAAACATTGCAGAATAATATTTCAGCAAAAGGCTGTACGAGTAGGTGTCAATACTTCAATAAGTCTGATCGCCAAAGACTGGTCTAAAAGCAACATAGTACCATTCACGCAAAACAATAATCTTCCCTCCATCGGGAAAACACCTTGGAAGGAGCAAGAGATGGTCCTGAGGTTATTGCTCGTACCATCTCAATACTCTATAGTTCTTCAGATTGCCAATGTTGCGGGCATTGGCAAATTTCATATACTCCATCTGTACCTCAACGGCCTGGCTCCCTGTCTTATTGATGTTGAAGCCTATCATTGCAAAGGCCATACCGAGCCCCGTCACCAGAAACATCGCTGAACATCCCATATCTCACCTGTAATTGCTTAAGTTTCTTGGATAAATCCTTTTTTGCCAGTTCACTGCGAACCATGTTGTGTCACCGGATACCGGGTCGTAAACGGATTCAAAACTCTCTACCCGGAATGCAACATTAATTGCCCGAACATTGATCATCAGGCCGGATGATACCGGCGTTGTCATTGCAGTACCTGTGGAGTCGTAATACGCGAACGTTAAACGGGTAATGCCAAAATGCTGAGTCAGTGAATCATTGCTAACTTTTGAGCGGCGTATTAATGGAAAGTCGCGGGGATTGGTAGAAGATGTTGCCAGCGAGGTTGTACCCTTTGAATAGCGGATAGAATCGACTTGTCCGGTGTTTTTCATATCGCCCCTGAAAATGATCCGATTAGAATCTGCATAGACCAACTGGTTGCTGTTTACCCCATAGCCAATTTTTGTAAATTCGAATTCGATTTGCTTTGCTAATTCAATCGCATTGCGCTGTGTCTGAATATTATAGGTTGACTGGTAAAGTGTCGTGTTCAAATTTTGCTGGACCCGTCCTACGGTCAAAATGAGAAAACCGAAAATGAACATCGAGCCAACGATATCGAGCATTACATGCATTGTCTTATCCCTCCTTTAAAAGTACCGCCGGTAAATGGAAATATCTCGAACGTAATACGGCTGAACCCTGGCAAGGTTATTGAGCTGCTTTGGCATATTATCGTTTGTGACAGAAACAGTAATGGTTTTGAAAAATGTTTGTGAACCAGAGGCTGTCGTGGGTGTTGTTTCATCAACATACTCTACGGTGACAGAATCGACAAACCATCCGAGGCGCGAATCCCGCACCCACCGAATATAATGGTGATAGTCATCGACGTCGTCGAACTTGGTAAGAGAGGCGTACGTTGTATCGTACCCAACCCCGCCGGCACCGGAACAACTTTCGCCTGCTCCGTCAATACCAAAAGAACCGGCAGGGGTCGCTTCAGACGTCGCATACATCTGATCGTTGTGTGTTGAGTGCTCGTCGAAATCCTTCGCCATAATTTCATCTATCAAGCTTTGGCCAATGGAGACGGCATTCATCGTTGCCTCCATTTCGATGCCGAGCTGCATAGAGCCTGTCATCATGCCATTGATGCTCAGGGCAAGCGTTGAGAGCATTGCAAACGCTCCCATAACTAACAACATTTGCGCCATAGGATTATCCTCTTAGTTGTTTGAGATCCAAATCATCATACTTCATTGAGACAACTCTTTATCCCAAATAGGAGCAAGGAGTATGCCATTACGGCTATTCGAATGATCTTCTATAATTCCCATTATTTTATAGAGGATAATCCAAGAAGAGTTCCCGCTCATTTGTTGAAAATTCTTCAGAGAGTGATTCGGCAATAAGGGTTAGAAGGAGACACTATTGTTGATAAGCAATAAAAGAAGGAACAAGGAAGCACTATATCTGCGACCCGATGGGCTCAGGGATTATTCTATAAGGGATTCATGGGACAGTTAATGTCTTGCTACCCTGAGCAATTCGTCGGTGGTAGTTATACCAGCAATTGCCTTTTGCAGGCCATCGTAGAACAGATCTTTATAGCCACTTGCCAAAGCGAGCGCCCGTATTTTGCTTGAGGTCACTTCACCAATAATTATTTCCCTCATCTCTTCTGTGATGACGAGGACCTCGTGAATTGCCACCCTGCCTTTATATCCGATCCCATTGCAGTATTCACAGCCACGACCACGGAACATTGGTAAGGTTCGGGGGAAATTATCCAGGCCAAGTTCCTGGAGTGAATTCTCATCTGGAAGATATTCTTCCCGGCAACGCACACAAATTCTTCTAACAAGGCGCTGGGATACGACCCCGATGATGGATGAGCTGACCCAGAACGATTCAATGCCGAGGTTGATCATTCTTGGAATAGCGCCTATTGCATCATTGGTATGAAGAGTGCTGAGGACGAGGTGGCCCGTTAGTGCAGCTTCTGTGGCGATAGTACCTGTCTCAACATCGCGAATTTCGCCGATGAGAATTACATTAGGATCCTGTCTTAGAATCGCACGAAGAGCGGTGGCGAATGTTAAGCCGCGTTCGGGTATTACCTGAGTTTGATTCACAAGAGGAAGTTTATACTCAACAGGATTCTCTACTGTCGTGATGTTTCGGCCAATTCCCTTAATTTCATTCAATCCAGCATACAGGGTAGTTGTTTTGCCGCTTCCAGTTGGTCCGGTGACCAGAACTATGCCGTTAGGAAGGGCGAGGAGTGAACGAAATTTCTTGAGGTTACCTTCAGAGAAACCGAGATTTTCAAGATTCACCATCATCGCTGTTTTACTGAGAACACGTAACACCATTTTTTCGCCGTAGAGAAGTGGGAGTGTACTAATGCGAACATCGAAGCAACGATCAGCGAAGTTCAACGACATCCGGCCATCCAAAGGAATTGAGCGTTCGAACATATCCATCCCTGATTTTCCCTTCAGAATGGCAATCATGCTCGCATGTGCCTCCTTAGGGAGTGTGATGATTTTCTGCAAGACGCCATCGATTCTAAAACGGACGAGTGAATCATTCTCGCCAGGTTCGATATGAATATCGCTTGTTCCCGTTTTTGCTGCCCGCAAGAGTAATTCATTAACCAGGCTTTCCATGTTGGATTCGCCGGCTGGAGACTCGATGAGCACGCCGCCTTCATTCCGGCGAAAGGACGATTCTAATTTTTTCAGATCGATGTTAGAGCTGAGGCGCTGCAGTTTATCCAGCGAACCTGTATACTGTTTTACAGCAAGATTGAAATCAGAGACCGTTGTGATAACGGGAAGAACGCGTGAGCCGGTTAATTGTTGCAGGTGACGCCGAAGAGATGTATCGGGAGGATCGATAAAAGCGAATGTGATCTCAAGACCTATTTTGAACACGGGTATTGCACGAAATTGAAGGATCTCCTCCTGTGTTATTATTTGAGCAGGAGCGGTCCCCATCTCTTTTGCAATAGTCATACGTGCCAATCCAACGGTTTGGCAAATACTGTTGGCAAGTATCTCTTCGTCAACTCCTAGTACCGAGATCATGGCACGGGTGAATCCCAGGAGTTGTTTAGCTTCCTGAAATTGATTCTTCTTAGCGATAAGAATATCCACATCGATGAGATGCTTATTTTGAAGTGAGTCTAGTACTTGATCGCTTTGACTCAGTGCAATCGGATTATCCAAATAAAGTGTCGATTTCATGTTGGGCCATTGTGAAGAATGTTTTTGCATCGATGTTAAGAGATCGACGTAAGACGAGAAGGTCTTCAATCTCTCTCTCGGTGAATTGGTGTTTTGCTGATGGGGTGGGAAGTCCCGATGCAGATACTGAGCGTTGTCGCTGAAGTGACGGAGCGAGTGATAAACCACATGTGCCACAATAGCTATCTTCATGCCGGTTCACCACCCCGCATCGATCGCAGATTTTACCGAGTGGAGCACCGCAACTGTTACAGAATTTTCGGATTTGGTCATTTTCGGAGTTACACTGAGGACACTGCATAGTGCACCTCCTGTTTCCGTTGAGAAATGAGAGGAATGGCTCTCGAAAGAATTTCTTTCAACTTTGTATCTTCGAATGGTTTGAGGAGGTAGAAGTCGGCACCTGAATTTTTATATTCAAATATTTTCTCTCTCTCCGTCAGGGAAGTTGACATGATGACCACAATCTCCGGAAAGCATTGCTTAACTTCTTTTAAAACTGCTAAACCATCCTTCCCGGGCATGATGCCATCAAGGAAAATTAAATCTGGAGGAGAAGCATGGACTTTTTCCAGACCGATGATTCCGTCGTCTGCTGAATCGACGGTTATGAAGCCGAGCCGATTCAACATTCTCAGAAGAAGAAAGCGGACATGCGACGAATCATCGATGATGAGAATGGATTGTTGGTTTTGCATTAGAGCCTCAGGGTTTGTTTCCATTGTTCTACTTATTGCATTCATAAGGCGTGCCAATAAAAGATGGATTTGGTATATAGTTCTAAGAGGCGATTTAGGGCTTGTGTTGTAGAATCTACAATCTGTGACAAGGTAAGTGGTAGTGAGAAGGATGTTATGCTTCAAACGCAAGGTGAGAAGAAGAAAATTCATCTTAATTTATACTCAGAAAAGTTATTCCTGCAACTGAGGGATTGTTCTATGGCAGAGATTGGTCCCTGCCACCCTAATTAATAGACCGCCTCTACTTTTCTATTAAAACAGCTTGATCCGCTTCTTTGGAGGATAATTTATAACCTGATTTGACTGATTTGGGTTGAGTGTTATCCAATAACCGGGATTCATCAACTTTCTTTGGCTGTTCTATTGAGAGGGGAATGTGAAGATAAAATGTTGTTCCGGTTTTTAGAGATGATTCAAAACTTACGCTCCCTTGAATATATCGTTCCGTCAATAGTTTGATGCTATAGGTGCCGAGACCGCGATTGGCGCCTTTGGTGGAAAAAGAGCGCTGGAAAAGCTGAAGCTGAACATCGTTCGGGATAAATCCAACATTATGGACCCAGAATACTATCTCGCCACTTTCTCTTCGACACCCAACCGTGACGGTCTCGCTTTCTTTGTTTGCTTCAAGCGCGTTCTTGATCATATTGCCAATTACTCTTTTTAGCAGAGTTCGGTCGGTCGTTAGTCCAATATTTTCTGATGATTTATCGATATTGATCACTTTTGAAAACGCCGCGACGTGACGCTGGTAGAACCTTGCTGTTTCCTGAAGGAGCATTAGAGAATGAACCGAGGTGAATGTTGTGACAAGGTCATTGTTTTCTGCCGCAGCAAGATCGCGTTGCGATTGGAT
This sequence comes from bacterium, assembly GCA_043803945.1. Classification (GTDB taxonomy): domain Bacteria; phylum Bacteroidota; class Ignavibacteria; order UBA10030; family UBA10030; genus JAZDJN01. The sequence continues at coordinate 8,126 of JAZDJN010000036.1, read as the reverse complement.
TTCATCGATAAGCTGTGCTGAAAGCTGGTGCATAATTGCGGTATATTCTTCCCGTTCCTCCGGATTTGCATCTTTTAGCAATTCAGCGAATCCGAATAATCCTCCGGCTGTATTGAGAACATCATGAAAGAATATCCGCTCTAAAATACGCCGGCGTTTTTCGTGGCTTATATCGGCAAGAGCAACGACGATATAGTCTTTACCTTTGAGATGAAGCGCCACGGCCCATACACGCATGTCGAGCGGATTGAGCCGTTTTCGCAATATCCGGCATTCCTGAATTGATTCATTTTTGCGTTGAGCTTCGAGAAAAGCCTGCTCCACACCACACATTTGACAGAATTCTGTGGTGCCGCAACCACCATCACTCTCTTCTGCATGGGCGCATTGGAGCACATCTCCAGGCCGCAACCCCAGGACACCATTCGACGTACTTAGTTCGAGGGCATGGAGCAAACTTTCATTTGAATAGACAATCTGACGATGGTTGTTAAGAACAAGGATAATATCGGGGACTGCATTGAGAATCTTTGTCAGAAGTGCGGCATCGAAGAATAGTTCGGATTCGCTTTGGACCTGGGAGCGGAGTGCGATCCCCGCCGGATTAAATGTTGAGGCTGGGCTTATCAGGGTCATATATTCTCCAGTATCAGGGTAAAGTTTAGTTACAAGGCTTGCTTCCAGAATAGTGCCAGAAACTTCGTTGTATTCTTCTGTACAAATGACAGGATGGTCATTGAGGGAGTTTGTAACTTCTACACTAAGCCTTATTAAAGGCAGAGAGAAAAAGTCTGGAAAGAATAATACTTTGGGATTATTTGCGACTGGTTGTATCTACCATACTACGTAGTTATATTTATAGTAGTAGATTTATAGCCAGGGCTGTTATGACTTAGCTCCTTCTCTTTATAGCACCGAAAACGAGGTTGAATACCACGAAGGTACACGAAGGAAAACGAATTATGAAAAAGAAAAACACCACCTTCATGGATACCACAGAGCTTCGCCGCAAGGCAGAGAAACGGTTGAAGAAGATTTCGAAGGAAAAAACCCTCCCGGGAACGAAAGAAGAATTACTTCGGCTGGTGCAAGAACTACAGATTCATCAAATCGAGCTGGAGATGATGAAGGAGGAACTACAGCAATCGAGGGAAGAGGTAGAACAGGAACTGAAGCAATACATCGACTTCTACAATTTTGCTCCGACGGGTTATCTAACCCTTAAACGCGATGGTACGATCTGTAAGGCAAACCTCACAGGCGCTCTTCTGCTCGGCCTCGAATGCTCAAAATTATTGAAACGTCGTTTCGGATTTTTCGTTTCTGAAAACTCGCGCCCGGCCTTCAATGAATTCCTGCAGAAAGTATTTGAAAGCAAAACAGAATTAAATTGCGAGACTTCGCTCCATGGAGGGAATAAACAGCGTTTTGTACACATTGAGGCAACGCCTGGCAGTGAAGAGCAAGAGTGCAACATTGCAGTGGTTGACATCACCGAGCGCCTGTCTGCCGAACAGGCAGGCAAGCGGGTGGAGCAGAAGTTAAAAGATGCAGCTTCATTCCGTAATTCCGTCATTGATAACACCGCTGAAGGGATAGCTGTGTGTCATGAAATTGCCGACTATCCTTATGTTGGATTTACGGTATGGAACAGTCGCATGGATGAGATTACCGGCTACACAATGGAGGAGATCAACCATCAGGGATGGTATCAGAGCATGTACCCAGATCCAAAGCTTCAGGAAAAGGCAAAAGAGCGCATGAGCATGATGCGCAAAGGAGATAATCTTGTCACCGAAGAATGGGAGATAACGCGTAAAGACGGCCAAAAGAAAATATTATCAATTTCTACTTCCACATTAACAACCGCCGACAATGTCGTCCATACCTTGGCCCTTATGGCCGATATCACCGACCGCAAACGTGCGGAGGAGTCGATTGCCATCGTTGCGCACGCACTTCGGAGTATTGGTGAATGTGTTAGTATCACCGATGCGGAAAACAAGATTCTCTTTGTTAATGACGCCTTCTTGAGAACGTATGGTTACGCTGCAGATGAGCTTATCGGTAAGCCTATTGCTATTGTCCGTTCACCGACCACTGAACCGGCGACTGATAAAATTCTAAGTGCAACGCTTCAAAACGGTTGGCAAGGTGAGCTTGTCAACCGAAAAAAAGACGGAACTGAATTTCCGATCAGTCTTTCTACCTCCGTTGTCCGCAATGAGAAGGGACAGCCGCTCGGACTGGTGGGGATCGCCGCAGACATCACCGAGCGCAAGCGGATTGAGGAGGCGCTACAACAATCCGAATTGAAATACCGCCGGCTCTACGAAACCATGACCGACGCATTCGTGTTGGTGGACATGGCCGGGCACATTCTGGAATGCAACCAGACCTATCGAGAGATGCTGGGCTATTCAGAGTCCGAAATACGCCAGTTGACCTATCTGGATATCACGCCGCAAAAGTGGCACGCTTTCGAGGCGAGCATTCTCCAGGAGCAGATTTTGACTCAAGGCTTTTCCGGTGTTTATGAGAAGGAATACCGCCGCAAAGACGGCAGTGTCTTCCCGGTAGAGTTGCGCGTGTCTCTCGTCCGCGATAATGCCGGACAGCCAGCAGCGATGTCTGCCATCGTGCGCGACATTACCAAACGCAAAAGAGGTCAAAGAGAAATAATCGAATTGCATGACCGGTATCGAAGCGCTCTAATCCAGGTAAAAGCAGTTCCGTATCTCCGATACGATGATCAAGAGAGATATTCATTCATAGGGGAAGGTATTCTGCAATTTACCGGATACGCTGCTGAAGAATTTGTTCCTTCGCTATGGAACGAGATCCGGTTGGATGCAGAAATGCTTGGAGATGCAACCGGAATAAGCTTTGAGGAAGCAGGAAAGCTTGCAGGAGCCGGTACAATCAAGAAATGGCTTGCCGATATTCGGATTAGAACCAGGAATGGAGAGATACGCTGGATCAACGATTCAGCGGTACAAATTTTGAATGAACAGGGCAAATCAATCGGTTCATTGGGTGTTCTTCAGGATATCACCGAAAGAAAGCTGGCAGAAGGAGCGTTGCGGGAGAGTGAAGAGCGTTATCGTCTGCTTTTTGAAAACAGTGGAGTAGCAATCTTGTTCACAAAACCGGATGGTACGATTTATTCCGCTAATCCAGAAGCATGCCGGATTTTCGGAAGGAGCGAAAGTGAAATCATAAAACTTGGCAGAGGAGGAATTGTAGATACAAACGACCCGCGCCTGCAAGCGGCTCTTGAAGTGAGAAGCAGAACAGGGCAATTCAACGGTGAAATAAACTTACTCAGAAAAGACGGCACGATCTTCCCCGGTATGGTATCCACAAAGGTTTTCAAGGATTCTCGCGGAAACGAAAGAACGAGCATGTTCATCCACGATATCACCGAGCGCAAGCTCGCCGAATTGGAGAACAAGCGCGCTGAGGATATGTTGCGTGCATCGGAGGAGCGATATCGCAGACTCTTCGAGGGAGATCTAGCGGGCGACTATATTTCAACTCCAGCAGGAAAGCTGATCGCCTGCAACGCTGCCTTTGCTCACGTCTTCCGGTTCAAGTCCGTTGACGATGCGCTCGCAACTAATACGCATGAGCTGTACCCGAGCCCGGGCGCGCGTTCATTATTCCTTCAATCGGTCCGAGAAAACGGATTCCTGGAATTTCAGGAAGCGTGGTTGAAGCGACACGACGGCACCGATGTGCATATCATCGAGAATGTTCGCGGTGTGTTCGATGAGAGAGGCGAACTGGTCGAGCTCCAAGGCTATTTATTCGATGACACCGAGCGCAAGCAGATAGAGGAGGCGCTGCGCGAGAGTGAGGAGCGGTATCGCAATTTGGTCGAAATGTCTCCCGATGCAATTGTGGTCCATCAACAGGGCAAATTCGTTTACGTAAACCCGGCTAGTGTGAAACTCATAGGCGCAAATGACCCCCAAGAACTGGTTGGGAAGCCGATTCTCGACGTTGTCCATCCAGCTTATCGAGACAGCATCGTTCAGCGCGTCGGGCAAACGGAAGAAGGGGAAAACGCACCGCTCGCTGAAGAAAAGTTTATCAAGTTTGACGGAACGACGATTGATGTAGAGGTCGCCGGAATTCCCATCACTTATCAAGGCAAGGCGGCCACGCAGGTTGTTGTCCGCGACATTACCGCGCGCAAAAAGGCGGAGGAGGCAATCAAGAGAAGCGAAGAATATTTTAAAGCAGTCACTGAGAATACCTTGGACATTATTATTATTGTGAATAAGAAAGCGATTATAAAATATGTAAGTCCTTCTATTGAGCGTTATCTTGGGTATACACAAGAGGAACTGATTGGTAAAAGCGTGGGTAGCTTTATTCAACCAATCGACCTCCCGCGCGCTATTGCTGATTTTGGTAAAGCAATTCTCATAAAGGATACTGTTATTCCCAACTCATTTCGCATGCGTCATAAGGATGGCTCGGAGCGTGTTCTTGAAGGTCTCGGCAATAATCTTTTTGATAATCCGGCGGTTGACGGCTTTGTTATGAATATCCGCGACGTCACCGAGCGTAAGCTCGCGGAAGCAGCGCTGCAAGAGAGCGAAGCGCTTTTGCGCACAATTGCTGAGAACTATCCGAATTCCTATCTCTCCATCATTGAAAAAGACCTGACAATCAGTTTTACTGCGGGGCAGGAATTCAAGAAACAGAATCTGAATCCGTATGAATTCGTTGGCATGAAGCTCGAACAGATCTTTGGCGACCAAACGCCCGTTATACGCGAACACTATTTGAAAACGTTCGAAGGTCAAGGGCAATCATTCGAGCTCTTTTTCAATAGCCAGCACCAGCTTTTCCGCACTGTGCCTTTATATGCACAAGATGGTAAGATTCCACGGATTCTTAGTGTCGTGGAAAACATCACCGATCGCAAGCGGGCGGAGGAGGCTCTGCGCGAGAGCCAGGAGCGTTTCCGAAAAATGTTTGAACATTCGCACGACTTGTTGACAGTTGCCAACGAAAGTGGAAAGATCCTATGGGCTAACCCAGCATGGCAGAATACACTGGGATACACACCAGAAACACTGGGTGATCCCTTTGAGAAGATTCATTCTGAGGACCGCGCCCTGTTCCTCGACGCATTTCATACAATGGAAAGAGACACGTCCGCTTTTACAAATGTGGAATATAGGTATAGGACTATATCCGGTACTTATGTGTTTCTCGAAACCACTATCCGTAGAGTACTGGTAGCGGGAAAGGTCTTGTTGTTTACAACTGCCCGCGACATCACCGAACGGAAGCGGGCAGAGCAAACCCGGGTGTTCCTGGTAGCCCTACTTGACGCGACGCCCGGTTTCGTGGGTTTCGCTGATGCCAAGGATACCCACATCCTCTACATCAATCCTGCCGGACGGAAGATGGTCGGCGTCCAGGCTCAGGAGGACGTGTCCCAACTCAAGATAGCCGATGTTCATCCAGAGTGGGCGTACAAGCTGTTACGCGACGAGATTATCCCCACTGCCATCAACGTCGGTATGTGGACAGGCAGATCCGCTTTCCTGGACCGGAACGGCCGTGAGACTCCGGTTTTGATGACCCTTTTGGCCAACAAGTCGCCGAGCGGCGAGGTGGAGCAACTTTCCACGGTTTCGATCGACATCACCGAGCGCATACGTACGGATGATAACCTCAAACAAGCTCTCGCATGGCAAGAGGCAATCTTTGAAGGCTCACGCGATGCCGTGTTCATTTCAGATCAAGATTCTCGATTTGTTGCGGTTAACAGTGCAGCATGTGCTCTCACAGGATACTCGCATCAGCAGTTACTCGGAATGCGAATTCCCGATCTTTACGATCAGCCCGATTTGGATGTGTACACGACATATCATCAGCGAATCTGGGGTGGAGAACAGATCCTGAGCGAGGCAAAGATCCTGCGGCCTGATGGCGTGAAAGTATACACAGAGTTCAACAACAAATGTGTGTCGATTGCGGGAGAGAACTACTTGCACACGACTGCCCGGGACATCACCGAACGCAAGCAGGCAGAGGATCTGCTCAGACAATCCAAGGCACAACTAGAACAATTCAGCCAGCATCTCGTCGAAGCGTTAGAGAACGATCGGGCAAGAATTTCGAGAGAAATTCATGATGAGCTGGGTCAATCGTTAACCGCATTAAAGATCGATATGAACTGGCTGCATGACAACGTTTCCCTGACGGGTGAGATTGAAACGAAATTGGCTCGAATGATCGATATCGTGAACAACACCATTCGAGATGTTCAGAAAATCGCTTCCGAGCTCCGTCCGGATATATTAGAAGATTTAGGATTAATCCCTGCAATTGAATGGTATTGTGAAGAATTCGAAAAACGAACCGGTATCCGATGCGACTCAGATCTTGAAGAAATCCAATCTCACAATATGCAGATCAACCTCACCCTCTTTCGAGTGACACAGGAGGCATTGACGAACGTTGTGCGTCATGCAAACGCCACGATTGTCGAAGTCAAGCTTCATCAAAGGAAGAACGATCTTATCCTCGAAATCATTGATAATGGTATCGGTATCGATGAGCATAAAATCAACTCGAATAAATCGCTCGGGATCATCGGAATGCGTGAACGAACAAGAAAATTTAACGGAAGAGTAGAAATAACTTCCCTTCAACCTCAGGGTACAGAAGTAACAGTCATTATCCCTTTAGAGAGGGAATAATGAAAGTACTCATTGCCGACGATCATTTAGTTGTACGGGAAGGCTTAAAAGACATTGTCAACAGGCTCGATGAGGTCTCGGTCGTCGAAACAGCCAGTGACGGCCAGGAAGCTCTGGAGAAAATTGAATCATCCGGATACGACTTGGTGATACTCGATATCTCGATGCCGGGATTAAGCGGGCTTGATATCCTCCAAACGCTGAAGAGAAAAAATATTAAGACACACGTTCTTGTTCTCAGCATCTTCCCGCAAACACAATATGCAGCTCGTGCGTTGCGCTTGGGTGCATCGGGGTACCTATCGAAAGACAGTGCGTATGAAGAATTGGCATCTGCAATCAGGAAAATTTCTGCCGGCGGCAGATATATTTCCGCCGATCTTGCAGAAAAATATCTCTTTAGCGACAAGAAAGACCTTGATAGAACACCGCACGAGAAACTTTCAGAACGGGAATTCCAGATCATGTGTCTGCTTGCAAAAGGAAAATCTGTGACGGAAATTGCCCATGAGATTTTTCTCAGCGGTAAAACTGTCAGTACCTATCGTGCGCGCATCCTCGAAAAAATGGGAATGCGGAAGAATGCGGATCTGACGCTGTATGCTATAAGAAACGGTTTAATTGAATGACTCAGTGGTTAAAAAAACCACGGAGACACGAAGACACGGAGAAAAGAAAAATAGGGGGGAAAGATGTTATACGAAAAGGAATTAACAGATAAAATTCTGGCAGCGGCTATTGAAGTTCATCGATCGTTGGGTCCGGGATTGCTGGAAAGTGTTTATGAAGAATGTCTCTGTCGCGAACTGGAGCTGCAGCAAATCCCGTTCGAGAGACAACGGCCTCTTCCGGTTGAATATAAGGGTGTGAAGCTTGAATGCGGTTATCGGATGGATATTGTCGTCGATCATCGTGTCGTCATCGAACTGAAGTGCGTTGATGCAATCGCGCCGGTACATGAAGCACAGTTGTTGACGTATTTGAAATTATCAGGTATTAAGGTTGGCTTTATCTTGAATTTCTATGTGCCGGTACTAAAAGAAGGAATACGACGAATGGTTTTGTGATACTCTCAGTGCCTCAGTGGTAAAAAAAACCACAGAGACACAGAGACACGGAGAAAGACTCTCAATGCCTCAGTGTCTCAGTGGTAAAAAAAACCACGGAGACACGGAGAAAGACTCTCAGTGCCTCAGTGACTCAGTGCACTACTGTCCGGTTAAAAGTTGAATAAATTCAACTGGTTAGCAGGGCAAGGGTTATGAATTTGTAGATCAATTGGTGTAAGTGCTTGATACAAAGGGTCTTTCTGAAAAAGAGTTATGCTTAAAATCTGTAGAATTGTGTAGAGTGATTGTTTGAGTCCGAGTTCTTTTTTCACAATGGCGACTAACACGT